>JAESQX010000080.1 GCA_016764875.1 Gammaproteobacteria bacterium
CCCGGGCCCGGAAGTTCACCTTTCCTGGGAGCAGCGAACAAAGTTGAATCTGTGGAAGAGTTCAAGGTCGAGCTGGTCTGTGAGAAATCCTGCTTGCAGGGAGCAATTAAGGCGCTTAAAAAGGCTCATCCCTACGAAGAACCGGCCTATTCAGTTATCAGGTTAGAGTCAAATTAATAGCGTTCCGCAATTTAGCGCTTAAAGCACTAGTGTCGCTTATTATGCAGTGACACAATATAAAATAAATAGAGTAATCAACAAATTAGAATTATTCGTGGTTGAGGAAATCGGTTGTTCTATCAGTGACTACTACTGATAAGGTGAGTATTAATGCGGTGCTGTTCGTCATAATGAATATCAAACATGCGTACAGGGTACTGTTTTCGAGTTAAATCCCGAAAGTAATATTCCAACGTGCTCCTAACGACGGGGAACGCTATTTCATCCCAGGGGATTTCGGATTCCTTGAACAAAGCGACTTCCAGAGATTCAATGCCGGGATCAAAATCTAGATCTTCAAGCTCCGCTCGAAAGAACAGGTATACCTGGTTTATATAGGGTAGATTAAACAGGGTATAGAGGCTGTTCTCTCGGACAATTACTCTGGCGCCAGCTTCTTCTGATGTTTCCCGAACTGCACCGGCCAGTGTTGTTTCTCCGTTCTCCATAAAACCGGCAGGTAAAGTCCATTTTCCATAGCGAGGTTCAATGGCTCGTTTGCAAAGCAGCACCTTGTTCTCGTATATCGGAAGTGTTCCAACAATATTCTTGGGGTTCTGGTAGAAAATAACGTCACAGCTGTCGCAGCAATAACGAAGCTTTTCGTCTCCATCCGGAATACGCTGTAGCACTGAACCGCCACAATGATGGCAAAATTTCATGAAGGATCCACTCTGTGTTATCGCTGCCAACTTATCGGCGGACATGACGTCCTAGTTTACTGGCTTCGGAGGGTGGAGAAAACTACAGATTAAAGTGGAAAGCAGGAAGGGGGGAGGTTGCTGGCAGTCAGAAGTTTGAATGCTGCTATTTATTACTCAAACCACCGTGTTAAATTCGGTTGATTTCGCAATGCAGGCGAAACTTTTTCGATGTCATAAAGGCTTCAATCTCACGCATGCGTGTTTCCAGCGTATAGTAAATATCGGCACATTCTTCCAGGGACACTGAATTATTCTGATATTGATCAGTTCTATTGTCGTCAGAATTCGCGGATACCGGTATTTCACCCGGAGTTTCCTTCTCGGAGTTGTAGCGGGGGGATGTTGAATCATAATCAGAAGCATTGATTCGACTGGAGGAAATGCCACTCTGTTTACGGTTTCTGCGTTCAGCGTAACGGCTTTTGTGGGGGCGCTTTCTCTTGTGGTGGCCATTAAATCGCGGTGCTGGGTTTGGCTCCATCATAATCCAGCCGATCGCATAGGCCAGCAGGGCATAAGGGCCGAGAATAAAAACAGACAGTACGGCTGCGGCACGAACAGTAATAGGCCTGACTTCCAGATAATCTGCTATGCCACTACAAACCCCCGCAATGTGTTTGTTGCGTCTGTTTCGGTAAATCGGGCGGCGATAGTTTAACTTCTTGAAGTGTTGGGAAGCATTGTTCTCGCTGAAAAATTCGTACACTTTGTCCTTGGTGATATTTTTGTCCAGACAAATAAAGAGAAAGAAATAAGCCAGAATCAGCGTAGGCCAGGTGAGAACACAGATAATAAAAATAAGTCGAACCAGCAGCACTGGCATATCCAGGTAATCAGCAATACCGGCGCATACTCCCAGAAAGCGCTTTTCTTCGCGATTAATTCGAAGTTTGGTCGGTTGATCGCTCATTCGGCTCTCTCCAGTGGGGTACTTCTGCGTCGAGAATGGATTCCAGTGTATCAATCCGGTCCTGTAGTGATTCGGCCATGGCTGATAGCTTGTTCAAGCTGTACCTGGCATCAGAACTCTGGTTGTGTGAGCGTTTTTCTTTACGGGAGTAAAACATGATGATCCATAAAGTAATACAGCCCAGAACGATGCTTACTAACGCAATTATGAACTCAAAAATGCCCATGGTTTCAACCTATCTGTTAAGTTTGCTTTTCAAGTCTTCCAGTTCCTGGTCAATCTTTTCCTGTCGGGCAAGTTCATCGAACTCGCTTTGCAAACCTTTTTGTTCGACATGAACGCTTTCCATATGCCCCTCCATCATGTCAATTTGCTTTTCGTAATACTCAAATTTGTCCATGGCATTGTCAATAGTGTGGTTGTGTAATTGCATATTGATGTCGAGGCGGGATTGGGTTGCCCGGGTGCGCATCACAATGGTTTTTTGCCGGGCCCTGGCGTCGTTAAGCTTGCCCTGAAGCTGTTCTATTTCATTGCTTAATTTGTCAAGAGTTTCATCAAGCTTGGCCATGTCCTTTGCGAGAATTTCGATAGTGGAGCTAATAGACGATCTCTCCACCAGCGCGGCTTTCGCCAGATCTTCTCTGTTTTTTGTCAGAGCCAGCTCGGCCTTTTTTTCCCAGTCAGCCGATTGTCTGTTCAAATGCTCCGCACGACGGGCCAGGGTTTTCCTCTCGGCTATTATCTTTGCCGTTCCGCTACGAACCTCCACCAGGGTTTCTTCCATTTCCTGGATCACCATGCGAATCATTTTCTCCGGATTCTCGGCCTTGTCCAGCAACGAACTGATGTTTGAATTAATGATATCGGTCATTCTTGAAAATATGCTCATTACTCATACCTCGGCAGTAGAAATTGAATACTGTTGGCGGCAATGCTTTAGATGTCGCCTGAAGTATACTTAGCAGAAAATGTACCAACTCTGCACAGAATCATAAGCTGTTGATTACATTGCACATAAGGCAATATAGCCCGGGCCTTGGTTTAATGCTTCGGTCAATTATATTAACAAATGGCTATATTCACCATAATGAGAACATTTTGAGGTACACTGAAAATTAATAATTCAGCTGGGTGTCTGGCTCACTGAGAGTCGAGTAATGATCAGGGTGCCATTTTTGCATTTAGACTTGCTAACCTATTGATACAAAAGGGGGAATAGTGGAAAGCAGCCCGTCTGGAGCTCGCATGATCGGGGAATCTGTAAGCTTTCTGGAAATGCAGGAGCACATTTCCCTGGTTGCCCCCTTGAATAAACCGGTGTTGATTGTTGGCGAAAGAGGTACCGGTAAAGAATTGGTGGCGGCGCGCCTGCATTATCTTTCAAGGCGCTGGCAGCAGAACTTTCTCAAGATTAATTGTGCGGCCATGAGTGAAACTTTGCTTGAGTCGCAGCTTTTTGGACATGAGGTGGGTGCCTACACCGGAGCAACAAAGCAGCGAAAAGGGTATTTTGAAAGAGCGAACGGCGGTACTTTGTTTCTGGATGAATTGGCGAATACCGCACTTCCGGTTCAAGAGAAAATTTTAAGGGTTATTGAATACGGAGAATTCGAAAGACTTGGTGGTAACGAAACCATCAGGGTTGATGTGAGAATTATTGGGGCTACCAATGAGGATCTTCCCCGGCTTGCGCAACAAAACTTGTTTCGGGAAGATCTGCTTGATAGATTGGCTTTTGATGTTATAACCCTGCCTCCGTTAAGGGCCAGAAAGGAGGACATTCCTATACTTGCCGAGCATTTTGCTATGGGAATGATTAATGAAATGGGAAGGGAGCTGTTTTGCGGTTTTACATCAAAGGTGGAAAAATTGCTTATAAGTTATGAATGGCCAGGCAATATCCGTGAGCTCAAAAACGTAACTGAACGAGCGGTATATCAGCATGGGGATCAAAAAATATCACAACTGTCATTTGATCCTTTCGAGTCTCCTTATCGAATTGGTGGCTCACCATCAGCCAGTCCTTCTGAGAACGTCATCTTTTCTCCTTCGAAAATAACCCGCGTTATCGAGGAGGGGGCCGGGGAAGATCTCAATTTCAAAGAGACGGTACAAAAATTCGAAGTTGATTTGATCAAGCAGGCAATGCGGCAGTGCCAGTTTAATCAGAAAAAAGCAGCAGAGAAACTTAAACTTAGCTATCACCAACTACGTGGATATTTACGTAAATATAACTTACTGGGCTGATGAGCTATTGTTGCTATCTTCTTATCGAAGAAGCCGGGTCTGCCACAATTCTGGCCGTGTCGGGCGCGTAAAAAATATTTCTTAAAATAACAGCGCCTGCCTAATCAAAGTCACGAACCAGAGACTCCCTGATACTTTCCGGAACGGAGGCGCACTGATGAGGATAATTCTCGTGTTCGCATAGGATAGACCACCGGGCATTCGCCTTTGCTGCTTTGATAGCTGAGTCAGAAAATTCGAATCGCAAGAAATGCACAGCGGATGTTTTTTCTCCGGTACTACGTGGTAAATCTTCATTGGCTATGGGGTAAACAGGGTCACAATCATTAATTTTAATTGCAATCATATTTTCAATCCCAACTAATCTAGATAGCTGCACACGGCGTTCATCTTCATCCGGGTATTCAATCATCAACGTACCTTGAGGTTTTTACCATCGGGTATCAGTGGGTTGTATACTTCCAGTTCCTCATGTATTTCGTCGGTGCCGGTTATGTTTTCTACCCGCATTAATTCCTGCACCTGATAGCGCATTGTCATGTAATCTTCAAAATGCAAAGTAATATCGGGGCCCAACCGGACCCGGCGATTGGCCTTGTGCTCAATTATGGCTTTGCGAAATGCCGGACGCTGAGCCTGATACGACTCGTTACTTTTCAAATCGCCTATGGAGAGTTTTTTCATGCTAATTCCAGTTATATAAATGTCAGAATTCAATATTGAAAGTTCTACAATCCGTACGCTTTGCTGAGCAATTCCATAGGATGCTCATGGTGCTTCCCGTTATCCAGGTTGCTTTCAATATGTCGGCCGGCAATAGGGCAGTCACTGCCAAAGTGGTCCGGTTCTTTTTGTTTGATTTGTCGCACGATAGGTTGAACAATTTTGTTGGCGTATTTCAGGGTTTCTTTTTTAACGCCGTAAGTGCCATCGTGACCAGAGCAGCGTTCAATACTGTTTACCGTAGTGCCCGGAATTAACTCCAGTATCTGTCTGGTCTTGGGGCCAATATTTTGCACTCGCTGGTGACAGGCGACGTGGTAACTGATGCTGCCCAGTTCATTTTTGAATTGGGTATTCAGCTTACCGGCTTTGTGTAGTTTGAACAGGTATTCAAAAGGGTCGTTAAAAGCCCTGGCTACAGTTTGAACTCGTTCATCATCAGGGAACATTAGTGGCAGTTCCTGTTTGAACATCAGCACGCAGGAAGGAACGGCCGCTATTATGGTGTAGCCATCCTGGGCTTTCTGGTACAGCTCGGGAATGTTTTTTTCCATTAACCGTGTAACCGACTTAAAGTCGCCAAGCTCAAGCCTGGGCATGCCGCAGCAGTGCTCACGGGCCATCAGTGATACTTCCACACCGTTGTGGCGCAGAACCTTGATGACACTGGTACCCACGTCGGGTTCGTTGTAATTGCAGTAACAGGTAGTGAACAATAATACCTTTGGGTTATCAGGTGTATTCGATTGGCTGGTAGCGGAATTTGCCACTTGTTTGCGTAAAGTAGGGCGCGCGTATTCAGGCAGCCTGGCTTCTTTGTGAATTTCCAATGTCTTATCCAGCAGGCCGCGTAGCGTGCTGTTTCGATTAGCGGCGTTGACAGCAGCGTTAATAAGAGGCGCTGTTGCTACCTTCCCCACCAGGTCAGTGCTGGTGATCAAATTATCGCGCAACCGGGTGTCGCCTTTTTTGAATTTGATCGCTTTGGCGCGCAGCATCAAATGAGGGAAATCCACATTCCATTCATGTGGCGGAACATAGGGGCATTTGGTGAGATAACACAGATCGCACAGGTAACACTGGTCCACCACCTTGCTATAGTCGGCAATCTCTACTCCATCGACTTCCATGGTTTTGCTTTCATCAACCAGGTCGAACAAGGTTGGAAAGGCATTGCACAGACTTACGCAGCGTCGACAGCCATGGCAAATATCATAAACCCGTTCTAACTCTTTGTTGAGGTCGTCCTCATCCCAGAATATCGGCTCGTTCTGATTCAGTGGGTGCCGGGTTGGTGCCCCCAGGCTGCCTTCTTTAATGCTATCTGTAGCCATGTTTCACCTCGATCTGGTAGTGCCTGAGAAATTTCCCGCGCGCCACCACCGGGCGACGCAACGAGAAACCACTCCTCTTATCTAGCTGTCCAGAGAGTCCAGTGCTTTTTGAAAACGATTGGCGTGAGAGCGTTCCGCTTTCGCCAGCGTTTCCATCCAGTCCGCGATCTCGTCAAAACCTTCCTCACGAGCATCTTTCGCCATGCCAGGGTACATATCAGTGTACTCGTGCGTTTCCCCCGCAACGGCAGATTTCAGATTATCCTCAGTACCACCAATGGGCATGCCCGTTGCCGGGTCGCCTATCTCTTCAAGATACTCAAGGTGGCCGTGAGCATGGCCGGTTTCACCTTCTGCGGTAGAACGAAACAAAGCGGATACGTCGTTATAACCCTCAACATCGGCTTTTCGGGCGAAATAAAGGTAGCGACGGTTAGCCTGGGATTCCCCGGCGAATGCGGCTTTCAGATTCGCTTCGGTTTTTGAGTCTTTCAATGACATCATCTTTCTCCTATAGGTTTTTAAATTCGTTTTCACGTTTCGTTAGCTAACAACATGACATTTCAGTTAACTCTGATGGAGTTAATTGGGGCCGTCTTTATTCTCTGTTGTGCGTCTAACAATACGACAAACCACTTATAGAATCTAATTGATTTTTTCTAATGCGTTGATCGGTTTTATCGATTAACATTGCCGTCAATGATTCCTACTTTCAAACAGCTCAGATACCTGTGTGCCGTTGCCGAACATCAGCATTTCAGTAAGGCGGCAGAAGCCTGCCATGTGAGCCAGTCCACTCTTAGCTCGGGGATACAAGAACTTGAGTCTCAGCTTGGCGTGATGGTTTTCGAGCGTAACAAGAAAAGCGTTTTGATCACCCCGGTGGGAGAAAAATTACTGGCTCAGGCACGAATTCTGTTAGGAAATGCTGAAGATCTTGTCGCCCTGGCACAGGCGAGTCATGAAACCCTCTCCGGCGATGTTCGTCTGGGTGTGATTCCCACTATCGGTCCATTTTTATTACCGCAAATGCTGTCGGATTTACGCAACAGCTATGATCAGCTCAAGTTGTTTTTGAAAGAGGACCTGAGTGCCGAGTTATTCCTGAAATTGCAGCAGGGAGAGCTTGACCTGATTTTAATGGCTTTTCCCTATCCAACCCCGGAAATGCATGTGGAGCCACTTTTCAGTGATGAATTTGTATTGCTTTTACCTCAGCATCATCCTCTGCAGAAACTGAAACACGTGCGGCAGCAGAATTTGCGGGGAGAAAAACTGCTGTTGCTGGAGGAGGGACATTGTCTCAGGGATCATGCGTTGGAGGCATGCAAACTGGAACCCACACAAATGGACGTGGCATACCAGGGTACCAGTCTACTTACTCTGGTGCAGATGGTGGCAAACGGGCTCGGGGTCACCCTGTTACCGGATCTGGCGATAAAGGCAGATATTCTGGGATTCGCTAACCTGGAGACCAGACAATTTACCGGGGAAAAAGTCGCAAGGGAAATTGGCCTGGCCTGGAGAAGCTCAGATCCCCGTCGGGATGACTATCTGGTATTTGCGGAATTTATACGGACGTGGGTTGAAAAGAACTTTCAATTGAAAGCAATTCGTTAACGGTGTGTCGTAATTCTGGTACAACTTCTTTTTCGAACCAGGGGTTACGTTGCAGCCACATTTGATTACGTGGTGACGGATGGGGGAGTACAAAATACTCAGGGGAAAAATCTTTCCAGTGCCTCACCCGGTCAGTCAGTGTTTTAAAACCATTCCCTGGATAATGCTTTTGTGCGTACTGCTCTATCAGTAGAGTGCATTGAATGTTTGGCAGTAATCCCATGATTTTACTGTGCCACTGAGCGGCGTATTCCGGCGTTTGATCCAGCTTGCAATACGGGTCTGGGTTCATGCGGTAGACTGGCGGCACAGAGTTTGCAGCTTGTTATGTCTTGCAGTAGTGTTCGCAGATTGTTTTCTATTGATGTAGCCATAGCACTTTCGAAAGGATTTGTTCCAGTTCAAATGCCCCCATGAGAATTCACGCAATCTCGGACTTCCATGTAGACTATCCCGCCAATCTTCATTGGTTGCAATCCCTGTCGGACCATGACTTTACCGATGA
>JAESQX010000081.1 GCA_016764875.1 Gammaproteobacteria bacterium
AGGCATTCCTATTCTCATTTTCAACAGCTTAAGAGACTAATCTTAATCACTTGATTTGTCTATAGTTGAGCCGTCATTCGATTACTCTTTACACGGTTCCCACTGGGCACATAAAATTGTGCTGGTGGCGGATCCCTAGGATCGCAAATCTTATCGATATTTTCGAACAATATGGTGGAAAATAAGTGTTATATCGATCAGAAACTGTGGCTATCGTAGCCGGCAGTACCCTGTCCATGGTTGGGTTTAGCGCGGCAACAAGGGTTGAGGGATACGGCGTTCCGGGAAATCGGCTACTTCAATCCTCAAATCGAATTCAGAAGTATCGATTAGCTTGCCAACAACGCCTAAAAAATGACATGCTCCGCTAAAAACCAGCGAGGAAACTTGAAATGCAAAAATTAACCCCCCGATTCACCACGGCCTTCCTGGGCCTTTCACTGCTTATCGCTTCCAGTGTTACCTTGGCTCAGGGCTATCCAAACCCCTATGCCTCCCTTAACAGTTGGGCGGAATTGCCTGGTGGACGTACTTTTGGAGCAGTAGGTGATGTCGACGTAGACCCTGACGGTGTGCACATCTGGGCGATCATGCGCTGCGATGCCACGGAGCGAAATCGCTTCGGCAACGAATGCGTGGATTCGGATCTGGATCCAATATTGAAGTTTGATGCTGAAGGTAAGGTAGTCGAGAGTTTTGGCAGTGGCATGTTTATATGGCCCCACGGTATCGACGTCGATTCCAGTGGCAATGTTTATGTGACCGATGCGGTGCGAGATGATCGTATCCCTGCCGGTGATACCCGTGGACACCAGGTGATCAAGTTCAGTCCTACCGGGGAAGTGTTGATGGTACTGGGGACACCCGGAAAATCAGGCAGCAGTGACAAACATTTTACTTCGCCCTCAGATGTGGTGGTAGGTAACAATGGCGATATCTTCGTTGCCGATGGACATAATACCGACGGCAATAATCGAATGATGAAATTCAATAGCAAAGGGCAGCTTATCAAAAAATGGGGCAAGACAGGTTATGGCCCAAGTGAGTTTAGAGCACTACATACGCTCGGCATTGATAACTCCGGGCGTTTGTTTGTCGGCGACCGTTCCAATAGCCGCATACAACTATTTGACCAGGACGGCACTTATCTTAACCAGTGGACCCAGTTCGGCCGGCCCAGCGGTATTTCCTTTGACGCTCACGGCAATATTTATGTGGCTGATTCAGAATCGGACGATGAACAAAATCCGGGTTTTGAAATGGGAATTCGTATCGGCGATGCCAAGTTGGGCTGGGTGGAACACTTCATTCAATTGCCCCAGGGCGATCCACGATCAACCCGCGGCAATGGCGCGGAATTTGTAGCCGTGGATGCGGCCGGTAATATTTTTGGTGGCGAACCTTCTCCACGTAAAATACAGAAATATATTCGTGTCAGACCATAGCTGATTGCTTACGAAAATCCGCTTCAAATAAACCGATGCACCGGTTTGAATAAACAGGTGCATCGGTTTCCCCTCGTGCTGTTCATTGTAACAAAGATGTCACATAATCCATTGAAGTGAAGGTACAGTCAGGCTCTGGCTGGGCCTTAAATGAATTAGTCGTGCGAAGATAAAATCTTGGAAATAAACAATCGCCCCGTCGATATCATTATCCCGGTATATTCCGGGGTTGATGAGACAATCGGCTGCATAAATAGCGTCTGTGACAGCCTTCAATACCTGAAAACCGTCACAAATGTAGTTGTTATATTTGATGCGGGCCCTGATGTTGAATTACGTGAGCAGCTGTCAGATTTTGCCAGTCAGGGAAAAATCACCTTGCTCATCAATGAGCAGAATCAGGGTTTCATTCGCACTGTTAACCGTGGAATTCAGCGATCAGACAGGGACGTGTTGTTACTGAACAGCGATACACTGGTGGCCAATGACTGGCTGGATCGAATTGTTAGTCGCGCCTATAGCCGCACTACTATCGCAACTGTTACCCCATTCTCAAATAACGCTGAAATCTGTAGCTGGCCAGTGTTTTGTGAAGTAAACACACTGTATAAATCCGCATCAGTTGAGGAGATCGACAGGGCATTTGCCGAATTAAGCCCTGAGCCTGTTGATATTCCAACGGCGGTCGGGTTTTGCATGTTCATCAAAAGAGAATGTATTAATCGCGTTGGCGTTTTTGACTTTGAAACTTTTGGCCGGGGTTACGGTGAAGAGAACGATTTCTGCATGCGGGCATCAGCACTGAATTTCACTCATATCTTAGCCACTGATGTGTATGTGTATCATCATGGGGGCGTCAGTTTTGGGGATGAAAAGAAGGCGCTGGTGCAGGAGGCTATTAATAAACTGGACAAGAAGTATCCCCACTACAGTCCCCTGGTAGCCAAACACATTGCCTCTGACCCTGCGCGAAAATGGCGTTATGCCGCCGAGTTGGTACTACAATGTCAGAGACAGCTTCCTTTGGTGCTACATATTTCCCATGATCTCGGTGGAGGCACTGACAAGCACGTTGTAGAGTTGGCAAATTACACTGGTGATGGTTTGCAACACGCGATCATCGTCCCACAAACCGATTGCATGCGAATGGTGTTTCCCAATGTGATCAACGAAGGTCTTTTTGATATTCCCTATCACCAGATGGGAGCGCTCAAAACGCTTTTGTTTGCCCTGTCATTAAATCGTATTCATATTCACCATGTTATAGGGTGGGAAGATCACGTAGAAGAACTGCTAAATTTACTGAATGTTCCTTTCGACATCACGTTGCATGATTATTACTTTCTCCATGTAAATCCGGCCCTGGCAGATAGCCAGGGCTATTTTTGTGAGGACCAGTCAATACGCGATGAAGTTTGTGCTGACGTATCTGAATTTGCATTTCCAGAGGATATGGATGGCAATGAATGGCGAGGTAAATGGGCCAGCCTGCTCAACACGGCGGAGAGAGTGATTGCTCCCTGCAATATGGTGGCATCACTTTACAACGAGTACCATCCCGAGCTATCGATTACCTGTGCCTACCATCCAGACCATGAAATGCTTGAGGCGTACCCTGCGGTCCAATTACGACCGCTGGGCGAGGGTGAGGCCCTTCGGGTGGTTGTTCTGGGCGGCTTAAGTCGGATTAAAGGTGCTGATGTGCTGGAGAGCGTATCTGAACTCGCGGCGGAAACCGAAGCGGCATTGGAATTCACATTACTGGGATTCGGCTACAAGGAATTCTCCAACTCAGTAACAACCCTGGGCGAGTACATTGATGCCGATTTGCCTGATCTACTGGAGCAACTTGAACCGCATTTAATCTGGTTCCCCTGCACCTGGCCGGAAACCTACAGCTATACCCTGAGTGCGGCATTGGAAGCTGGTTTGCCGGTGGTGTGCCCCAACCTGGGTTCGTTCCCCGAACGTGTGCAAAATCGACCTTTCACCTGGCTTGAGCAATGGGACAGCAAGCCAGAGCAAAGGTTGCACCGTTTGCTTGCTATTAGAGCCAGCTTTGGTGAGCGTGCTCAGCATCAAATCTGGCAGGATCAGCCTCAATCTTTGTTTTCCTATAGTCGAAGTTATAAACATCCAGGACTTGCACCCGATGTTAATCACATATCCAGTGAGGAACTCATGGAGTACTGGCTGTCTGAACCGCCTGTGGAAGAAGAAGTAATAGTGGAAAAGACACGGTTCTATCGAGTTTTAGCCTGGTTCAATAGCCATAGATTTTTCGGTCTTCTGGCGAATCTGATTCCAATGTGGATGCGGCAGGCGGTGAAGACAAAATTGTCTGATCCGCCTCTGCGTGAGTAGATTGACTTCTCAGGATAGATATTGACGTCATGTTGTTCAATTCTATCGAATTTCTGTTTCTGTTCCTGCCTGTTACCCTGATCGGCTACTTTCTACTGTGTCAGTTGCAAAAAGCTGTTTGGCCTCTAATCTGGCTTCTGCTTGCCTCGTTAGTATTTTATGGCTGGTGGAATCCTGCCTACGTCATACTATTGTTGATTTCAATTGTTTTTAACTTTGGGTTTGGAAAGCTTCTACTCCATCCTGGATCTCCCGCAGGCACTAAAAAGCATTTATTAATAATCGGCGTTGTTTTTAATCTGGGATTGTTGGGTTATTTTAAATACGCCAACTTTTTTATTGACACGGCAGGTCTTATAGCAGGTTCTGAATTTAGCAGCCTTCGTATTGTTTTACCGCTGGCCATTTCATTCTTCACCTTCCAGCAAGTGGCGTTTCTTGTTGATGCCTATCAGGCCAAGGTGAAGCAAATTGATTTTTTACGATACTGTGTATTTGTATCGTTTTTTCCGCAGCTGATTGCTGGCCCTATCGTTCACCACACGGAAATATTTCCGCGCCTTATTGACTCGGCCAGGTTCAGGTTTAACAGCTCTGATTTTTCACAAGGGCTGAGTCAATTCGGTATTGGTTTGTTTAAGAAAGTAATCATCGCTGATTCCCTGGCAATATTCGCCAACCCCATTTTCGCGGAATCGGCGAGCAGTGTCGGATTCAGTTCCCTTGACTATACCGTGGGCGTAATTGCATTTGGCTTGCAGATCTATTTTGATTTCTCGGCCTACAGCGATATAGCCATTGGCCTGGGGAAAATGTTTTCTATCAACTTGCCAGTTAATTTTGAGTCTCCCTACAAGTCCACCAGCATAATTGACTTCTGGAGGCGCTGGCATATAACACTTTCACGATTCCTGAAAGATTATCTGTACATCCCATTAGGTGGCAACAGGCGCGGTACTTTCAGGCGTTACTGTAATTTATTAATTACCATGGTATTAGGAGGTTTGTGGCATGGTGCTCACTGGCATTTCGTGTTCTGGGGATTTTTGCATGGCGCTTTCTTATCTATAAATCATGTCTGGCGGCATATCACCCGGAACAATGCTGATCAAACCTGGAATATTTTTTCGACGGTTATAGGCGGCAGAATTCTAACTCTGGTTGCCATTATGCTGTCGTGGATATTTTTCCGCGCCAACTCGACTGCAGACGGAATGTCCATTCTCATGGCAATTGTTGGCATGGACAGCCTTAACTTTTCTCCCGCTTATCTGTTCTCGATATCAGCATCCAATTTGCCATTTATCTTTGGCGGTCTAATAAGTGACATCCGGATACTGGTGTTTATCTACCTTGCCGCTTTATTCATGTGGGTATTGTTGTTACCTAACTGCCAACAGATATTTTCGGGGCAGGGCCGAATCAGGTGGCAACCAAACCTTGCATGGGCGTCGGGAATTGCCTTGCTACTATTGTTTTCGGTTGCCGGCCTGGATCAGGCCGCTGAGTTTATATACTTTCAATTTTGATTCGGGAACCTATGAAAAAATATCCGTTAAAACTGCTGGCGATATTCGGGTTTCTAATAACACTACTCGGCTTTTTTAATTGGTTGATAAATCCCTTACTACTTTTTGATTCCCCAGCCATTGATGGAGTGAACAGATACAAGACGCAGTTTTTCTTTTTGCAGCACAAGGTGAAGCCTTTGTGGGCACAGTCGAGTCGGCCCGACGGGCTGATTCTGGGATCATCCCGAGCCGGGGGTGGGCTCAATCCGGATCATTCTGCACTGCCTGAAAATACCTTTAATTACGCTATTCCTGGTATCAGGATTAATACCATAGCCAGGGTTTACTCAGAGGCCAGATTGCTGGGGGATCTGTCCCAGGTGGTTATGACACTGGATTTCTTTTCCTTTAACGTTTCTCCCTCGTTGACCCAGGTTCGTGACACTGAGATGTTCGAGGGATTCTATGCTGATGCAGATGGAGACAGGCGACCGTTTGCCTCACTTCGCAGGGGTAAGTCATTATTACAGGGACTGGTTTCGTGGCAGAATACCAGGAACAGTATTCTTACCATGAGACGTCAGTCAGCTATAGAAGAAAGAGGAGCGGGCTTCTTCGAATTCACGCGAGCGGGCAACTGGTATCAAACCCTGGCTAAGGGCCGGGAGCAGCGGCAGAACTTTCGAGTGATTGAGCAAAATTATCTGGATGAGGGGTGGTTTCCCCCGCCGGCCAGAGAATTTATATTTGCCAACGAGCAACTGTCCGCTTTTGATTCCTATGGAGATCTTCTGGCGCTGATGTATGTTGACGGCGTGTCAGTCGAACTTGTTATATCTCCGCTTCACGCCAGATTTCTATCGGCTATCAAGGTAGCAGGATTATGGGAAGAATTTGAAATATGGAAACGGCAGCTGTTAGCGATTAATATAGCGATGGCTGATGAAGCCGGGGAAACGCCATTTCCCTTGTGGGATTTTGCAGACTACAGCGAATTAACCCAGGAGCGCATCCCGGCTGAAAATGACAGCAGCACTCGAATGCGAAACTACATAGACGGGCAGCACTACACGGTGGAGCTGGGCGACCGGTTATTAGACCGGATCCTGAACCATCAGAGTTCTGAACATGAAATTGTGGAAGGATTTGGCAGTCTCTTAAAAGCGGAAAGTATCGATATTCATCTCGTGCGAGTGCGGGATTTGCAAGTGGAATACGAGGCCTCACATGGACAGGAATTATTGGATCTGCAACGGTCCGTAGAAATAGTAAAGTCGCGTAATTCGAATTAACGGCAATAGCCGCACCAAAGAGATAACCCACAAACATGAGTACCGATAGCAATCCCTTTTTTATTCTAGGTTGTGTAAGGTCAGGAACCACACTGCTGCGGGACTTGTTGCAACAACATGAAAACTTGTGCTGCCCTCAGGAAACGCATTTTTTCCGCTGGGCAGACCCCTTTGGAACCAACAAATACGCATCCAACTACAGAGGAAAAGCACTGTTCAAAGAGCATCGCGAAGCCGATGGCATTGATAATTTCTCTTTTTTCTACACTTTAAATCATGGTGCCAATCGCAAATACCTGATGGACCATTACATGCACCTCTTCCTTGAAGCCAACAACAAGGCCGGCAAGCGGTGGTTTGATAAATCGCCGCAAAATGTATACGGGCTGATGTTGTTGAGTGGCATGTATCCTCAGGCGAAATTCATTCATGTGCATCGCCATCCGTATAATGTGATCGCCAGCTTGAAAATAGGCAAAGTACTCAAGCAGCAGCAGTTGACAGGTGCAATCAATTTCTGGGTTGAAAGTCTGACAATTCTCAGTGAGTATAAGAAGGGATTTCCCCATAGAATTCTGGAATTGTCCTACGGAAACCTGACGAAAGATACGCTGAATACAATCAATGAGATTCTGCTGTTTTTAAATGAAAAAAGTATTAAGGCCGGGTCGATTAAGATCAAAGTCCATGGAGAAAAAAATCAATACCTTGATGTGCTGACAAACGAAGAGATGGCTATTATCGACGACTATTGTGGTGATTTAATGGATCAATATGGCTATTCAGGTCAGCGTTAATAATACCAGGCCGATACTGACGGTGCTGATTATCGGTTTTAAGATGCCGGAACAGTTACTTAATACTGTTTACAGTTTATCTGTGAATTATCAGCGTAATGTGAACGAGAGTGACTACGAAGTCATTATTGTTGAAAACAGATCGGATCAGGTGCTTGCCGCAGATGAAATTCTAAAGTTTAAGGGTAATTTTCGATACATTCTGCGCGATGAGCCTGGGGAGTCTCCCGCGGCGGCGATTAATGACGGGGTGAGAGTCGCTCGGGGAGAGTATCTGTGTCTGATGATTGACGGGGCCAGAATCGCATCTCCGGGTGTTGTCTGCACGATTATACAGGCCACTAAACTCTGCGCGGCACCACTGATTTCTGTGCCATCTTACGTGCTGGGAACCCTGGCTCAGCATGAAAAGTCAGGTGTGGCTTATGACTTTTCGACTGACAGGGCGCTGCTGGACAATGCTGACTGGCGCCGTGATGGCTACCAACTTTTTAATATCAGTTATCTGTGTGAGTCAAACGGCAAGGGTTTCTTCTTTACCATCATGGAGAGCACCTGTCTCACCGTCAGAAAGCAGACATTTCTGGAAATTGGTGGCGCCGATGAAAGGTTCGATTTGCGCGGTGGTGGAATGTTGAATTTGTATCTTTACCGGACCCTTGCCCAGCGACCAGATCTGAGCCTGTTTCTGTTGATAGGAGAAGGGGTATTCCATCAGTATCATGGCGGTGCAACTTCGTCGGGGGCGGCGGATAAGCCCGAGTTTGTTGCGCGCATGCAGGCGCAATACCGCCTGATCGCAGATGAGATGTATCAGGGCGTGCAGCGAGAACCGGTTTTTCTGGGGAAACTACATCCTGCCATGATTAAGTTTCTGGAAAAATCCTGCGAGTCTGGTGCTGTACGATTCGGGCGCTACGAGAGAAATGGCCGGGAAGAATGGCCCCATGAATTTGTACATTTCTGATCAGCCTATGCCAGAATCTAATCCCAAGTTATCACTCCTTATTTTGTGGCCTGAAGCGCTGGATCAATTGCCCTGTTCGCTGTTTACGCTGACTTTGCCTTATCAATACGGAATTACCGAAGCAGACTATGAAATTGTGATAATTGGTGGAAACGATAACCACGATCTCGACACCGCAAAAATGTTGGCGTTGCCGAACGTACATTTCCATAAAATAGAGGCCCCCTCAAATTGGTTACGGCATGGAATTGATGCCGGATTGAAATACTGCCGGGGTGACTACCTGGGAATATTCGCGGGAAATCCGCTATTCGTGACACCTCGTTTATTGAAGTACAGCCTGATGGCAGCCCGCAGTTCCGACCGTAGTTTGATCACGGTGCCGGATTACGAAATTGATTTAAAAGAATCCTGTAACAGAGATTTTTTGAATTCTACCCACTGGCATTCCAGTGGGTATGAACTTTTCCGGCAGGCAAAATATTCTGCAACCGGTGACAGCGGATTTCTTTCAACGACAAAGGGAAGTAAACTTTATTTCTGTAGAAAAAATTTGTTCTCTCAATCCCATGTAGCTCTAAATGAAACAGAGGAAGTCAGCTGGCGAACTTTGAGTCATCAGTATTTTTACCAGATTGCCAGGCAGAAAATGGACGAGTTTTATCTATTACCGGGCGAGGGGAGCTTCCTTCCAACACTGACCGGGGAAGGAATCGCAACAAACACTTTGGTCTCAGCGGACATAAACGCCAGACCTACCTTACTGGGTCCGGTAGGGCGTTTTGCACTGCCATTTTTACAAAGGTCGGTATTGGCATTGCAGGAAAGCAATTGAGCTACGGTTGGAAAATCATAAAGGATAAAATTGAATGTCTTCACTCTACCTTCCGCTTTCTCTGAACTTTGAACCCAGGCACCTGGTTATCAGTACCTGGATGGATCACCTTCCCTTTGGCTATGATTTGGTCGCAGCCCTACGACCATCTTGTGTGGTAGAACTTGGAACCTATAGTGGTCTTTCTTTCTTTACATTCTGTCAGTCCATGATAGAAAACGATGTTGAAGGTATCGCTTATGCCATCGACACCTGGGAAGGCGATGAGCATACCGGAAATTACGGTGACAGTATTTTTCGCCAGGTTGATGATCATGCCAGGGATTATTACCGGGGTATCAGCTATCTTTTACGCATGCGCTTTAGTGAAGCTGCCAATCAGTTTGATAAGGAAAGCATCGATTTATTACATATAGATGGCCTTCATACCTATGATGCGGTGCGGGAGGATTTTGAAACATGGTATCCCAAAGTTAAACCCGGTGGCATTGTATTGTTTCACGATATCGAAGCCAGGATGCCAGGTTTTGGTGTTCGAAAATTTTGGCAGGAACTCAGTGGTATAAATACCTGCTTCGCGTTTACCCACGGTTATGGCCTGGGCGTGTTGAAAAAGCCGGGTGGTTCACGGCCATTATCGAAGTTAGAGTCTCTACTATTTGAAGGTGACGAAGAGACACGGTCTAACTTGCGCAAGCTGTATGTTCATGTAGGACGTCATATTGACGCTATGCGGCGGGTGAGGAAACAGGAAGCCTGAATCCAGGGGCGGGCGATCAGTCGAGATTTTTTATATCGATAAGATTATTGTCGACGCCGATTCTGTGAGGGGATTTCCAGTCAGGATCATTTAGTTCATCCGGCAATGTGCTGTAATGAGTCACTAATCCGCGGACGGCCCTGTCGAGATCTTTTTTCGAACTTATTCCGTGTTCGATTTCAAACAGCTTTTCACGAATCCTGTTGACAGGGTCAACGTTGCAATCAACACAGGCCTGAATTCCTTTCGCCATGGTTGCACGCTTCAATACGTCTATTTCTTCGATTCCGTATTCGAAGACATTACCGAGAACGGTCGTTTTCCGGTAGTCATTACAACAGATATAGTAGTTCCCATTCCAACCAAGAAACAAATAATCAAAAGGAGCGCTACACATACCCGACAGCTTAGCTTCCCCTAATATAGCTTCTGCTTCATCAAAATACTTGTCATTGTTTAAGAAAAAATTACCGTGTTTGCATGCGCCACCCCGGTTTGTTTGATTAAAGACAAGGAATTCGGCAATACCATGACCACGCCAGAAATCTTTCATTTTCTCAATTTTATCGAAGTTGTACTCGTGAGAAACTATGTTAATAGTGAGAGCCGCCCGACCATTATTCAGCCTGACGAAGTTCAGTATATTTTTAAAGGTATTTTCCCAACCCAGTGCATATACATCTTCGTAGGTAGATTCCAGGTCACTGACACTGATGTTTAACTTTTTCAGTCCCGCGTCCAACAAGCTACTCGATTTTTCTTCAGTAAGCAGGGAGGCATTGGTTGTCATGCCGTGGGGTATGTTCTTCTTCCCGCAATACGCTACAAATTTTTCAATCTCTGGATGAATCAAAGGCTCACCTTGCCCGGTGGTGTTAATATTGGGCATGGTTTTTAATTCTTCCGCTCTCGCTATTGCCTGTCGAAAGGTATCAAACGTCATGAATCCCTGCTGAGGCGTTTCATCTCTTGGACAAAAATGGCACAGTGCATTGCATCGATTGGTGAGTTCGATATCGAAATTGCGTTTAAGGTCGGCAAGGGTTTTCAAGGCAGGATTTTGAGCCGCTGAGAAGTGACTGCAAAGTCTAGCGCATCGGAAGATATTTACAAGTTTTTGGGAAATATCTATTATTTAGTGAACCTTTGAGTATCCTGTCATTAGTCATAAGTTCAATCGTATTCTAATCTATGAGGAAATCTTAAATTATGCTTCTGGCTGTATTGGTGTTCGGTGTACTTGTTGGTCTGGGTATTGGCGCTTTCCGGTGGCGTCGTGAAGTGATTCGGCTTAATGGCCTGATTCAGGAAAGAGATCGTCTGCCGGAGGTGCCGGGAGCAGAGCCTGCCAGGCACGTTGCCGAGGAAATGCCGACCTATGAATATGGCTTAAAACTGTACCGGGTTAACAAGTTTGCCGAAGCCTTCCCGACACTGCTCCAGCACGCAAAAAAAGGACATCCCCGGGCCATGGCCCTGATTGCTAAAATGTATTTTGTGGGTAACGGTGTAGATAAGGATGAGGCCCAGTACAAATACTGGTTGGGCAAATCGGCTGAAGCCGGCGATAAATCAGCAAAGGCTAAAAGCAAGCGGCTATAGCCGTGAATTCTTGGGAACCTCCCGTCACTAACTCACTTGCCAGATTCCGTCCTGGTTGGCGGTTTATGGCGTAATTCTCCCTCCCAGTCAGGGTGGGGCAACTCGCCGCTTTTTCGTCTTGCCGCCTGTGCCGAATGGTGTATGAATCTCATCCCGGCGGGTGGTATCTCGCCGAAATAAATTGGCTCAACCTGCGGGGGTTTGTAGTATTCGCCACGAATGGAGTGGTACTGGTCGAAATGCCTTTGCATCATTTCATCCCTGACACCGCCGGTGTCCCTGCCGGTTGTAACTCCGCCGTGGTACTGGTGAAACGAGCCTTCCCCCAGTAACAAGACCAGTTGTGTTCCCGGCAATTCAACAATGCGTTTGTAAAAATCCAGATTGCATTGGCCACCTCCAGTATCGGTAAATCCGGGATTAAAACCACCAACTTTGTCGAAAACATGTTTGCTGGTGCCGATGGTATTACTTTCACCAATGGGAAGGAAAAAGCCGTTGCTACTGGTTCCGCTGAGGCAGCTTACTTCCAGCAATCGATAGCCATTGTTCTTCCAGTCAATGGGGGCAAGTAATTCCTGCTCTTTCTCCTCGTTGTATCCACTGAGAACGGCATTCTGCTGCAACTCCTTGCCCAGGTGATATCCGGGTGCGGAAATTACCGGTGACGGGTAAAGTGTCTGGGCCTGCAGCATGTAGTGAATCAGTTTCGGGGTAACCATGCGGGCACCATCTACCAGAATACAGATATTTTTTGCTTTAGCCTGGTCAACACCAAAATTTATCGCATTGACCGGTGTGGGCAACGATTCATCTCGCAGGTAGTAGCGAATATTGCCGGTTATTGCAGCAAGCTCGGCCTCGTCCATATTGTTTTTCGAACGATTTTCTACAACGATAATCTCGTAGTCTTTTTTGCCCACATTCTGTTGGTATGCCGGGCTTAAACTGTAGATTGTATTCAACGCCTGACGGGGCATTGAATAAACAATAACGATGACGGACAAACGTGGTGAGGATCTGAGTTTTTTAAACAAAGCCATATTGATTACTGCTCATTTGCGAGTTTGCCATCATAAGGCAATCCATGGAAGCTATCCGGGCCATGACTTAACAGCGGGTCATCAGAGCGTTGCAGTGCTTCCATGAGGGTCTCGGATAAATTTGATAAAACTGAAGAATATTCCGGGGACTGTGCCAGGTTTACCAATTGATAGGGATCTGCATTTAAATCGTAATGCTCCTCAGTTGGTCGCTTGCCTGCGGCCAATTCAAGGAACACTTCATTTTTTAATACACTGTTTTTGCTTGGTGAATTGTTATCTATATCTTTATATAGCGGTGGATCTCCCGCCGGCCACCTGGATGCGGCAAAATTCTGGATATAAGCATATTTTTCGGTATGTATTGCCCTGCTGGGATAAGTGGCATTACCCTCTCTGGCAGTTAGTATATGCCGTTCGAAGCCGGTTATCGTGTAGCTGAAATCCTCGTGAGAACTATCTGTATCAGAGGCATCAGTGAGCAACAGTGGCAGTAGATTTCTGCCGGTCATAGTAATTGGAACAGGGATGCCGGCGGCATTCAGAAAAGTTGGTGCCAGGTCTGATAGATTAACTATGGCATCCAGGGTCTGGCCAGCGGAAATTCTGTTTCCCCATCTTATGGCTAAAGGAACCCTGGTCCCGAACTCGTAATTAGTTGACTTGCCCCGAGGGAATGGCATGCCATTGTCTGAAGTGGCGACAATGATGGTGTTTTCTAACAAGCCCCTGATTTCAAGCTCTTGCAAAATTCTTCCAAGCACTTGATCCTGCCAGGCTATTTCTTCGTAATAATTCAGCAGGTCGTTACGTACCATATCGTTATCGGGAAGGAATCCCGGAACCCGAATTTCGCTTTTCCTGGCGGCAGGGTGTTGCACGTTGCGATAGGGGCGGTGGGGCTCATAGGGAGAAAACCAGAATGAAAAAGGTTCATCTTTATCGGTATCGTTTAGGAATTCAGTGAAGTTGGCCGCATAGTCAATGTCGCTTAATTGAGAAGAGGATGGGTCAGCGAATCGGATCCTGTTGTAACGGCGTCCCACCGGCGGTTCACCCGAAACCACACCGGGGGACCATCCCTTGCCTGTGTATCCGGTGTGATAACCATTGTCTTTTAGAATTCGCTGATAGCTCAGTGTACTTTTTTCAAAATTGCCCCTCAATACACCCGCGCTTCCCAAGCGCCAGAAATCCTGCCCGGCCAGTATGGCTGAACGGGAGGCAGTGCAGCTTGGTGCTGATACATAAGCTCTGTCTATGTAGACGCCCTCACGCGCTATGCGATCAAAATGGGGCGTTACAACACCCGGTTCACCAGTAAAGGAAGTGTGTATCCATGACTGATCATCGGTTATTACGAACAGGATATTGGGCTGCGGGTTATTGTCAGCAGTACAGGACACCAGTAGAGCGAGGCACAGTATGGATAGACCTCGCTTAGGCATCAGGGCAGGTCTCTTGCAATAGTTGGTCAATCCCGAATTGACTCTCTCCCGGATTCACCATTACCGCATGGTTGTAAATCAGCGGTCGAGACAAGGTGCCGGTAAAACTGGAATCGCCGGAGGCATCGGCCGGATTGTACCCAATATAGGTTGGTGCCGTTAAATCCGCTGATTTGGGCATTTCGCGATGGTCAATGAGGGAGGCTCGAACTTCCCCGTCAATAATTAATTGCATGGGCGTATTCATTGGCGCAGTACCTAAAAGCCATGAGATTCGTGAATTATGTTGTGCTGTCAGAATTATGGAATGGCACTTTCCATCGGCCGGTAAGGGGGCTGTCAAGACGGCATCCTGTATACGTGCTTGCAGAGTTTCGTTATGGTAAACAATGGAAAGTAACTGGCTTTGAGAAGCCACGACGGATGTTCTGTTTGTATCCATACTCGTATCAGGAGTCACGCCGATGGCGAAGGTGTATCCGCCAAACCCCGGGCTGCGTTGAAAACTGTCTCCGGTCAATATCCCGGCTCCGGTTGTGGAGGTCTGGTTAAACTTTGTTTCTATTCGATGAATTTCTTCGTGCCAGATGAGATAGCTATCTTTCAAATCATCGGCAATCTTTTTATTATCCGCTAAAACATCCGTGGCTCCGTGGGGGTCAGCTTCCAGATCGTAAAGCCATTTACCCTTCAGAAATCCTGTTGAATAACGCCATTTCTGATCCTCGCTCAACACACTGAACAAATATCCGTCAGGCGATAAAATTTCCCAGAACAGTGCTCTGTCAAGGGCTATATTTTCCTTGATAAACGGTAATAAATTGCGGCCATCAAGAGACTCTTTGTCGTAATCAACATTGGCGGCACTTAACAGAGTTGGATATAAGTCCATTATGCTTACAGCGTAGGGATACCTGGTTCCATTTAATGACTGGTCGAGCCAGTGCACCATTAGAGGTGTTCTAATGCCGCCCTCCAGATATTCGGCCTTGTTCCCATGGAAAGGTAAATTGCTCGGATAGCGCTGACTGACTCCGCCATTGTCGCTCACTATGACAATAATAGTATTGTCGGCCTCACGTGCACTGGTTAAGGAGCCGATAATGGAGCCGATGTTTTCATCAAGCTGATGAACGATGGCCCGGTAAGCGCCTTCTTCAGTGTCCGGGTAAATGTCCGCAATTCGTTGAGCTGCTTTAATGGGCTCATGTGGTGCGTAGAATGAGACCTGTAAAAACCACGGGTCAGCATCCTTGCTGGCATCGGCGATAAAGGATCGGGCATTCTCGGAAATAAGATCATTAAGGTGCCCCTGATACCGTTGTTTTGCTCCTGTTTCATCTTCAAGCCAGGGATTCTCATAGGTTGGCCGTTCGAGGTTGTTTTCAGCTTTTGAAAACTCGCTGCGTAACATCCATTGATTCAGAAAGCCGAACCAGGTATCAAAGCCCTGATTTTGAGGATAGGCCAGGGGACTGGTATCTCCGGTATGCCATTTCCCTATAAAGTGGGTTCGGTAATGCGCTGTTTTCAGCTGCTCGGGAAGGGTTGTAATCTCGGGAGACAAGCCGCGCCCATTGGATGTGAAGCCAGCTCGTGCCGGATAGCGGCCGGAGAGTAGCGCCGCTCTACTCGGTGAACAGGTACTTTCGGTATAGTGCCGGGAAAACAACGTGGCCGTATCGGCAAATGTGTCCATGTTAGGGGTATGCAGCGAATCGAAATCGTAGTTCC
Source organism: Gammaproteobacteria bacterium (assembly GCA_016764875.1). GTDB lineage: Bacteria > Pseudomonadota > Gammaproteobacteria > Pseudomonadales > Pseudohongiellaceae > NORP240. Next base: position 15,799 of record JAESQX010000081.1, read on the forward strand.
CTGAATGGTTTATTCCCAGGTCGTTATAACCAAAATCATCGAGGAATAAAATCAGAATATTGGGGCGTTTTGACTCGGAGCAGCTTTGTAGCAGACATAGAAAGATCAATATCAACGTCATCGGGATACGATGGTTTCCAACACCGGGCTGGTTTGTTGGGGGCTTTTTACGCTGGAGTTTGAGCATAGTAGTGGACAACTAATATTCTGGGTGGGCGTGGCGCGAGGGTGGATATTGGTTTAAAACCAAGCACTGTGTGGGGGCAGGACTTTATCAGAATTCCCTGACCAGACCTGTTTGGCAGGCTGGCTGATTGGTTGTTTTTAGCCAGGTGTATGTCTGCTCCCCATTCCTGCTGCCACTGATCATCCAGGCTCACCGCAAGTGTCAGCCGATGATGCAGCTTGTATTCAGTCAGTTGAGCAGGTAACTCAAGGCTAAATCCGTCAGCTGTTATGGGTAATATGCCCCCCCCGCGTAAATGAGGGTCCGGGAGCAATGCTTCCATATTCGATAGGTGGCCCAATAGTCTTGTGAAGCTGCCGGAGTTGAGTTCCCAGATCAATGCCCGTAACTTGTAGGGATAGGACAACTCGGTTCGCGCCGACTCACTGAGGCGCTCATATTCTTGCGCATGGTCTTTGACTTCATTATTAATTCCCTGAAATCCTTTCAGCGATTCCGGGAATAGTAGATTATCAATAACACAATACTGAAGTCCTGAGCGCATACTGAATTCAGCGCCAAGTTCGCTGACTCTGGGCTGGATTTTTTCGTAGTCAACTACAAATTCCGAGGTGGTGTTAATGGGATGTTCCTTCTCTCTACTGGTGCTCTGGTTTCTCTACT
>JAESQX010000082.1 GCA_016764875.1 Gammaproteobacteria bacterium
ATCGGCCCGTTGCTGGCGCGACCCATGAGAAAAATTTACCGATTGGCAAACACCCTTTGCAACTGCACTCCATGGCAACACCTAACGGCATTAAGGTTACCGTGATGTTGGAGGAGCTTCTAGCTCTCGGGAACGAAGGCGCGGAATACGATGCCTTCCTGGTTTAATTCGCCGAAGGTGATCAATTTAGTAGTGGTTTTGTCGCAATTAACCCCAATTCCAAAATACCTGCATTACTTGATCAAAGCACAGATCCTGCTACACGAGTATTCGAGTCGGGAGCAATTCTTATTTATCTAGCTGAAAAATTTTCGGCATTTTATCCAGAGGCACCTTCGGCCCGGGCAGAATGTCTCTCTTGGCTGATGTGGCAAATGGGTGCGGCTTCACTCCCTTGCATCTTCCCTTCTCATCGACTGTTCCGATTGGATATATCGGGGTTTAAAGTTCTCACATGTTCAGCCAGCGCGGTAATCTGGCCCCTGGAAAACATCGATGTGAAAGCCGGCATGTTGTTCTGTCCACCGCGAATAATATTTTCCACGTAGCCGGTATTGAACGCCGCCAATCCTTCCAGCGGCATGCCGTCGTGTCCACCCTCACCCGCAGCTCCGTGACAAAATTGGCAGGTATCCCGGAACAGTTTTTGCCCTTCCGGATTCGGTTGAGAAGGATTCACCTGCTCCGCAATAGCACCTCCCTGTTCGTCATCCAGCAGAGTGAACAACCATAAGCTGTCGCCTCGCTGGGTTCTGCCTAACAAATTACCCGCCGAAAAAACCGCAACGTATTGCTTGCCTTCGTGTTCGAATACCGTGGGTGGTGCATTAACGCCGGCATCGGTCATATACTCCCAGAGCTTGGACCCATCACGGGCATCCAGGGCGGTTAATCGACCGTCGTTTCGGCCGGCAAACAGAAGGTCGCCTGCCGTTGCCACCAAGCCGCTGTAACAGCGGCTTGCCCAGCGTTGGGTCCACACCCTGCGATTGGTACGCAGATCCATTGCGGTTACGATTCCAGTATAGGGAATGGGCGCAAAACGCATACTGCCACCACTGTAGCGGTCGCCGGATTCCGCTTGCTCCAGATCTCCCCTGGTGGAATATGCCGCTTGTCGCTCGCTGGCGCAGACGTACATTACCCCTTTGGCTGGGTCTACCGTGCTGGGAGCCCAATTGGCCTCGCTACGGCGTAGCATTACTGGCTCTTCCCAAAACGGCGTAAAGATGGCGCCATTGTTGATGAGTTTATAACCTTCAGGCGCCACATCCAGTGTTTGATTAACAAAGGGCTCGCCAATGGGATAAGGTTGCGTGGCAGAAGTCGCCTGGCGAGGTTCCTGTGGAACCGGCCGCTCCTCTATTCCCACCAATGGCTCACCGTTGGTGCGATCGAGAATATACAACCACCCCGTCTTACCGGCCTGTGCCAGGCCTTTGCGTGGCACCCCGTTGTAGTCCAGATCAAACAGGACAACCGGATTTGGTGCATCGTAGTCCCACAGATCATGATGAACCTGTTGGAAGTGCCAACGGTACTCTCCAGTGTAGACATCCAGCGCTACGATAGACGCCGTGAATAAATTGTCTCCAGCGCGTATCGCACCGTTATAGTCGGGGCCGGGGTTGCCGGTTGAAAAGTAGATCAAGCCCAGCTCAGGATCGACTGCAGGGGTGTGCCAGACTGTTCCGCCTCCGGTTTTCCAGGCATCACTGTCAGCTGGCCAGGTATCGTAGCCAAATTCGCCAGGGCCTGGAACGGTATAGAATGTCCACAGCAAACTGCCGTCGGCAGCGCTGTAAGCTTTTACTCGCCCGCGGGCGGCAAATTCAGCACCTGCGAAACCGGTTATAACCATGCCTTCAAAATATAAAGGCGCACTGGTGATGGTATAGCCCTCTTCCCAGTCTTCGGCCTGAATAGTCCAGACCTCCTCGCCGGTGTCTTTGTCCAATGCCGATAGCTTTCCATCCAGGCGGCCGACAAAGATTTTATCTTCGCCAAATCCCACACCGCGACTGGTCCATCCGCAACAGACAGTTGGAATCTCGTCAACGAGATTAGCCGAAGAACTCCACAAAATATCCCCGGTTTCAATGCTTAGGGCAAAGACATCGTCGGCGCCCGTTATGATATACATGACTCCTTCATGGACAATGGTTTGTGCCTCCCCGGAATACTTCGCGCCGACCCCGGAGCCATCGAGATGAGTACGCCAGACCGGACCAAGTTGACCGACATTGTCGGTGTTGATTTCTGTCAATGCTGAGAAGTTTCGGTTGAAAAGATCGCCGCCATTAGTCAGCCAGTCGGTAGTAGGTAATTCCGACAGGGTCTCTTTATCCGGGCTGATCTGTGAAAATTCTGCGGCTTGTAAGATGAACGATGAACTGAGAACAAGTATTCCCGCGAGAAGTGCGTGCAAGTGGTTTTTCATTTTATTGAGCTCCATGATTCCTGTTGGTAAGGCTAAAGGGACGCTGGCAACTTAGCAACCCAAAAAGTCGGTTAAATGAGGGACAATTGTGAGTGGTAGTATTAACAAGAAACAGAGTTATGGACACCATAGTCGCTTGTTATCGGCCTTTCATATCTCGATCTTGCAGTAAATATTTGCGCAACTCTCTCTCAATCCTCATAACATGCAATATGTAGACAGAATTTTCTGTTAAGCGATAAAAAACTCTGCAGGGACCGACAATGACTTCTTTGTACTTGGATGGGGAGAGCTCTGGAATTTTTCTCCCGGAACTGGGTGAATGGCCGAGCAGGTCAACGCGTTCAAAAACATTTCGAACCAGAAGCTGGGCAGCATTAAATTTGTCTAAGGCTATATATTCGGCTATTTCGTCTAGATCTTTCAGCGCTGGCTCAGTCCAAACTATTTCAGCCATTTGCTCAATTTTTCTTTGCCTTTGGAATGGCTGAGAACGCGGCCTTCCGATATAGCAGTTTCGCCTTTGGCAATTCCTTCAAGGATTTTTATACGGCTCTGCATCATCTCATAATCATCGACATCAAGGAGATAGGCTGAGGGCTGGCCGTGCTCTGTTATCAGTACAGGTTCCTTGGTGGCATGTAAATCTGCAAGAATTTTTGTGGCTTGGCGCTTTAAAGTTGTTACGAGCTCAGTTTTCATAAAGTGATACTATTCTATCACTTTGGAATTGACAAGGGCTCCGTGCAGATAACACCCTTTTTAAAATATTCCGGGAACAGTTTACTTAATTAATCAGAACTAGCAGCGTTGTATTTTTAGCACTTCCATGGATGGTTGAGTCAATCGAACCATCGGCACGAGGATTTTCAGCGGACAGTGTGACCGATTCGTTAATTAATTCATTAAGTTACAAGCATAGAGATAGGGTGTGCTATGGAAATCGATCAAATTACGCTTAAACCTGTCTAAATATAAATCTGATACCATTTATTCCTTGTGCGTCAAAACTGCTGTAATTTTACTCTGACCCCGTTAATCTAGCTGTGTTATGGGCTCAGGGCGCCTCACCCAGTTCATTTGTTTACAGAATTTTTGAACCGGTATTTTTCTTTAACTGAGACAAACTCTAATCGTTCTATGGTCACTGCTTCTGGGAGAAATTTGTCAAAATTAATCGTCGATACTTTAATAAACTACTAGCGGCTACATCGCTGGCGGGATTCAGTTCTTCGGCTTTTTCTCAGAGCAGTGATCTGCAACAGAGAATCAGTTCTACCATCCGTGAATACTCAGCTCAAGGTAACCATCGTACAGCGACGCAAGTGGATAATCTTAGCGGGCAATGGCTGGCGGATCGCATTACACAAATGGGTGTCGACGCCAACCTACATCCCTTTGCTATTGATCAAGTTAATGTGATATCGGCACAACTGCATTGGGACGGTGGTGTGATAGAGGCGGTTCCCGCCTATGACTGTAACTATACCGATGGCGAAGGTTTGCAAGGCTCAATGGGTGAGCTGAACAGTGGTGCCGACATAGGGGTTATCATGTCGGCCGCGATCGGACCAACCCCGGCAAGTATTCGCGTGGCGCGAATGAGTGGAGCGCATAAAGCGATTGTCGTTGTTAGACTGATTCAATGCCAGCACAGGGAACCACAGTCATTAATGCTGACGATTTTACCGACCCTTTCGGCCCACCCATTTTGCATATACCGCATTATGCCTGGCCCGAATTAAAGCAGGCGGTAGATGCTGGTGCCAGCGCACGGGTTGTCGCACATTGTGAGCGAGTTCCCAACACCGCAGTAAATGTCGAGGCGAAAATTGAAGGCAGTAATTCAGATTTATCACCAATGGTGATAATGACACCGCGCAGTGGGTGGTGGCGTTGTGCATCGGAAAGGGGCGGTGGTATCGCCCTGTTTCTCGAAATGATGCGTTCAATTTCTGTGTCTAATCCGCAAAGGGATGTTTATTTTACAGCGAATTCAGGGCACGAGCTGGGTCATTTGGGTCTCCATCAATTTATTCATAATCACCCTGGTTTGGTTGAGAATGCCCACATGTGGATTCATCTGGGTGCCAATTTCGCCGCTAGAGGTGCAGCCATACTGCTGCAGTATTCTAGCGAGGCAAACCGGACATTAACCCACAAACACTTGGGCCAATATGGTCTTGGAGCAGCAATCGAAACACCAATATCTGAACGGCCGCTAGGGGAAGCCAGAAATATCTATGATGGCTCAGGAGAATTTATCTCGCTGCTTGCTAACAACCCTCTATTTCATCATCCCGATGATACCTGGCCCAATGCGATAGACATACCTGCTACAATGGCATGGACTCGCGCTTTTACAGCATTGGTAGCCGAAATAAGTCGGCAGTCTTAGGAAAAACGGGGCCAGAGTAAAAATACAGTAGTTTTGGGGTGGGCTATTTGGGAAATGGTGCCAGGGGCTCTACCGATAATATAGTGTAACCTGCTGTATGTGTTGATAATATAGCTATACAAAAACAAAATATACCCCCGTAAATACCCCCTGAATTTCACGCCTAGCCTCGATAAATCGCCTTATTCCATGATGCTCGCGCTCTATTTTGGTTGGGGCTATAGATTGAATTTAATTTTTTCTTAAAGTTGCCCCCAAGGCCCTCGTTGTTTCCCTGTCAGCTTCAGAGCCAAAGCATGTTTTACTTCCGTGGCCAGCGACTCAATTACTTTCATATTAGAAGAAGTTGCACACTTCGTTGGATAAAACTTAATAGAATGCTTGTCATCGCCCGCAATTAGAATCTAACAAAAATCGCACTATATCTGCTCTTAAGAGCAGATTATGTTTGGTGAGGTGGTAATATAGTGATATGCTCTTAAGGGCATATTAACCTGGATAAGAGGCCCTTAAGAGCAGATGACAGCAAAAAACATATTAATACAGGCACCTCCCTATGCGGTCGAGCTTGCGATCAAGCGCCTTGGTTCGAACCTGCGTACCGCGCGGCTACGCCGCAATCTGACGATCGAAGAGGTCGGCGAGAAGATCGGCACAGGACCACGGGCAGTATCGGACGCAGAGAAAGGCAAAGTCTCAACCGGCATCGCTGTTTATACCGCACTGCTCTGGGTTTATGACCTGCTCTTACCAATGGAAGAGCTTGCCGATCCGGCTTTAGACGAAGAGGGGATGAACCTGTCTCTCTCGAAAGAACGTGCCCGTACCCGTGTGAAAGAGGGGCTCGATAATGATTTCTAGGGCAACAGAAAATGAGTGCTTCGTCTATATCACACTCCCCGGCCAGACTGAGTTTGTCACTGCCGGAAAATTCGTGCTGGCGCCGGACCGGCGCGGCAATCCTTCCGGTAAGTTTGTCTATGGTCGAAGCTATCTGGAAAGTGACAATTCGGTTCCCATTGACCCGCTTGAACTCAAACTCGTAAACAAGACCTACGAGACGAATATCTTAAAAGGCGTCTTTGGTGCCCTTCGTGATTCCAGCCCTGATTATTGGGGCCGCAGGGTTATCGAAAAACGCGCAGGCCTAACAGAGCTTGGCGAAGTCGACTATCTGCTTCACTCACCGGACGACCGTGCCGGTGCACTCGGCTTCGGCAGGAATGCTGAACCCCCTGCACCACGCCGGGAGTTCAATCAGACGATGGAATTGCAACGACTGCAAGAACTTGCCGACGCAATTATCGCTGATGAAGATATTCCAGATGAGCCGGACGCGGAGCAGGCCCAGGATTTGATGTTCGGTGGAACATCAATGGGTGGCGCGCGCCCGAAAGCTGTTGTCGAGGATAACAACGCGCTTTGGATTGCAAAATTCAACCACCCGGATGACAAGTGGAATGATGCGCGTGTTGAACACGCGATGATGATGCTCGCCCGTGACTGCGGCATACATACAGCGGACAGCAAAGTAATAACCATTGGTGACCGAGACGTGCTCATGGTCAAGAGATTTGACCGGGAACACACAGAAGCAGGCTATCGCCGCGGCCGGATGTTGAGTGCAATGACTCTATTAAGAGCCGACGATGCTCCACAGCGCCGCGATAACTGGTCTTATGTTTCGCTGGTAGAAGAGCTGCGCCGCATATCTTCGCAACCAAAAGAAGATGCGCCTGAACTATTCCGGCGCATGGTCTTCAATGCCCTGATCTCCAATATTGACGATCATCCGCGTAACCATGCGGTTATCGCCATGGACACAGATTGGAAGTTTTCTCCTGCCTATGATCTTACGCCATCCACACCGATCAGTGCCGATCACAGAGACCTCGCCCTTGAATGCGGCGACATGGGCCGCTTTGCAAATGCAGAAAATCTGCTGACGCAATGCGAGCGCTTCTATCTTGCGCCCGACCATGCACGAATCATCATCGATCAAATGGAAGTGATTGTCAGAGATAATTGGTACGCAGTCGCCCGTCGAGAAGAAGTAACGGGAAAGGACTGCGAGAAAATCGCTACTGCATTCAACTATCCGGGATTTCGTCTGGAGGCTGCCGCGTAGGTGAATCGGCCATCAGAGTGTTTGATGACTCGACAAATCAGTTTAATTGGATTGTCGTGAGTCTGGTTGATGAGGTACTGATACTCCAGTGAGGATGGTGTGCGGAATGAAGTGACCGTAACCGCAAAGGCAATGGAATAGTGATCATTTTGGTTTGTCACCAGATACAACATGGTAGAGCTTGCGGGCTTCCAGTGGGACTATATCTAGAGCGCACAAGCCCTGTTAATGATTAACAGGGCAAACCGTTCTTTTCGTGATGATTTTGTTAATGAAAAAAGCTGATTGGTACTCACTGTTAATAGCGGGTTCTACGTGCAATTCAGAGTATCCCATTGAATTAGAGAGGGAATCAGGTAAAGTCCCCTTTGGAATATATAGTGTATTAACGGACAAAGAGTCTGTTATGCAATTGTTATCTGTACCCCGTAGATTACAGATGCCCTTGATTATAATTACAATGTAGTTACACTGTAACCTATGGCTCATCTATCATTTGACTGGGATCCAAAAAAAGAGTTATCGAATGTTGCGAAGCACGGAGTATCTTTCTCTGAAGCTCAAACAGCCTTCACAGACGAATTCGCACGCCTCATCCCTGACCCAGATCACTCAGCCGATGAGTACAGATTCATTCTTCTCGGAACAAGTATTGGCTCTCGCCTCCTAGTAGTTTGCCATTGTGTTCGTTCAGAAGACTCAGTTCGTATAATTTCTGCCAGAAAAGCGCAGAAACAAGAGCGGAAGATTTATGAGGGATTTAGAAATGCGTAAAAGGTACGATTTTTCAAGTTCAGTAACAAATCCATATGCGAGAAAGCTCAAAAAGCAAATTACTATTCGGCTTGACGAGGACACTATCGGATATTTTAAAGAGCTGGCTGAAGCAAAGGGAATTCCTTACCAAAGTTTAATTAATTTGTACCTAAGAGATTGTGCACAAGCGCACCGAGACTTGAAGCTTCAGTGGAATTGACAGATAACAATCAAATCAAGGAGATGCGGTACGCGCACTCTTTATTAAGGACGTTATGTTTCTTAGGAGATTAAGTGACAGAGTCTGAGCTAATAACTGCTTCCCATGAAGCTCTAACTAGGATGGATAGTATATTCGAATTTTGGATAGGCGGAACATTCGCCATATTGGTGGCATTCTACTTTATTGGAAATAGTTCAACTAGAATGTTAAGAGTTATAGCTGTATTTCTATACGCTATTTTCTCTGCTCTAATTGCAACAAGATTTTTTTCAGTTTCTGGAATCTACGTAAATTTCCGAGATGAGCTTATAGCGATAGATTCTGTAGGGGTAATTGCAGACTGGAGTGTAGAGCTTAATACAATTTTGTGGCCAACACTCTTCTTTGTTGGCACGGCATCGGGCCTATATTTCATATTTGGCGGCCACAAAGTACTGAGGCAGCATGGTGCAGGCGAAACATAACAATCAGTTCAAGAGGACGTGGCACTGCGTGCCACGCCCGTTAACCAAAGCGTTATGTGCCTAGAGGTTCGCAATAGTACCATATAGTGGTACTATTATCCAATAAAGCGAAAGCATCAAAAGACTTTAGAACAAATATATCGGCGTCCCACGAGCGGGAATATCAATTGGTCAGACATTGAGTCTCTGTTTAAAGCACTTGGTGCTGACGTATCCGAAAGAGCTGGGTCTCGGGTTGCCGTTGTGATTTTTGATGAAGTTCGCGTATTCCATAGGCCCCATCCATCACCAAACACGGACAAAGGAGCTATAGCCAGTATTCGGAGGTGGTTCGAAGAAAATGAGGTAGTACCATGAATATTATGGAAATTGACGGTTACAAAGCCAAGATTGAATATGACTCTGAATTGGATCAATTTAGAGGGGAAATACTCGGACTGAATGGCAGTGCAGACTTCTACGGAAAGAGCTCAACCGCCCTGCGTAAAGAGTTCAAGAACTCACTCGCGGTGTTCCTTGAGGTCTGCGAAGAGAAAGGTATTAGTCCAGCAAAGGAATTCTCAGGAAAATTTAATTTGAGGATTTCTCCGCGTCTTCATAGTGAAATTGCAGCGCGAGCAACCGGCGAAGATAAGAGTATTAATCAATGGGTGACCGAAACGTTAAAGGATTCCGTTGGCCCGTAGAGCGGCACATAACAATGTGGTGTGTGCAAAAACGGGTTAAGTTCCTGCGCTTCGCGCACTCTTTATTAAAAGCGTTATGCAGCTATTTGAACTTTAGATATGCATTTGGAATAGTAGTATTGTGAAAGTTAAAGACCTGATAAAAGCACTTGAAGCAGATGGTTGGTCTCTTGACAGAACCAGAGGTAGTCATCGCCAATTCAAGCATTCTTCTAAATCAGGTACCGTAACAGTTGCCGGGAAGTCCAGCGTCGACATTCCACCAGGAACGCTTAACGCTATACTAAAACAATCCGGGTTGAAACAGTGAGGAATCGATAATGAAATATGCCGTAGTAGTCGAAGAGGGCCCAACTAGCTTTGGGGCGCATGTTCCAGATCTCCCAGGCTGTATAGCAGCAGGAGAATCGCGGGAAGAAGTAATTCAGCTTATTCAAGAAGCGATTGAGTTTCACATAGGGGGTCTAAAGGCAAGTGGGGCGGAAATCCCAGCCGCATCCTCAAGCGTCGAATTCGTGCATGTCGCAGCATAACAATCAAATCAAGGCGACATGGCGCTGCGCGCCACGCGCTTTATAAAAAGCGTTATTCCAGTAATACCTACTACCGGAAACATCCTTTCAAACTAGCTCGATTCTACTCGACAGGGCCTAAGCAACACCACTTCCCGGTTACTCAGCTACTAGTGTTGGCCCCTCATCCCCGGCGACAAATATAGTTACATAATTTAACTAGGGAATAAGGCTAGGGGTGTGGAGTGAGCGTAACTTAACGTGTGCTTCCTGACACATAGGTTACAGACTATACCGGAGACATAGGTTACACATTTAAGCATTTGGGAGTGTCTCAGATGCCTTGGAATGAGTGTAAACCTATGGATGAAAGACTAAGATTTGTAGCC
>JAESQX010000083.1 GCA_016764875.1 Gammaproteobacteria bacterium
TAGTTGTCGTTGGTTACGCAGCCAGCGCCACTGCCCAGACCGGGCGGGTTGTTGAGTCTGACAGCCATCGGTTTACGGAACTTGCTGATGGTGTCTGGCATGCGGTGGGTACCGGCAGTATTCACGTGATGAGTAATGCAATGGTACTGGTGGGAGAGTTCGACACCCTGGTAGTCGATTCTCATGTAACGCCGGCAGCAGCCCGTTCATTGATGGATTCGCTTCCGGTAATAACGGATAAACCGGTACGCTACCTGGTTAATAGTCATTACCATTTTGATCATGCGCATGGCAACCAGGTGTTTCCCAGGGATGTTGAGATTATCGGGCATAGTTTTACCCGGTTAAAACTCAATGGAGAGCTGGGCAATGTACTGGAGGAAAACACCTTCAAAAGTTTCTCGGATGCGGTGCCCGCCACCGTGGCCAGACTTGAAGAACAGGCTGCTTCTGAACGCGATCCATCGGCCAAAGCGCAATTACTGGAGCGTGCACGGGTGCAACGGGAATACATGAATGCTATTAAGGAGGTAAGACCCACGCCACCCAATATTACCCTGGACGAAAAAATGACTCTGTTTCAGGTAGTGAGTCGTGGTAGTCGGGAAATTCAGCTGTTGCATTTAGGGCGCGCCCATACCGGTGGTGACGTGGTTATCTTTCTGCCCCAGGAACGCATTGTATTTACCGGCGACATGATGTTGCCTTTCCTGTCCTATATGGGAGACGGTCATGTTGATGAATGGCCTGCAACACTTGATGCTTTAAAAGCACTGGACTTTGAATGGGTATTACCCGGTCACGGTCAGCCATTTAACGACCGGGCAATAATTGATAATTTCCAGGCTTACCTGGAGGATCTGTGGACAAAGACGGCCCGGTTAAAGGGCCGGGGTTTGACTGTGGAGCAAGCGGCCGAGCAAGTTGATATGAGCAGTCACAGTGATAACTACAGGCAAATTCAAGGACCCGGTGTCGACCCCAGAGCTATCAGACGTATTTATGAATTGATAGATAACTAGCGGGCTGGAGAGTCCATATTGAACAGGTGCCGGCGCAATTGCATACGCGGGCACCTGTTGGCAAGTTACATTGAGTAGCCTTTCTCATCGTGATCCGTAATATCACAACCAATCTGTTCCTGTTCATCACTGACTCGCAGACCGGACGTTACGGCACCGACAATCTTTAGAATGACAATGGTTAGAATTGCCGTATAAACGCCGACAGCCAGGATACCGGTAATTTGAACCAGCGTCTGTGATCCCATGGTCATGCCTTCGGCATAGCCATTACCGCTGAAAACGCCGAGATTTTTTGATATCAGAATACCGGCAAGCAAGGTCCCCAGAATGCCGCCAACCCCATGCACCGGGAAGACATCCAGCGAGTCATCAATTTTTAATTTGTTCTTCAGATAGATGGTGGCAAAATAGCAAACAAAGCCTGCTGAGATGCCTACCAGCAAGGCACCTGCCGGTCCGACTGACCCCGAAGCCGGGGTAATTGTTGCCAGGCCAGCTACCATACCGGTTACAGCTCCCAGTGCGCTTGGTTTGCCAAATTTGATCCATTCAATGGTCATCCAGGTGAGGGCGCCGGCTGATGCAGAAAGGTGCGTTACGATGAGCGCCATGCCGGCGTTACCATCCGCGGCAAGGGCGCTGCCGGCATTGAAACCAAACCAGCCTACCCAGAGCATGCCTGCACCGGTAACCGTCATGGTCATATTGTGGGGAACCATGGCGGAGGTTAAGAATCCTTTACGTTGCCCTAACATTACCGCGGTGACTAAAGCTGCCACACCTGCGGTAACATGAACCACGGTGCCACCGGCAAAATCGATCAGCCCCATTTGTCCCAGCCAACCGCCTCCCCATACCCAGTTGGCAACAGGAAAGTAAACCAGTACTGACCAGAGCCCACAAAATAACATCATGGAGGAGAATTTCATGCGCTCGGCAAAAGCGCCAACAATAAGTGCTGGAGTAATAATGGCAAAGGTCATTTGAAATGCGGCAAAAACCGTTTCCGGTATATCGCCTGAAACTGAACCCACCACCACACCATTGAACAGGGCTTTACTCAATCCGCCCCAGTACGGCGACTCCGAAGGTCCGAAGGCGATACTGTAACCCACCAATAACCAGATTACAGAAATCATAATGGTGATGGTGAAACACTGCATCAGTATGGAAAGTACATTTTTAGTACGCACCAGCCCGCCATAAAACAGGGATAATCCCGGTATGGTCATGAACAGAACCAGTGCAGTGGAAGTCAGGATCCAGGCGGTATTGGCACCGTTGATTTCACCGCTCTGGGCAAATGAAATTGACGGGACAAATGCAGTGAAAAGGAAAAGTAGTGAGGCCAGGTGTTTTTTTGTTATTTTCATTAAATACTCTCTATAAAGCGTCGTTACCGGTTTCGGAAGTTCTGATTCGAATTGCCTGCTCTAAATTAGTTACAAAAATTTTGCCATCGCCGATCTGGCCTGTTCGCGCCGCATTACAAATGGCTTCAATGGCCTGGTCCACTAGACCGTCCTCAACAGCTACTTCAATCTTGGCTTTTGGCAAAAAATCTATGACATACTCTGCCCCACGGTATAGTTCTGTGTGCCCTTTTTGCCTGCCGAAGCCCTTTACCTCAGTAACGGTCATCCCATTCACGCCAAGCTCCGACAGTGCCTCGCGAACATCATCAGATTTAAACGGTTTAATAATAGCCGTAATCATTTTCATTTTTATATTCCCCACATGTTGATAATTGGATTCAGTTCAAATTCTAAAAGGCAGACTCGCCTGATTGCCTGCCCAATATGTGCCTTGCCTGAAGACGCGGGATGACCAACTGAACCATTAAACTTTATCACGCTAATTGTAAAAGCACCATTATAGGACGTTTTAACTGGCATGGATAAACGCATTGAACCTTACTGGTGCATCGGTACCGGAGGGGGACTAAGTTCGGCGATAATGCCGGTGCTATTCTGGTGCGTTCAGTTATCGCAGACGTAAAATTCGGGGACAGAATTTGCCCGATTGGTCCACCTCTTGTGCCGTGACCGGCTAATAAAAAAACGAGCGACCATCCCGGGGAAGGAGTTAGGATGGCCGCCCCAGCGGGAGGGACCGTTCAGGCAGTTTTCTGCTTGTGCGAGGATTCCACAGACCGAATCAAGGGCAACATGATGAAGATAAATACCAACACGAATGAAGCGCCTAACAGATTCAGAGCGGCAGGCAAACCCGCGCTTTGTGCTACGAATCCAACCAACGGTCCAGTAGCGATAAAGCCAAGCCTGAATGTAAAACTGGTCAGTGAGTTCGCCGTTGCTCTGAACTCGCTTGGAACCCTGCGATTCAACGCATTCACCAAAATTACCTGAACCAGTCCACGGCCGAAAAACAACAAAAGACATATTGCTATTCCAGGCCAGCCCTGTAGCCACGCCATGCCAAAATAACCAAGGACAGGCAAGACGCCGATAAGAAGCAGGGCCGCCGTAGCACCATGCTTGCGCTCAATACTAAAGCTGCTCTTGCTTGCAATACCCGCCACCAGGCTTTGGGTGAACCAGAGCACACCAAAAATAGCCAATGAAATATTTTGTGACTCCCAATAGGGTTGAACCAGCCAGACCACATGTATGGTGGCCAGGTTGTACACCGGAATTGCAATGAACACATTGCGCAGTATCGGATCACTTCCCCACATATGCCTGAAAATATTTGCAATATTTAAATTTTTCGAGCCAGTTTTCTGTTCGTCATTTTTGTATTGGGGTTCCACAACCATTAATGCCAGAAAGAAACAAACCCAGGCGGCAATGGACTGTCCCAACACCATCGCTTCGAATGACCATAAAGCCAGCACGTCACCGAGCAATGCTCCCAGCCCTTCCGCGCATGACTTGATAAAGCCGAGCTGGGCAATTCCGGTGCTATGTGTTGCTGACTCTTCCTTATTCAGTGCTTTCTGTGAGTCGTACAGCAATGCAAGATCAGCGCCCGACAATAGGCTTCCGGCAATACCGACTGTGATTTCAAAAATCACCAGGCTGCTAAAATCGCTGGCGAAATTAAGCAGGAGGTAGCCAAATCCATGGGCAATACTTCCCGCCAGAAGAGCAGAACGGCGACCAAAGATATCGGCGAAATATCCTGAAGGTGTCTCCAGCAGCACTATGGTCGCGGCGTAAACAGTCTGCAGATAAAAAATATCCGCCAGCCCCAGACCCTTCGACATGAAGAAGGGCACAATAACAGGCACTATGATCATGAAGCAGTGAAAGAATGCCAGGCCATAGACGAGTTTTATGTTTCTTTGCAGTTTTTTAACCACAATAGTATCCCTGTGCTCGAACATCAGTTCGAACAAAAATAAAAGTTAATGCAAAAAAAAAGACCCCTAGGCTTGATGGTTGCTTAGAGGTCTTCGATTTGTTTTGAAAGTCAGATTGTTTCTGATACAGATCACTCCAAGGCGGCTCTCCAGGTTTCCATCACACGCGAACAGAACGGGTGATTCGTTAGAATCAACGTCGTTAGCATGCGGGTATAAATTGGTTTGCGCAGGATGTTCATTTTGTTTTCTATATCTGTATCAATTAGTCAAAAAGTCTGTCTGATCACTGAGGCGCGCATTGTATGCCTTTGGTGAGGCAAGTCAACGTCTGACTGAAGTTATTTCAGGTTTATGTGAATTAATTCTCCGGGAGATCTTTTCTCTGGGGATAATTCGGCGGACTCTCAATCTGTGACTTCTCACTACTCCAGTGTGACGCCAACAAAGAGCCGTATCAATAATATGAGGCAACACTTTTTGAGTGAAGCCGGATGCAACATGGTGCTTGCTGATTTTCAGGTAGCCTCTGACGGCAAAACCAAGTATTGAGATTGCCGCACAACTGACATGGATTATTTTGACTACCAGATACACTGAGTAGCCTGCATTTGGGATTTTAATACAAATGAGTTTTGCAAGGTGGCTAACGATATCAGTACATCTACCTGGAGCCAAGTGAGGATTCAGCTTCCTTTCAACACCACCCGATCAAAATTTGTAACTTTTTTTAAGTGGTTACGTCTAGGGAGTGTTGCTGGTTCAATTTGTCAGCGAATATTTCTACATTACGGAGCCTGAAATGATAAAGAATTCTTTTCTTAGCCTGTTTTCTGCTGTCTGGTTGTTTGTTCACTGTCAATTCCGAGGGACGTGTGCTGAGTACAGCGTGGGAAGAGGCAGACGTTAGTCGACTTCAGCCTGGAAAATCTGATACTGAATGGGTAAGAACCACCTTTGGCGAACCTGTATCGCGATTGAATTATGCTGACGGCACTCAAATCTGGAAATACCGCAATCGCTCGGAGAAAGATATGGAAGTTGGCTTGTTTCTGGTGTTTTCGGTGGATATAGAACAAGAGAGAGTGGAAACTCTGTCAATAGAGTTTGACCAGAGCGTAGTAATAAATTACTGGATCGAACATGATAGGTTCTAGGATGGCTGGTTTACACTTGGCGCAGGAGATCAGCTTGGCCGGGATGCTATTGAAGTGAGCTATTTCAGGGAACTCAGCCAGGGCTCCAGTTCGCTCCAGTCGATCCTGAAAATATGTCTGGTATCGGAAATCAGTGCGGCGTTAACCTTGGCCCCAGCGGATTCCAGCCGTTGAGACATTTCAGGTAATTGTTTATGCCAGCGAAAGTAATCACGATCTGCAATACGTAGAAATACTCTTAGCCCTTTCAGTTCAGGTAATGGTTCGGTGTGTTTCAGGCGTCCAGGTACAGCGACCACTCCAAAGTAGCTGCCGGGATTTCTGATGGCGATTGCCAGTGCGGAGGTGCCACCTCTGGAAACACCGAGAAGCAATGATTTTCCGGCGTCGATTGATGGTTGAGTTTGTAACTCGGCGATTACTTTGGCCAGGTTCGTATCGTCACCAAAAAATGCGTCATTGTCCCGGGGAATGGGGACCGCTATTACCCAGCCTCGTGCAGCCAATTCCTTCCCCAGCCAGTATTGCGACCTCACAATAAATTCCTGCCCACTGCCGGCCGGAATTATAACAGCCAGAGGCCATGGTCCCTCTGCAGAATTTTGGGGGGGGAATACCAGTACTCGAACGTCAGTTTCAGCGTCCAGGGGAATGACGTATTCCGCGCCTGTCCCTAAAGCAGGGTACAGGGCGAGAAGAAGCACTATGGCTCGTAGCAGCGACATATCGCGAAATACCGTAATTGCACAAAGAGGCAAAAGATTATAGCAATGATTCCCGTTGCAAAAGCAGGGCTATGCGATGAAGCTGTAGAATGAACCGTTAGCTTCCCCCTTGGTTGTAGACCTTTGTCCGCGAAGGTTGCGAGAATTGAGGTTTGTAACTTTTTCCAGTTTATCCCGTCTTTAATTGCATATGTTGGCACAATATCAACAGGCCATAGAAAAGTACCGGCAAAGGGTGTTTTCCTTCGCTTATTACAGCCTGCGTGCACGTGAGGACGCCGAAGATATAACCCAGGAAGTGTTTATCCGCCTATGGCAGCACTGGCACAAAGTTGAGCATGATCGTATGGGTGCCTGGCTAATGCGGGTTGCTCACAATTGTGTAGTGGATCATGTGCGCAAACACCAGAGTGACAAACAAAGGGTGGAATTGCACGACTTTGTGGACGGGACTGCCGGGGTTGAGGAGGCTGGCCCGGAATCGCAGCGGTTTCGTCAGCAGCTGGAAACGGCAATCAGCGAGCTGACTGACCCGTACCGGAGCATCATTATCTTGAGGGATGTGCAGGGGTTAAGCTACGCAGAAATTGAGCAGACTCTTAATTTGAATCAAAGCCAGGTAAAGGTCTATCTGCACAGGGGAAGGCGGCAACTGCGAGATAATCAGACTTTGCGACAGCTTGCCCGGGAACGGGCCATTATAAATCCCGAAATAATTCCGCTTACAGAATCCATGTCAGGTAACACCAACAAAAGTAATGTCGAAGGAACCAGTCATGTCAAACAGTAACGATTCAATATGCCAGCTTTTTCAGCGGCATATCGATGCCTTTACAGACAATGATCTTGAGCCTGCGAGAGAGGAGGAACTGAAATCTCATTTGCAGCAGTGCCCGTCCTGCAGTGTCGAGCTTGCCTATGCAGAGCAGTTACACCGTGCGGTGGTGGATTTGCCTATTCTGGATTGTTCCCACCAGACCCTGGAACCGATAGACAGACTATTTGCCGCCAGCAAACACAGCCCTTCCAGTAAAGCCCGGTCACTGGTTGGTGTTATTGGTGGATATCTCATTTCCCTGCCGGGGGCTGTTCGCTACGGGGTGCCCTCGGTAGCCGTTGTACTGTTGGCAGCAGGATTGGGTAACAATTTATGGAATCAGCCAACGGGGGGTGAACAGGCTCATCAGGGTAATGAGTTTAACAGCTTGGCACCACAGTATAGCCAGGCGGATTTGATAAAAGCTTTAGAGGATTTAGAGGTTGCAATGGGTTATCTGAGACAGATAAGTCAACGTACAAATGCAATGATTGAAGACCGGTTTTTAATAAGACAACTTGAAGAATCGATTAATGCCTCGTTTAGAAATGAAGAATCTGAATTGTCGGATAGAGACAAAGTTAATGGCCCTTTTTAATCGTTTAAAAATTCTGGGTGACCAGTGGTATGAGGTGAGATGATGAGATATAGAATTATGTTAGTGAGCCTTCTATTATCGGTAACGGTAGTAGCACAGGGGCAGGAAATTATCGATCATCCTGGCTATGTGGATTTCTCCTCACTTTCGGCTATTGCCGGTGGTGAGCCAAAT
Source organism: Gammaproteobacteria bacterium (assembly GCA_016764875.1). Lineage (GTDB taxonomy): Bacteria > Pseudomonadota > Gammaproteobacteria > Pseudomonadales > Pseudohongiellaceae > NORP240. The sequence continues at coordinate 7,822 of JAESQX010000083.1, forward strand.
GTTGAGATCAGTCTTAAAGAACCGTTACTTAAATTGATTACCAATATACTCAAGAACAACGACGAACAGGCTGCAGATTTTATTTCCACGTTGCTGCGGGTCAATGTACGGGTATTCGATAGTTCCATGCTGGATAGCAATCGTGTGGCCGAAACCATGTCAAACATTGCCGAAGATCTGGATGCGCAAAGTTGGGAAAGAGTGGTGAGAGTACGAGACGAAGAGCAACATGTGGACGTTTATTTTCGCCTTTCCGACGATGGCGATCTTATTTATGGAATTGCCATCATGGTTGCCGAACCCGGCGAAACTGTAATGATTAATATAGTGGGCGAAATCAGCCCAGATGACATCAGCGCTATCGCTACTCGTTTTGATATAGATGAATTATCAACTCTGGATGAAATTGATGACGCCAACTAGACCATCGAGACAATAAGTCAGGGTTTTCCCAGTCCCAGAACTTCCATGCGTTCGCTGTCAGCGACTGTTATAAGAGTGCCCTCAATAGTGGTAAAGCGGCGTGATTCCAATTGGTATTTGTAAACCTCGTAAGTTACAGCGGGGGAATTACCATCCCGAACCAGGGTGACGGTTAATATGGTGTGGTCATCCTGCCAACTCTGATAGTAAAGCAGTGCGGCGGCGCCGAACATTAAAATTAAAAACAGGTAGGCGGCAAGGCGGAAGTCAGAAACAGGTTGAGAGCCAGAAGATGTTTCTTTCTTCATTTTATCAACGGGCGGTTTACCTACTGGTGCCAGCTTATTGTCAGGCGGTTGCTGCTCTTGTGAGCGTTGCTTGATCACAATGACTGCAGCAAAAATGACCAGCAAAGTGAGTATTATTTTTCCCAGCATAGGGCAACGCTCTGTACCAATTATTTGTACTATATCTGTACTTTATCTGTACTATGTCCGTGCTATGGTTTCCCAGTATACCTTATATAATCGAGACACTGATGTCAGTCTGTAATAATACGACTGGCCTGAACCGAACAAAGGATTCTCTTTAATTCAAGTGGTCCACAATTCAGCTCAGAATCCAATCCAGAACCCCTATGTGCCCAAAGGGATGCCTGCGCTGGAAGTCAGTGGCAAGACTACGTCTTATTTCGAATTCTGGCCTACCTGGCTCATGTATTCGCCAGTCGTCATTCAATGGTTGTTTTTATCCCTGCGCTATCGAAGTCTTACCTTGCCGCTTATAGCTAACCCGGTAATTCCTCTATCAGGTATGGTTGGTGTACCCAAGACTGACCTGTTCAAGGCAGCGGGCGAATATGCTAACTCCTGGATACTGCCGTGGCTGGAATATCAGGTGACCAATGAATCGGTCACCGATCAAAAGCAGGCTGTGCTGAAACTTTTACACGAAGTGTCTCTACCATTGCCGCTGGTGGGTAAACCCGATATAGGCTGCCGTGGTGCGGGAGTGAAATTATTGCATACAGCCCATGATCTGGAGGCCTATATCACCAGGTTTCCCGTTAATGCCACCATTCAGTTTCAGAAGCTGGCTGACTGGGAAGCGGAAGCGGGTGTGTTTTACGTTCGTGCCCCAGGTCAACAGCAGGGAAAGATAACATCACTTACGTTGAAATATATGCCCTACGTGGTCGGTGATGGTCAATCCACTCTCGGGCAGCTAATCGCCGCGGATCCCAGAGCAGGGGAATTACAGCACCTTTATAAAGAACGTCATGCCGCAAGCTGGTCGACGGTAATTCCCCAAGGGAGGCCCTATAGGCTGGTATTTTCCGCCAGTCATTGTCGAGGCGCGGTGTTCAGGGACGGCGGCACATACATCACTGATGAATTGTCACAAAAGCTTGACAGGATCTTTGATGATATTCCGGGATTTCATTATGGACGCCTGGATATCAAGTTTCGGGACATTGAAAGCTTGATGCGCGGTGAGGCCTTTGCGATTATCGAAATAAATGGGGCCAGTTCCGAGTCTATACATATATGGGATCGTGATACGGGGCTGGCAGATGCGATTAAAACCTTGCTGGCACAGTATCGCACCCTGTTCAGCCTTGGTGACGCGAACCGCCGATTAGGTTTCCATCCTCCAGGATTGCGGGCTTTGTGGGATGCGTGGCGATATGAGATTAAGCTGGTAAAAAGCTATCCAGGAAGCGATTAACCCGAGGAAGCCGATAGTTAAAAAAAGTTGAAATAAATTATGAATGATCCTTTCCAATTACCATTGCGATCCACAGTGCTGACCGCGATTGTTAATAAGGCGCTGGCACTTGATGTGCTGGCCCGAATTTACAGAAACCGTCCCGGCAATGTGAGCACCGCAGAATTATTCCAGTATGGCCTGCAAGCCCTGGGAGTAACCCTGCAAATCAAAAACCAGGCAAACCTGGATGAAATCCCCAGAGAAGGTCCGCTATTGATTGTGGCAAATCATTCGCTGGGTGGACTGGAAGGAATTGCCATTGCAAAAGTATTGCTGGAACTACGACCAGACCTGCGTGTTCTTACCAATCAACTTTTACGTCGTATCCCCGAATTTGAGGACGTTTTTATTGGTGTTGATGTGCTCTCGGGCAAAGCCGCAAAAGACAATGTATCAGGAGTCAAACAGGTTCATTCCCATTTAAAAAAGGGTGGGGCTGTGCTTCTGTTTCCCGCCGGAGTTGTGTCGACCTATGAGTTCAAATATCGGGCTATTGTTGATAAATCCTGGAGCCGACTTGCAGGACAATTGGTAAGGCGACATCAATGCGCCTGTTTACCGATTCATGTGGGCGGTCGAAACAGTCGTTATTTTTATGCGGCTGGATTTATTCACCCCAGACTAAGAACGGTTTTGTTGCCGCGACAATTGGCGAATAAATCAGGATTTCAGCTGCCGCTTACCATAGGTAAAACCATTCCCGCAAAGGAGTTATCCGCTTTCGATAACCCACGTGCTATTACCGAGTATTTGCGAATCAGTACAGATGCCTTGCCCGGGGAGCGCAACAGAGGCCAGATCGTAAATAACAAAAACAGCGATCAGTTTGCTGAGGATGTGGAGCTGGATAAATTACTGATAGCGATACAAGCCCTGGAAGATTGTCGCTTATTGGAACACAGGGACTTCGACGTCTACTGTGCGCCCTACTCACGATTGGGTGTAATCATGGAACAGATTGCCATTTCAAGAGAAGTTACTTTTCGATCTGTGGGTGAAGGCACCGGTATGTCGAAAGACTCCGATGAATTTGATCCACGCTATTTGCACCTGTTTCTCTGGGATAAACACGCGAACCTGGTTGCCGGGGCCTACCGGGTTGGTCAGGTAGACAAGATAGTTGAAAAGTATGGTGTGAAAGGACTATATAGCCGATCATTGTATAAATACAATCGGAAATTCATCGAACATATGGGGCCTGCTATTGAAATGGGCCGATCGTTCATTCATCCGAATTATCAGCGTCGCCCTGTGGCATTAAATTTGTTGTGGCGGGGAATTGGTAAATACCTGGTAGAAAATCCCCGGTACCATACTTTGTTCGGTTCAGTGAGTATCTCCAGGGAATACACTGACCTGGCGCGTTCCCTGATTGCGGATACCATGATGACCAATTATCAGGCCAGTGAGTTTGCCGGCATGGTCAGACCGCGTACTCCTATGAAAGTTAAAAATCGTATATGGTCCCTCGAAATGCTTCGTGCGCTGGCAAACATCAAGATACTGAGTAAGCTGGTTGGCCGCTGCGATCCGGGTAAGGCGGTGCCGGTTTTATTACGGCACTACCTGTCCTTGAATGGCAGGTTGGTGTGTTTCAATATCCACTCAAAATTTAATGATTCTCTGGAAGGCCTGATAATTGTCGATATGCGCATGTGCGATCGCAAGACAGCGATTCGTTTCATGGGAGAAGCAGGGTACAATAGTTTTATTGACGCGCATCGGCTGGAACTTTCAGCCTAGGATTATCAATCAGCATGAATCGGGTATTAGCGGTATTACAGCTTGCGTTGGCAGTTATTCTGCTTGTTATCGCTTTCGCTACGGTTGTTAACATGATTTTCATTGCGTTCCGTCCCGAGTCAATTTCGGTGGTAAATGTATTCGTTGGACAAACGGTAATGTTGGTGTGTTTGTTTGCTTTTTCCAGAATCATGTTCAGGAAAGGCAAAGTCCGGCTATCGTCCGGGCAAGTCGATTCAGATTCTGACGAATCTGCAGGCATCGAGCAAAACGACTCCTGATCCATTCCATGATCCTGATAGAAGAACATACAGGTTTTGCCCAGCAGCATTCGGGCTGCGTCGCCACCATCGGCAAGTTTGACGGTGTACATCTTGGGCACCAGGCCATTCTGAGGCAGGTCAGGGACAAAGCGGAACAACTGGGATTACCTTCCCTGGTGATACTCATGGAGCCTCATCCGGAAGAGTTTTTTGCCGCTTCGTCGCAATTGTGCCCGGCGCGATTGAATAACCTTGAAGAAAAACTTGCCGCGCTGGAATCAATGCAGGTGGAATATGTTTATTTATTAAGGTTTGACCTGGCGCTAAGCCAGCTCAGCGCCGAAGATTATATAAAATCCATTCTTGTGGATGGGCTGGGGATTGCGGCCTTTATTGTTGGAAGTGACTTTCGCTTCGGTAATCAGCGTAAGGGAGACTTTACCATGCTGAAGGAAAGCGGCGCTCATTTTGGGTTTGACGTGATTGAAACCGCCAGCTGTGAAGTTGGGGGCCAACGGGTTTCCAGCACTTACATCCGGGCACAGCTTGAGGCTGGAAATTTTCCTCTGGTAGAGCAATTACTGGGGCGACCTTATGCTATGACTGGCGAAGTAGTGGAAGGGAGGAAGCTGGGGAGGGATCTTGGGTTCCCCACCTGTAATGTAAACCTTCATCGTCAGCGTATTCCCCTTCATGGAGTCTATGTCTGTGAAGTAAAACTCGGAACTGAACTCATACCCGCTGCGGTTAATATTGGTTACAGGCCTACAATTACCAGCATAGGTAATGCCTTGCTGGAAGCACATTTACTGGATTTTGATGGGGATCTCTACGGTCAGCGGCTGGAGGTTGTGTTTCGCAAGAAGATCCGCGAAGAAGAAAAATTTGATGAACTGGAAACATTGATACGACAAATTGCCATCGACGTACAGCAGACTAGGGAGTACTTTTCAAATTGAGTAAACCGGGCTTCCCTGACCAGTCCTGATTAAGTATTTACTAACCTGGCCGTTTCAATCCCATTTTCAGATATACGTGTATAATCGCCAGCGTGTTTAAAAAGCCCGTGGCTTATATGACGGCAGATTTGTCCGGAACCAAGTTTATTGCGTTGAACAGACAGCTATTTCCATGAGTGATTATAAAGATACATTAAATCTTCCAAGTACCGCTTTTCCCATGAAAGCTTCGCTGGCCCAA
>JAESQX010000084.1 GCA_016764875.1 Gammaproteobacteria bacterium
CTCAAGCGCCAACAAAGCGTCTGCTTGCCGGTGGGCACTGGCATCGTCCTCTACGGCCAGCGGCCAGCTAAAAAGCTGTGGGTCATTGAGATGAGCCGGCTCAATTTCCAGTGCCTTGAGAATGGCGAGCAAAAGTGATTGAACGCTACTGCCAGAGCTCCCGTCATCCAGATAGGGAATTTCATTGATTACGGCTAATTGGTCATTAATGCGGAAAAACTGCAGGCTAAAACGCAAATCACCCTGTTGAATTTCGTCAGTCCCTGGGTTTGATTCATTGACTGGCTTGCCCGCTGGCTCGGCTTCTGTATTAGCATCAGCGGCATTTATAGGGGGTGTGCGGCCGGATAACCCTGCAGATTCCTGAATCTCTTCCCTTCTCTTTGGTTCCGGTGCAGCCACTATCGGCTCGATAATCGGTATCTTCGACGGCCGCGCGCCAGGCAATGGGTAGCGGGGGAAATAGCTGTCTATTCCCATCGCATACAGATAAGCCTGACGGCGAGTTTCATTCATTTTCTGGTAAGAGTCGCTACAAGTTGAAGGCTTTTAATTGTACGCTTTTCGCCTGTAGGCAACAACAATAATGAGCTCGCAAGACCTGATGTGCTGTGCATTTCCCCGCTGCGTTAGCCTCTCGGTGAGGCCGTCGAGAAAGTTGTGGTTATCACCTGTTCATGATTGAATCCAACTTCATTGTTCTGGCTAATATCACATTGAGAATAATAACCAAGATTTAATTATGCTAAGTCGTGAAGAAGTTAAGCAAGACCTGCTGCGGTTAAAAGAAATTGCTATCAAGCACATGGCACCCGGTACTTCTGGGGCGATACACAAGGAAGTTATCGATGGCATAGAACTGAATGTGTTCAGCCATATTCCACAGACACTGGGTGAAGTTTATCGCCTTGGACTCGAGATTTCTGACCGCGATTTTCTTGTATACCAGGACGAACGCTTCACTTTCGGGGAAACCTACGATCTTGCCAGCAAGCTGGCCCGAATTTTAATCGGACACTACGATATTTCCGCCGGAGACCGGGTAGCCATCTGTTCACGCAACAACCCCCAGTGGTGTATCGCCTATATGGCGATCACCATGATCGGCGCCATTGTAGTACCGATGAACTCCTGGTGGACCGGTCGGGAAATGAAGTACCCTCTGGAAGACAGCGGCTGTAAATTGCTGATAGCCGACCAGCAACGCATAGATCGCATCAGGCCCTTCCTTGATTCACTTGACCTGCAGATCATCGCGATCAAACCTGATTCTGGGCAATCCTTCCCGGAATTCCATCAACTGATAGAAGAAAAAGAGTGTACTGATATCAACCTCGCCGATGTAAAGGTCAGCGCAGATGATAGTGCCTCAATCATGTACACCTCTGGTGCGACAGGTCTCCCGAAAGGCGTACTTTCCAGCCATAGGAATATCACCCATTCACTTTATAGCTGGCTATTTGCAAAAGAGATAAACGACATCCTGCGACCGGAACTGGTGGAAGAAAACCCACCGTTTGAACCCTCTATCCTTGCCAATGTGCCACTTTTCCATGTGACCGGCTGCAATGCGCAGTTCCTCGCATGTTTTGTCAATCAGCGAAAGTTCGTAATGATGTATAAATGGAATGCCGAGGCCGCGTTAAGACTGATAGAACAGGAACGCATAACAGTATTACACGGTGTTCCCACCATGACCTGGGAGATAATGGAATCCCCCGACTTTGAGAAAACAGATCTGAGCAGCCTGCGATCTGTACAAAGTGGTGGTGCTGCCCGACCGCCGGAACACCTGGCCCTGATGTTAAAGAAATTCCCAGCCATGGCCATACCCGGGCTGGGATACGGCTTAACCGAAACCAGTGCCATTGGAGCCATCATTACCGGCAAATTTTATCAGGCCAATCCACGCAGTACCGGCCGCCCGGTACCACCGGTCACCCAGATAAAAATTGTAGATGAACACGGCAACACCCTGGGAACTGAGCAGGTGGGCGATATCTGCATAAAGGGTCCGTGCGTCATGAAGGGGTATTGGAACAACCCTGAGGACACAAGGGCTGTGCTGAAAGATGGCTGGTTTCACTCGGGTGACATTGGCATGTTGGATGACCTCAACTTTCTGACCATTCTCGACCGCGCCAAGGATATCGTCATCCGCGGCGGTGAAAATATTGGCTGTGCCGAGGTGGAATACGCCATTGCGGAGCACTCTGCGGTCAGCGAAGTTTCTGTCTACGGTATTCCCGACAATCGCCTCGGCGAAATTCCCTGCGCATCAGTGATGCTTAAACCGGAGAAGAAACTCGAAAGCGACGAGCTAAAAATATTTCTCAAAAATAAGCTGGCCCAATTCAAGATTCCTGAACACATTTTCTTTCAGTACGAGCAACTACCTCGCATCGCCTCAGGCAAAATTGCCAAGAAACAATTACGAGAGCAGGTTATCGCCCAGACGAGCTGAATCGAATACAATCTTCGGTTCAGCAAGCACTATCCATTCTCAGCCCACCTCAATACTAAAATACCCGAGTAACAGGCCTATTTCGCTATGTCATGAAATTGTCATCATTTTGCTGAAGAATATTTGCCAAGGCACCGATAATACTTCTGAAGGTATTGTTTTTGACCATGTCTATTCACCGTTAATCCCTATATCCACCGGGTTTTCAGGAGACTGCTCACATGACAGATATAAAGGACACAAAAGAAGACGATTGGGAAGAAACCGAGGAAATTTCTGATGAGATTTCAGAAGCGGAAAACGTTATGCGATTTAGTGACTTTGTAGAGCCACAAGAGAAGCACCTGCAAAAACAACGTATCACCGAATTGCGCCGCCGGGCTGAAGAAAGACAAGATTGGAAACGAATTATCGGCGAGTGCGATCTTGAAGATGATGCGCTGGAAGAAGCATGACCAGATTATGCGCTAAGGAGTCATGTCGCACTGTTTAAGCCAGGCATCGCCCTGAGCATTACTCAAACCGCACAGTCACTTTATCTACACCTTCGACAATGCCGACGACTTCGTCACCTGAGCGCAAGATGCCTACTCCGGCCGGCGTACCGGTGAAGATCAGATCTCCTGGACAAAGTGTAAAATAAGTGGAAAGCTCCGCTATAACTTCCGAGACGTTCCAGATCATGTCAGCGATGTTCCCCTGCTGCCTTGTTTTCCCATTAACAGTTAATGAAATTACAGCGTTTTCAAGATAACCGGTTTCTTCAATCAAGTGGATCGCCGATATTGGAGCAGAGTTATCAAACCCCTTGGCCACATCCCAGGGGCGTCCCGCATTTTTAGCCGCAGTTTGCAAATCTCTTCGGGTCAGGTCAATTCCAACTGCATACCCAAAAACACAATCTGGGGCTTCTTCGACACTCACCTGTTTTGCCTCTTTTCCAATAGCCAGAACCAATTCAACTTCGTGGTGTAACTCCCTGGTTCTTGACGGAAACGGAATCGTATCAACCTCACTGACAACGGCATCAGCTGGTTTGCTGAAAAAACATGGCGGCTCCTTATTCGGATCACCCCCCATTTCAACAGCATGGTCAGCATAATTTTTCCCCACACAATATATCCTGTGAACTGGAAACCGCTGGGAAGAATTCGCAATTGCTACCGAGGGTGTTGTAACTGGAAAAATAAAGTTCATGGATTTTTCGATAATAGATTTAAGATTGATCAACAGCCCAACTGGGCATCCAGAGATCCCAGAGGCCAATTGAAAACCCTGGGGAAGAATTCAAGTCCTGTAAGAGATTCAACTGTTTCGATGTCAGATAATTGCGCGCAATATTTTGTATGCTGGGCAAGATTCTGGCCAAAAACAAATGCTGAAATGTCACCTTGAGCATTGGCTATGATTTTGAAAAATGCACTGGGTATATTACGACTCCCCACATAACCTACGCTTTGATTATTTCCATATATTGGCCCCACCAGAACATAGGCCTCGCCTGTCTGCTGCACCAGATGATTTGCTCGCTGATCCAGCCTTGCCCAAGGCCCCACTCGCATATCATTCTTGATCAAAGACATTATTGACAGCAAATTCAAATCAGGCCAATAACTGCTTTTGGCAAAACTGCTCATAGGAACAAGTCGCCCCCTGTCACTGGAATTAATAACAGTTTCATTCACTGAGTAGCTGCTTTCCGGCGAGCTTGTAGAGCGCGGCCGGCCAATGACCAATTCCTCACCAACCAGAGGTTCGAATTGTATGCTGTTGCGCGCCAGTTCGTCATTATTCCATTCCCTTGGCAGCAAAGAAGCTATGCCTATGCTTCCGTCTATTACCCGATAAGACAGCCAGTCTGCCAGCCCGGTTTGCTCATTAAGGGAAACTGCAAACAGATGGCGAATGACTAATTCATTAGTTTCTGATGTGCCCGCCGGACACCCCTGAAGACAGTGCGCCACGTGGATGTTCTGAGCACCAGAGCTGTTGGAGTAAAACGCCAGAATAAGTATAGACGTGTATTTGAGGTTCCGAATTATCATCATAAAATTTGTTATTCCACTTAAGTTCCCTGGTTATTAAAAATCAAAAAACAGCACCTCAAGGTTTACCAACAACCTTGGTTGAGGATGCCAGCTCTCGTCGTTGGAAACCAGAATTTGTGGTATCGCTTCCATTATCAACCAATCTTCATAAACGGCTCTACGGTACAGAACTTGCACATAGTAGTCTTCTATCCGCACATTCGGTCTATTGATGCCAAGAACACCTGCTTCGTAACTGATTGTTTCCCTATTTCCCAGGGACCGGTGTAATGCCACGGACTGACCAAACTCAATGAAATTGTGGTCGTCCTGAAAATTCAGTTCTGACCGGAAACGAAGGATACTATCTGCCTGCATCTCCCTTTCAAATGATACTTCGGTATCGTAACCCCAGCCTTGGCTTTGGTAGTGCCATATTTTCTGTTTAAAACCTAACGACCAGTCATTGGTAATCTGCCTACCATAGGCCGCCTTGAATCGATAAAAGGGATCTGCCGGAAGTCTTGCTCGCAGACCGACATCATGGCTCAATTTCCAGCCGGATTCGGTTTCTCGCTGATACCTGAATCCCCCGATGGAGACATTGGAGCCAGTCTCGCCGAGAACATTCTCCACCAGTGTATTTAATTCTTCAACATCTGATTCGAAAATGAGTTGCCAGCGCTCGGAGACCATTGGCAAATCCAGCCTGCCCCCAATTTTGAGTTTCGAATTATAACCATCACGGGAACCCCACAGCTGGTTCAACCTTACCCGCAAATAGGTTTCATTTGCCTGCTCCCCAACCCCCTCACCTGCCAGCCATTCATCAAGGTAGCCGCCTAGCGCCGTTACATCGCGTGATACCCGATCCCTTCTACCTGCCAGCCATTGCCAGGGAGCAGCACTTACGTCAGGGTCTTCGTCGGCCTGCGCCGCAAAACTTTGAGACGAAACAAAACTAACGCCTGACAGCAACACCAACACCCAGACCAATCGCTGGATCTTGTCTATTTGAATGGAGAGGAGACTGAACATTGCCGCCACACTAACACGAATTTGCAAAAACATCGGTCAGCAAAAATATCAACGCCCCGAAGCACAGAACTCAAACAGCGGCGGAGCAATCGTCACCCAGAAAGCCTGTTCCACCACAATAACTCGGGTCCTGTAGCTGAATTCTAATTCCATCCGGGTCACTGAAATAAAGTTCCGGCGTACCTCCTTCTGCACCACCACGATCCGGCATACGCATACTGACGTAATGCTCCAGTGGAGAGACTTTTGATGGATCCTGTCTTGGTCTGAGCCCATAATTATTCAGCAGTGCCCGTACAGC
>JAESQX010000085.1 GCA_016764875.1 Gammaproteobacteria bacterium
ATCTCTTTAATCAGTGTTTCCCGGCTAACGGTTTCACCGGTATGTTCGGCAAGATAAACCAGCATTTCCATTGCCTTGGGCTCAAGGTGTTTTTCTCCGTTACTGTCTTTGATCACTAGACGATTAGGAAAGACGGTCCATCTGGCTAGTCTGAATGGTTTTTTCAAATCCAGCATTCTATTTGTTATTCCTGTTGCCCTTGAGACGATATTGACATATTAACGCCTCAAATAGAGAAAATTTCTGCCAATCCAGCTCTATATCCCCACGACTTTTCCCCAACACGCAAATGCGCAAAACCGAAGATATTAATTACTGAGATTAAATCGTCAGCACCGTCAATTTGCAGCCCTTCTACAAGCAGTACATTGGCGACCCTAAGAATACCATAAGCTTAAAATTACCTGAAAATCAGGCAGTCAGTTTGCCTGTCCGTTAATGTGCGCAATTCATATACGGAGGCAATCATGATAAATCGCACTTTGACAATTACAGTAATAATTATTTCGCTATTTGCAACAGGATGTACCAGTGTTCAAACTATGCAAGGAGCAAACCTCGAGAGACTTAAAGTAGGTGACCGTGTCACCGTAACCGAAAATTCAGGTCAGACTTCAATAGTAGTCATTGCTGATATTACAGAGTCAGATATCAGTGGCCACTACTACCAAACTGGCCGAGCTGTCTCAATCCCTAGAAGCAATATATTATCAGCTGATGTCGAACGTACCGATTATGTCAAGTCAGCAGCTCTTGGTGTGGGAGGCTTTCTTATTTTAGGTGCCATTATTGCCTCTGCAATGCCTTTTGGCGCCCTATTTCCGTAATAGCTTCCGCCGTCTTGTAAGGGGATACTGACTGGATATTCCCCCAGATTTCCTTCTTCAGAGCCGGATCACCGATAAAACCTCGTCGTCGATGATTTCCAGCAACTGCATTTTTCCACCGTAGGCCCGAGACATACCCACGTCGATGCCCCACAATTTACTATCACAATTTACCGTGATTTCGGGGTGTACCGTATGTGCCACGATCATTCGTTCGGCACCGAGGATTCGTAGCGACTCGTCGAGTACGCTGCAATCGTAGGGATCGACATTGTAGGAAAATTGACGTGTCCACATGACTCTATCGCCATTGTCCACACCTCGAACAGAATTGGGTTCTCGAGTATTGCCTAATAGCCACTGGCTGACCTCGGCGTTAATTTTGTCAATACCGTACTCGGCCCATCTGGGTACTACACCGCCGTGCACAAAGACCGTTTTGCCTATCTTCAGCACTGCTGGAAAGTCTGCCAGCAATTTGGCATAGGGGCCTCCCGACATCAGTGCAGCACCTCGTGCACGTTGATACTCGGGCAATCTGCCAAGGCGGGGGTCTTCCAGATTCAGCCCTGCTACGTCTTCAAAGTCGGAAAAGGGATTGCGCCCCACCGCCTGATTATCCACCCGGGCACCGAATATCTCGTGATTGCCTATAAGCACGTGCACTGTACCGCCACCGGCCCTAGCCTTCTGGCGAATGTCCAGCAAGAAATCCAATACCTGACGGTCATCGTCACTGCGACCAATGAAGTCTCCAAGTTGTACAATCACCAAAGAGCCGCCAGTCCAGTCGTCGTTTTTATCCGTGGCGCCAGCGAGTTGAAATGCCTTTCGGGTGACCCCGATATCGGCATGCAGGTCTCCCATTACCACGATACGATGCGCCGCCACTGGCGGTTCATCACTGGGCTGGCAACCGAGGGGCAACATCAATATGACACCGAAAAGCAGGTAATTAGGTGCTGAGAGTTTCATTGGCTCATTGTCGCCCAATTCGCTATAAGATTCACCGCTTTCAAATTAAAAACCATTCTTTTGCACAGATGGACTACTCCAACCACTCTATTTGTCCAGGTCCGGTCAAGGATCGGGAGGCTATGCAAGCTGTTATATTTCCATGTAAAACCTGTACATCATGCAAATTAACTACTAGCATCTTCGCAGTAGTAAGTACGGCAGCTTGTTTGAGGAGAGCTTTTGATAACAACAAAAAATCCTGGCAATCTCGGCTATACGGAGACCGCCAGCGCACTGCACCGGTTCAATCGTTACGAAATTAAATATTTGATGGATGAGTCGCGAATTCCTGAACTTCGTGAACGGTTACAGGAACGAATGGTCGCCGACTCTCATTATTCTGTGGGCCGCCCAGAACGGGTCACCAGTTTGTATTACGATACCCGTGATTTGCGTTGCTATTGGGAAAAGATCGAAGGCCTGCGATTTCGGCGAAAATTACGCATCCGGGTTTACGGTGAACCGGAAACCGTTACTGAGCAAAGTACAGTATTTGTTGAAATCAAACAGCGGGTCAATCGAGTCACGCAAAAACGCAGAATTCCGCTGTCTTACGCTGACGCGCGGGTGTTGTGTGATGAACGACAATATCCGCCGCAGTCTAATGCCCGGCAGGAGTTTGTGGATGAAGTGCTGACCTTTGCCCAGACTCTGGATCTTCAACCTACCGCAATTACCTCTTATGGCCGTGAAGCCTACGTGGGAATCGACGCAGATACCGGTGTAAGAATCACCCTGGATCATCGTGTACGGGGGCGTGATCGGGATTTCTATCTTGGCATGGCATCCACTAATCAATTCATTATTCCTCCACACCTATGTGTAGTTGAACTGAAGGCCAACGAACGAGTTCCTACCTGGTTCACCGATTTGGCGGCTGAAATTAATCTCAGCACTGTACGTATCTCCAAATACTGTCAGTCAATAGAATCTCATCAAATGCGTGGCAGAGCTGCACAGCACGCACGAAAATTTCCAAAACCAGCCATACAACAAATAAATCAAAATAATAACCAAAACCAACAACAATGAACCCTTAGAAGAGAGAGAAAAAATGAATTTTGATATTGCAGACCTGTCAGGAACATTCAGCACACTTGATGTTTTATTGACCTTGTCATTGTCCCTTGTTCTTTCCCTGGCAATTTGCTCCGTGTACAAAGCCACTCATCGAAATATTTCCTACAGCCAATCTTTTGTGCAAACCCTGGTAGTTGTCTGCATGGTGATTGGTGTCATCATGTTGATTGTCGGTTCTAATATTGCTCGTGCATTTGCGCTGGTGGGAGCCTTGTCTGTAGTGCGGTTTCGTAACGCTTTGAAAGAAACCCGGGATGTTGGATTTATTTTTCTGGTTATGGCCATCGGTATGGCAACCGGCACAAGGTTTTATGTCTTGGCCATAGCGGCAACCGTGGCAATTTGCACCGTCATTGTTTTAATGTCCAGGCTGAACGCTTTCGCCAGTGACATTCAGCGCCAGGTGGTAAAAGTGCAGGTTCCACCCGAAGGGAATTTTGGTGACCTGGTGGAAGATGTATTAATAAAGTTTACCAAGAGTTTTGACCTGGTAAGCACAGAAACTGTACGCTCTGGAGCTCTGCTTGAACTTTTTTATACTGTAGAAATGAATAAAAACCTGAAGTCAGGCGATCTTGTTCAAGCGCTGACTGCAGTTAATACAGGCCAGCGCGTTACTGTTCTCAGTGGATACGACCAGACTGACTTATGACGCAGCCAACGTGAGCTGCAGTGGGGTATCAACATGACGCAAAACCAGGCAACTGATCAAATTCGCCGCTCGTGGTGGAATCGGGTAGTGCCAGTACGCCTAAGGCATAACCTGCGTTTAATACTCGGCTCAATAACGGCACTGATATTGGTCGGCGTAATGCTGGGCTCATTCCAGGTTCGGCCCATCGTTTTTTCCCAAACCGAGATGCTTCCCACTATCACAAATAACATAGAGGGAAATGTCGATTTCTTCGATTTGGATATCCCTCACTCGGTCACGCTCACTGTAAGTGATATAGCCTTTGACACAATGATTTCCGACTTCAAACGTTTCGCTGAAAAGACTTTTGTAGAAGTTGATGCTGTTATCGATGGTACCTTGATCAGGTCCGTGGGAATCCGACTCAAGGGCAATTCAACGTTAATGGGGCTCAGTGGCAGACGTCCCGGCGGTGGAGCCCCCCCCGGCCCGGCTGCAGCGGGCTCAGGTGAAGGAACTACTCCCCCGGAACTTACCGGCTCTTCAGCACAAGGTGAGCAAGTGCCTCCAGCAGCGGCGTCTGAAAGCACTGCAAGCGAGACCCCTGCCGCGCCGCCCTTTGGCGTAGATCCTGAGCTCATGAAAAAGATGTTCGGGTTGATGGGTGGCGTCACGGATAAAGACCCATCCACTTTGCCATTGCTGTTGAGTTTTGAAGAATACTTTCCTGGACGTGCATATCAGGGGCGAACTGAACTTTCATTGCGCCCGGTAGCCGGCGGTGGCGCGAGCCTGAACGAAGCCCTTACCCTGCAACTGATTGAAGACTCCAGTCAAATCTCACAGCGCTACACCTGGGTAACTTTCAGTATCAACGGAGGGGAAACCAGAACCCGCCTGGTACTTGAAAACCCGAACCATAATTATGCATCGTCAATTGGTATGGGTAGAGGCGTACTCTACAAATCACGAAACAGCAATGCCTTCAAATATCATGGCGAAGATCCCATTTTGTATGTAGAGGATTTTTTGCAGCTGAATGCTATTGGTAGTCGAGACCTGGCCCCGGTGATCCGGCTTTTAAAATGGATTGATTCAGCAAGTGATGAAGAGTTTGATACTGAACTTTCCCAGTGGATAGACGTGCCAAGCTTCGCCAAGTACGTGGTTACGCAGGATTTGATGGGGAACTTCGATGACATGGCAGGTCCGGGGCGAAATTTTTTGCTTTGGTATGACCTGGATGACAAAAAGTTTACCGTGATTAACTGGGATATGAACCTGGCTCTGGTTGGCCTGGGTGATGTGTTTAAAGGCCCGATAAATGCGGCGGCGCAAAGAGATAAATCCACCTCTGCTGATGTCACCCCTAAGCCCCTCGCCGCTGTTGGCAGTGAGCCCGAAAAACCTGCCGCCCCACCCAGAGCGGCTCCAGCAAGACAGTTACACTTCGGCAACACACTGAAGGACAGATTTACCGGCAGCGAGGCTTTTTCAGAATTGATCGCCAGCACCCGAGTAGAACTTTTGGAGTCGTGGTTTAAAAGTGGACACGCGGTCGATGTGTTACTTGAACTATCCACCTCGGTGCCATTATCAGACAAGCTGAGCAGTGAACAAATAAGCTCCCAGATTGCATCTCTAACCGAGACGATTTCGAACAAACAGTAATAAAATGGCAGGCTTAAAAAAGGGTCCCAAGCGTCTCAAAAACGGTAGGAGATCCCCAGCTTAAACAGATCGATATCGGTACCTTCAATATCATAGCCTTTTTCTAGCGTAGTAAATGTGTCACTTAGCGTGTTACATAAATGGGAAGTGCCCCCTACTTTTTTACCAAATCCAACTTGGATCTATGCAGCGATTAACCGGTGTAATTCGTAGCCTGTGCTGCGGTTCAATTAGCCGACTGTACTCCTTGTACTACCGGTTTGGGAGTCACCCGCCCGGGGCGAACACCTGAGGCTTGATTGCCCTGTGGCCTCACCACCACCGGAGCGACTTCTATTTCAGAAAAACGGAAGGTGTAGCTTTCTGAAGGTGCTGTGCCGTCGCCCCCTGATCCGCTTGACGTACAGGTGATCATGACATTGACCAGCGTGTAAGCAGTATAACGTTCCCGACCGCCGCTCCTGTTAGCATTGCCCACATGTAACTCGGCTTCAGGATAAGTTGTCCCGTTAACACATGCTTCGCTCAGCTTAGGCGAACTGGCGTCCATGGACTTGGAAACAGACACGTCGTTGATCTGGGTGTCACTTCGGGTACGGGTAGTGGAAGCCCCGATAGGCGCCCTCCCACCGGGCCAGCTTACCGATTGAATCTCGATCCAGTCGTCATGACCATCAGCCGACTGGACCTCGCCCTTGATCTCGCCTATTTTCAGGTAGATGGCAGAATAGGCTGGCAACCCAACAAATAAAAGCAGTAGCGGAACCAGTACAACCCATGACCCTGAGATTGTTGAATTAGTCGATTTCATAATAAATCCTCTCTGCTTTTTAGCGTTTAATTCATATTAATAAGGTTTATCGGCATTAATGTACCGATCATCATACAGCTTAAATGCTGAATACAAATTGAGTTTTAGTGATCCAGTTGGCGCTTTCACACAAATCCAATAGCCTGCTCAATGCGGCTTAAGCAGGCACAGCGCACCCTTGTTGCGTGGCTTTCCAATAAGGTTAAATTGGCCGGCTTTTTACGAACAAGCAAGGAAATATTTGGTTTGTGTTGAGAGATTTTGGAAAGTGCTGATAAACGGATTTGGCGGTGAGAGAGGGATTCGAACCCTCGATACGTTGCCGTATACACACTTTCCAGGCGTGCTCCTTCGGCCGCTCGGACACCTCACCGTAATCTTCTTCTAAAGCTTTTGCAGGCTAATCTCGAGGCTTGCTTCGCCGGCCAGAACTCGAGATTGATTCAAAACCAGGCTTAGCCTGATTCCTCATCCACAGCCCCTTTTAGGGCGCGTAACTTTAGCCTAGCGATGGGGCAAATACAAGGTGGGCTGGTTAATGCTATTGACGCGCCAGCCTGAAACTTAGCTGATCGGGACTTATGTGATTATTGCTGCGAAATGAATTGATATCCAGGCCGCCGCGACGGGTGTAGTTCAAACCTACAATCAGGTCGGTTGGATGACAATGCATCATAATGTCTCGGAATATCAGCTCTACACACTCCTCGTGATAACCCTGATGCTGCCGGAAGGAGCAGATGTATGCCAATAACGAATTTTCATCTATTTCCACACCGCTGTATTCAATCATAAAGGTTGCCCAATCCGGTTGTCCGGTAATGGGACAGTTTGACCTGAACAGATCACTGAACAAACTCACAGAGTTTAGCTCCTGCTCCCCCGATTGCAGCAAAGAGGCGTCTGGAAGATAGGTCGAGATCTCAACCTCATGCTGATCCAGACATGTTCCAGGTGGCTTATCCAGGGTGAGCAGCGACTCGTCAGTACAGGATTTAACTATGACTTCAACTTCTGACCGGGTTACTCCGGTGAGGTCTGAGGCTATCCGTGCGGCGAATTCTTGGCTACTGGCAAAGCGCTCATTATTCAATGAGTTGAGATAAAGTTTCAGTGACTTGGACTCAACCAGGTTCTCGGACCTGGCATCAAAGAAAAGTTCACCTACTCCAACTTCCGGTTTACCCACCGCATTCAGCCAGGACAGTTCGTAGGCGCGCCAGAAGTCGAATCCATGAAGAGGTACTTTCTTGTCAATGTCCAGCAATGACCGGGACGGCCAGCGTGGAATCGGATACAGAATATCGGGATCATATTTGTCGGGGAAATTGGGTTTTTCGCCAAGCGGATTCTTATCCATACGCTGAAGTACGGCTTAATAGCGTAAGCCAGTTCCCCTCCGCAATAGCAGGATGCAGCCGGTAAATAAGCCAACGGCGAACATGGCAAGAATTATAAATGCCCGGGTAACATCTACATCTGACACACCCAGCACGCCATAACGAAAAGTGTTAACCATATAAAAAATAGGATTGGCACTTGAGACAGTTTGCCAGAATGGAGGCAGCATTTGAATTGAATAGAAAACACCCCCAAGGTAAATTAAAGGTGTCAGTACGAACGTAGGAACGATTGAAATGTCGTCAAAGCTATTGGCGAATAATGCGTTGATAAACCCCGCCAGTGAAAACACCATTGCCGTGAGCAATACCACTAGAAAAGTCAGCCCGGGATTCTGAATATGTAAATCAGCAAAGAACATGGACATAACGGTAACTATTGCACCAACTGCCAGTCCACGGGCCATTCCTCCTATTACGAATCCACTGAGAATAACGTAGTTAGGTACCGGAGATACCAATATTTCTTCGATACTACGCTGAAATTTGTGATTAAAAAAAGAGGAAACTACATTGGAATAAGAATTTTGAATTACCGCCATCATTATGAGGCCTGGAACAATGAAATCCATGTAATCAAACCCGCCCATATCCCCTATACGCCGGCCAATCAGGTTCCCGAAAATCACAAAATACAGCCCTATGGTGATTGCAGGTGGCACCAGGGTTTGCAGCCATATCCTGGAAAATCGCCTGATTTCCTTGATAACTATTGTCTCAAAGGCTATGTACTTGTGATTCAAAAGCAAGTTCTTTCCACTCCAAAATGTCAGCGTTTAAGCTTGGCCAGAAATAACTGTTCCAGCCTGTTGGTTTTATTGCGCAAACTGGAAACCTGGATACCCTTCGCACTGAGAAAAGAGAATATTTTATTAATATCTGTATCACCGAAGACACTTATCTCCAGAGAGTGGCTGTCAATTCGCCGTACCACCACACCCTCTGGCTCGTCGCCAGGTAATTCAAAAACCTCATTTACACAATCCAGAATAAACACTTGTGAGTCAACCTGCGACAGCAGATGTTTCATGGACGTGTTTTCAACGATTACACCCTCGTCAATAATGGCAATATTTCGACACAATTGCTCCGCCTCTTCCAGGTAATGTGTGGTTAATATTATGGTGGTGCCATTTTTATTTAATTCGGTCAGGAACTCCCACATTGATCGCCTTAACTCAATATCAACTCCAGCCGTGGGCTCATCAAGGATTAACAGCTTTGGTTCATGCACCAGTGCCCTGGCAATCATCAGCCTTCTTTTCATGCCACCTCACAAGGTTCGTGAGCGAACCTCCCTTTTGTCCCACAGACCTAACTTACGAAGGTATTTTTCGGTTCTTTCAGCCGCCAGACGTCTGGGGAGGCCGTAATAGCCCGCCTGAGTTTTAAGAATATCCCCGGTTTTTTCGAATAGATTGAAATTAACTTCTTGCGGCACAACCCCCAGATCCAGCTTGGTTTCATAGACATGGGTGTCCACGTTCTTACCAAATATTTCAACTTTACCCGAGGTTTTTTTTACCAGGGTGGCAAGAATGCCTATAGTCGTTGATTTTCCTGCACCATTAGGGCCCAGCAACGCGAAGAAATCCCCCGGCTGCACATCCAGTGAGATGTTTTTCAGGGCCTCGGAGCCGTTTGCATAAGTCTTGCTGAGATTTTCAATGTGGATGGCGGCAGTCATACGCTGGTGCAAATTCTATATCAGTGTTTACGGGCTGCTGGAGTATGCGTCGAAATACTCTGCCCTGCAACCTGAAACAGCCCTTGCCTACCGGGATTTTACTGCGCGTCGGCATGCCCGAATCCAGTAGATGAGTAAAGTATTAAACAGGCCTGGTTGGCACTCGACTCCTCAAAATTAAAATCCAAACAGATTAGCCGCTGTATGATTAAATTCTTTCTGGAGTATTGTCTATCTTCTCCAGGGTAATGTGTCTCCCACCATTCACATCCCTTCCAATCTTGCGGTGCATAAGCAGTAACCAATCTGTAAAGTCTTCAAAACTGTCGGGAGATAAGTCTTTAGGCCATTTCAGAATGGCAAAACCCTCACCAAGGGCAAAAGCATCCTGTCTGTAATTTGCACTCGAGCGTTCTTCTTCGGGAGATATCAATGACGGCCCCGTTGAACCGGTCGGGTGTGGATTCAATGAAGTCGCTGGATTCGCGGCGATAGCCTTAATCCCTGCTGCTGGATTATTGTCCAGTTTTATCAGGCTTGCTGATTCTCTATAATTCTTCGCCGTTTTCCTGGCGGCCCCACTCTTGAATCCATAATTCTTCTGCAAATAAGATGAAATATTGATAATTGTTGAGCCCTGACCGAACCGATCGTTGAGATCGGCAAAAACTCGATTAAATCTCAGCGCCCGTAGCAAAGATTCCTGCCTCTGAGTCTGATCGGACGACGGCTCATCGGCGATGATGGTTACCGCATCATCTGAAATAACGAGCTCCGAACCTCTGCCAATAATCAATCCAAAAGACCGAATCGCGCCAAGCGTTCTTCTTGAGGCCCCATTCAATCCGTTATAGTGCATCAGTCGTACAGCCACTTCACCGCTAAAGGTGTTTTTCCCCTCCGCAACATAGATCCTCTCAAGCTTTTCGATCGCTGCCAGTAACGACAGAGACGGGCAATTAGGTGCTCTTTTTGTGGCCATGTTCTGATCAATCCCCTTTAAACCTACAGATATAGACAGCACTGACAGCGCTTCAATATAGCCTTGCTGAATGAGGGCTATATTATTAATAGCCTAGCTTATCGAGTCTAATCCAGCTGGCCGCGAATGGCTAGAGAGGATTGATCAAAATTAGCCCGCCTTACAATCTACTCCGAAAAACTATTCAAGCCCCTTTGGCCCAATTAGACTGTCTAACAGCAATAAGATACTCTGGAAATGCTCATCCCGGGGCATATCCAATACTAACTACTCAAGATAACCGTGTGTCAGAGCGCTGGCTTGCCAGGAGAAACTGCGCCAGACTGACTGAAGCGACTCTCCTGTTTGCGATCAAATTCCGCACTCACAGGTAGTACTATTTCCAACCGCTGGAACTGATGCAAATTACTCGCCCTGCTCACTTGCATCGAAAAATATTTACCCAAAAACACTCTCTCAATAATACAAAGAATTCTTTAGAATGAATTAAGTTAACTTGCCATCCCCTTTCATAATTGGCTCGCAGCCGCGTAATTTCCTCGTGTATTACTCTTTGGAACTAGCCATATCCCCCGGTCACAAGTGTCGAATTACAAGCTGCCCCGGGCTACCGTAGATAAACTTCTGCTGAAATGTACCGACTATTACTGTATCCCAGACATGCTTAACTAAAGTTGCAAATCATGAGCCCCAAGAGAAACCAAGC
>JAESQX010000086.1 GCA_016764875.1 Gammaproteobacteria bacterium
ATTCAATATTGCTGCTTCTTTGCGGGGTGATAATGACTATCTTATGGGTGGTGCTTGGCTTGCCTCTGGGACCAGGGGCCAGTATCGAGTACAGCTTATGACCCGAAAGGCTGCCGCAGGTACATTTAGCCTTTTATCGGGAAATTTGTACAATATAGCCTTGATAAGGCCCTGGCTTGACACATAAAGCCTTGATATAAAGGCTTGTAAACAAGTTCGGGGGCGGCCATAACATTACTGCCTCGAAACCTGCTCAAAGCGACTCAGCCATGCCGTGGCAAGAATGGGCATATAACGCCCATAATTAAGCCGCCTGTGCGAGAGGCATGAAGGGAAAGGTACAAAGGTGCATTTAGACAATAACCAAGTGAGAGCTGTCTAAAACTTTGCCTTTAGCAGAACAGGCGGTTCATCATCGGCAAAATGGGGCTGTACAACGTAAATGTCGTCCCCTACTGCTGCACCGGTGGTTGCCTGACCGGTAAAGCTCGCCATCCCCACTACACTCGCGCTGCGCCAGTTATCGTCACTGGCATACTTGGTTACACGGCTGGTGTTGTTTGAAATTACCGCCAGTGTGCCATCAGCTGCCCAGACAATGCCGTCACCCCCCGTTGCCGGTAGATCAAGTTCTACGAAGGACCAGTGGGCCGGATTATCCACGGGCACCCTTAATAATTGACCCGTGCCTGGAGAAACAACCAGCAGGTGCCCGGTGGGGTTAAAAACGATGCCGTTGATGTTAACGCCGGAGTCGCGCCCCAGGTCCAGTAGTACGGTTGCGTTGTAGTAAGTGTCTACCTTGTAAATAATATTCATTGGAGTGTCGGTGATATAGGAGACCCCACGGGTACTGACAGCGACATCATTGGCGAAGTGAATGGCGTCAGGGGGTAAATTCTCAATCGCTTCAACCAGATTAACCATGGCCAGGCGATCACCGGAATCAAGTTCATAGACTCCAAGCATTGCGGCTCCCTTCCCGCCGCTGCGATCTGAATTAGTTACCAGCAACCGATTTCTGGGCTCATCCACTTCGATACCTACTGAGGACATCAACTCAGGATCAGTAACCACCGCAATGAGAGCACCACTTTCTGTTATCTCGTAAACAGTGCCGTCACTGAGAGAGCCCACCAGAAAACGATTATTGTTGTTGTCGTATTCTATGCCCTCGGGAATAAAACCACCCCTGGCGGTAACTATTTGATCGGGTGACTGTGATACCGGGGTGCAGCCCTGTAGCAAAATAAGTACGCTCAGGGCAAGTAAAACGATTCTGTTTTTCATGTTTAACTCCAACGGTAAAGGGGCATCAGCAAGCAAAGTAAGTCATTAACCGCGCTGACTCCAGCGAAATGTTTCAAGTAATTGTAACAGAAGATTTTTGACGAGAATAAAAGCGGCTTAAAACCTCTGTACCTTTATCCCCCATCGAATTACAGTTACATACATTAACGCAATTAGGCAGTAGTGACGGGAGAAGAGCATCGAACAGGCAGCAAACAACGGGCTGGTGTGGAGTATTATTATAGGCTTGGTGGTGCTCGTCGTCGTCGCCAATGTCGCCTATCTGTGTTATCAGGCGATGCGTGAGTGGCAAGGTTCGTGGAGAGTGCTCGCGCAAGCTCCGCTGGTGCTACTGGCGCTTTGGGCTGTTATTATATCAGCGTCGAAATGGGTTGACCCATCAAGCCATAGCTTATGGGCCTTCGAAGTATTTGCCTGGGCCATGATTACGACGATTTATCTTGTTACGGTAATGGTTGCCAAGCGAACCTTTGAAAAAGCAGAGCAGCAAAAACAAGCAGGTGACTGAGTTCTCACAAAAAAATGCTAGCACCTTCCGATAGCTTGCTCTGTTTAATAAGACGCGAAATATCGCGTTAACTATCCCGGCATGAGAGAAGGTATTTCATGCAAGCGTTTGTCTCTTGGGTAATACCCATAAATAATTCAAACCATATCTATAGGGCATAAACCTTAAATTAAATTAAGTTACCTTATTATTATGCAAGAAATCTTCCGTTACTTCTCATGGGCTGGGAAGCTAAAGGTGCTTAATAATATCCGCGGTATCGGGTCGTATGTTGGCAACATATACACCGAAGATATTTCGTTCATATGCTCTCGAACTCCTGCCGGGTTACAGGAACTGGAATTGGAGCAACCCGTGCATGACTGATCTGCACAATTGGAAACTCATCTGCAGACATTCGCAAATAGCGGCCCAGGGCAGCCTCCTCGCAACCCCCGGTTGTCACGATATTACGCTCCCCCTTTACGATACTTCAGGGAGGCGTCATTCCGCTTTTAGCAATTAGCGGCCTTGTGCTAAAGCGGCGGCATCCTACTGAATCTATCCCTGAACCCACACTAACGAAGCGTTCTCTTCTCCCTTCGTCCCGGTCGTTATCAACGCCGATCAAGTGCTTTACAGCCTCTCCAGGGACCCCTTTGAAGCACTTATCTTCTGTAAGGGTAACGTTTGTTTGTCAGTGATAGCCAAAGCCAGATGTGATTTTGACGCTACAGCCCAGGCAATACGGCTCGCACTTCATTTATACAGTCTATTTAGACAGCTTAATTAAAGAGTTGACATATATTAGACTGTCTATTTATACTGCGCACCTTATTTAAATAAAGAGATACCACTTCATGCTAACCAGCAAACAGCTTATGGAACTCACCGGCATTTCCAGGGCAACGCTAAATAACTACGTCGCACTGGGCATTCTTCCCAGCCCTGTTGTCAAGACGCCAGACAGTGGCGAAGGTCGGGCTACCCGACTCGGTTACTTCCCTAACGAAGCACAGGAGCGAGTTAGCAAAGTGCAGGAGATGAAAAAGGACGGCGTCTCCATAGCTGATATTGCATCGCAGTTTGCCCCCAAGTCGCGCAAATCCCATCCCCTTGAAGATGAAGAAGCCGGGTCCGCGTCCAGTTCTACAATCGGTAGAAAACCATCACAGGGACGTGAACCCTCATCCAGGTTTACCGTCGAGCTGACACTGGACAATTTTCCCGGTCCAGCTTATATGGTGGACAATAATTTTGATCTGATGTGGTGGAATGACGAGGCAGTAAAATCCGTATTTGGTGACCGAAAAGAAATATCCGGCGACTTGCAAACACGCAATTTACTTGGCCTGCTGGTTGAATTCTTTGACGGGTCGAACCATCAGGAAGTAATCGAAATACTCCAGCCTCATCTCGCTGCAGCCAAGAAGCGTCTTAGCAAGAGTTCACTCAGCAAAATTTACGCACCTCTTGGGGGCGAGATGTTGTCCCTTATCGAATCTCTGTATCAAGGGGCACGCTGTATAGAAAAAGAAGCCATTGTGCATTTTCCGGCAACCCTAAAAGACAAAAAGGGAAATGACGCTCCCTATGACTTATATATATGTTTCTATCGTGAAGGTGTGTTTTTCACCTATAACCCGGTGGAAAAGGACGACAACTACCTGCTGCGTTTTCTTGCACAGCGAAATCAGGTTATTCGAGAATTATTACGCAAGCGTAAGCCCTATCTGAGTCACGTGGCCGTGATGGTTGCCGACCTACAAAATTCGGTCAGGCTCTGCTCCGAACTTCCAGCTGAAGAATATTTCAATCTTATCAATGATATATGGCAGGAAAGCGATCCTATTTATAGAAAATATTACGGTACCCATGGGAAGCATGCTGGAGATGGCATGGTTTATTATTTCTTCCCCCAGCCAGACTGCAACTATGTGCTCAACGCTGTGCGCTGTGCCATTGAATTACAGGAAATGATGAAGAAAATCACTCAAAAATGGCAAATTAAAAAGGGTTGGTTTAATGAATTACAGCTCAACATAGGCCTTAACGAAGGTCAGGAGTGGTTTGGAACCTATCATGCGGGTGCTCATGTCGAGTTCACGGTGCTGGGTGAAACCGTTAATTATGCCTCCCGGATCAGCGACTTTGCTCGAGATGGCTCGACCTGGATTACCAAGGGTATGTTGACTCAGGTTTCATCGGAAAATCGTGTATCCATTAATTATGGTATTCCACGTCAATATGATGAACACGATCACATTTTTATAAAGGACACCTATGCTAATGTAGGCAGCATCTTGGATACGGACAATCCCATGAACCCCAAGTTCCGTGACATTGAGATGATTTCGGTAACCCAGATTCGTGGAATCAGTGATTTTGACCTTAAAGAATAACCGTTATGAGTAAAGACAACGACCCGGCAGTATCGCAGCAGTCAGATGACACAATTTCATCCGGCTGTCTTCGTAACCGACTTGTTTCATCGATTGTAAAAGACCGTCGATTTATGATTCTTGAGCAGCTAGCTATGGTGATTTTAGCCATAAGCCTGTGGATGGCTGTCAGTTAAATCCAATAATATGCAACACGACAAAACCGGGATTTATTCCCGGTTTTTTTATGTCCGTTATCCCGTGCGCATGGGTTTAACGCCAGACTCACCTCCCTTGCCTGATTAAATCAGCTCTACCCCAAACTGGCGCATTACTGAAATCAGCACCCCAAAGCAGACCATGGTGATGATGGCTGACCACCCCAGCGCCCACCAGAATCCAAATCGATTTATCAGCCAGGGAAAGGCTAGAAACATAGGTAAAGTGGGTAGTACATACCAGAAGGTAAACCAGGCATGGTTGGCAATTTTCACCTGCTCCTGATTTTCAAAGTAAAGCCATAGCAAGGTTAATACCGTTACCAGCGGTAATGCGGCAACAAACGAACCTAGCCTGTCGCTGCGTTTGGCAAACTCCGACACCAGAACGACTATCCCGGATGTAATCAGGTATTTGGTAATAATCCATTGCGCAGATGAAATCATAATGTCTCCTCGGTTTTTCTGTGAACATTCTACAACCAGGTGGAGCCTATCAGATTGGTCAAGCTACCCACCAGCGCTTCTGTTTTTGCCGGGCGCACTCAGTTGGCGGTTGCAAGCGCCCCCTCAAATCTGGCAGCATGTTCATAACTGAGGTAGTACAGCAAAAATGGCCACTAGAATTCTCCACATATCCGATCTGCATTTTGGTCCTCCATTCGTTCCTGCCGTGGCTGAATCCCTGCTGAAAGCCATACCGTCTCTTGGTCTCGATGCCATCGTGGTAAGCGGCGATCTGACACAGCGGGCCAAACGTCACGAGTTCGAAGCAGCCAGACAGTTTTTTGACCGCATACCGGATCTGCCGATGCTGGTAATTCCCGGTAATCACGATGTGCCGCTATGGCGGATATTCGAGCGTTTATTCAAACCCCATAAGCTGTACTGCGAGATCATCACGCCGAATCGTAATCCAGTGCTGCAGGTTGGTAACGTCATGCTGGTTGGTCTCGACTCCACTGCACCTAGAAGTAGCATTTCTAATGGGCGAATTTATCTCCATCAACTCCGGCACTGTGAAGAATCTTTCGCCTCAGTACCTCCGGAGTTGGTACGCATCGTCGTCGCCCACCATCATTTTGCACCTGGGCACGACCGTATCTACGACATCGCTATGCCTCAGGCGCGACGCGCCATCAATTGCTTTGTCGAGCAGAAGGTCGAGATGATTCTCGGTGGGCACCTGCACCGTTCCTATATCGGAAACTCGCTGGACTTTTTCCCCGGACATCATCGTGATCGCGGCGTCATCATCGTTCAGTGTGGAACCACCACATCGAGTCGCGGGAAAGGCCGCGAACGGGAGGAAAACACCTTTAACCTGATAGAGGCAGACTCGCAGAACCTTACCGTGACCCATTACCTGTATTTCGAGGACACGGCGACATTTGAACCTCTAAGCAAACATATCTTTCCTCGTCCGGCGCATGTTCTCGAGGCATTGGTTACCAGTTCAGAAGCCCCGATATCATGAGCACAAATCTGCCACCCGGCCCGGGCAGGAAAAAACTATACGTCTTCGTGGCTGTAGTGCTTGCCCTGTTGGCACTGACCTGGTTGGTAAGCAATTATGTCTCGCTTGAAAATCTGGTGGATCAGGAAAACCGCCTGCGCAACTACATTGCCCTTAACCCCGGGCGCTCCTTCGCCGTAGGTTTCGGTATCTATACATTACTTTCCCTGGTTCCGGGCACCGGCGGAAAGGCTATCGTATATGGCTGGTTGTTCGGGTTCTGGCAAGCGGTGGTTATTGTCTCCATCGGCCTCACCATGGTGGCCATGGCGATTTTCTCTCTTAGCCGTTATCTGTTTCAGGAAAGTATAGAGCGCAGGTACACTAAATTTCTCGCCCTGATGAACAAACATATCGAAAAAGAAGGCGCGTTTTACCTGCTGACACTGCGAATGGCGCACGCTCCCTACTCCATCGTAAACCCTGTTAGTGGCGCCAGCCGGGTTCGCGCCTGGACATTTTTCTGGACCACATTCGTGGGTTTAATCCCGGCCAATGCGATCTGGGTTTATGTGGGATTGCGCCTGCCCTCGCTGCACGAACTGGCGACCAGGGGGCCAAGTTCATTTATCGACCTGCCCCTCATTGCAGCGCTGGTGGTTTGCGGGTCATTACCGATTCTAATCCGCTGGCTTGTGAGCCGGTTCGGAATGCCGGCCAATGGGACTTGAGTCCACGACGCGACAATACATAAAGCAGTTAAGGAGAAACTATGATCACGGCGCCTGAACCCGCTCTTTATTGGACTTTGTTTACTATTTTCGCCAGTCTGATAATCGGGTCGATAATTCGATTTATACGTCTACGCGGTGCCGATGAGGCTAAACGACACCAGCGTTTCGCCAGCCTGCGAACCTGGTGGATGCTGGCCGTCGGAGTGAGTGCAGCCCTGCTCGCCGGTCGACCCGGGATCTGTCTTTTACTCGCTGTAGCCAGTTGCAGTGGCTGGTTTGAGATTACCAGAATGTTGGGTGCCCGCCCCGAAGACCGACCCGCCATTCAGGCAGGTTACGGTCTCATAGTCATCAACTATCTTATAATTCTATCTGGCTCAGTATCGTTTTATGTCGTCTTTCTGCCTGTCAGTTCGCTCATCGTGCTGGCAGTTTTACTGCTGATCAAAGGCGAACCCAGGGGCTATATCCGCTCTGCCGGCGGCTTGCTCTGGGGCATTATGTTTCTCGGTTACGGGGTATCCCATGCTGCCCTGCTGCTGATACTTCCTGAATCTTCAACCGGCCCCATCGGGCCGGCCGGCTGGTTTCTCTTCCTCATCATTCTTACCGAGACAAATGATATTTTTCAGGCTCAAGTGGGCCGGCTCTCTGGAAGCCACAAACGGCACCGCATTACTCCTGTTATATCGCCCAATAAAACCTGGGAAGGCTTTCTTGGAGGGATGCTGGTCACCACAGTCCTTGCCCTTCTTATTGCTCCATCACTCACCACCCTGGGCCAGCAAGCCGGGCCACTCTCACTGCCTGATTCACTGCGACCGTGGATCGCTCCGGTTTTTGCAGCGATCCTCATTGCTCTCGCCGGCTTCTTCGGAGACATCAATATGTCGGCTATCAAACGCGACAGTGGTGTTAAGGACAGCAGCAACTTATTGCCTGGCATGGGGGGCGTTATTGATCGAATCGACAGCCTTACCATTACAGCGCCGGTATTTGTGTATTTTCTTATCTGGTGGATGGCATGAACAATCAGGAACCGCAGCACGAGCAGAGCGTCAGCGAGACTGAACTGGCACCACCACAGATAACAGATCGGCTTGTCACGATTCCTAACATTATTTGTATGGTGAGGCTGCTTGGCTCATTCGTCCTTATTCCAATCGCCCTTGGTGGGCAGAACGAGGTCTTTCTCTGGGTTTTCCTTTTCCTCGGCATGACAGACTGGGTCGATGGCAAGCTCGCCATCCTGCTTAACCAGCGTACGATCATCGGCGCACGGCTTGATAGCTGGGCCGATGCGGCCCTTTACGCCGCTCTTCTTTTTGGAGCGATAACGATGTACGGAGCAACCTTGCGCGGTGAACTGATCTGGATTGTAGCGGCCATCGCTACCTATGTGATCTCTACGGCGGCGGGTTTCTGGAAGTATAAACGTTGGCCAAGCTATCACACCCGCGCAGCCAAAACCTCGTGGTTTTTTATCGCAGTTGCCGCGATTGGGCTGTTCAGTGACTGGTCACTCTTGCCCCTGCGCATTGCCATGGTAGCCGTCACACTCACCAACCTGGAGGCCCTTCTCATCACCATGATTTCCCCAACCTGGCAGGTCGATGTCACTTCTGTTTATCACGCCTGGCGAGACAGAAGTACCCCCTGATACATTTTGCTCGAGAATGACTATATGGCCAGTTGTCCCACCGCCACAGGGGCAAAACCCTCTCACCACACACCTTGCCGAATTAAGCGAATTACTCGCTAATTTGTTGTTTTAAATCTGAATCCGCCAACTATCTGCATTTAGTTTGATTTAGATCTAATTTTGTCCCCTCTTATAAGCAGTAAACTTCGACAGAGAAGTTAGAAATTATTCGTCTGCATACTTACTTTGAGGAGAAGATAATGAAAAGAGTTCCTTATACAAGCCTCCTGGGTGTCGCTGTCCTGCTTGGTTTGGGTTTTCAGGTTCAGGCTCAAGAGAAAATCACCTACGCTGATGATGTTGCTCAGATCTTGAGCGACAACTGTGTGGTCTGTCACCGTGAAGGTGGCATTGGGCCCATGCAATTTACAACCTATGAGCAGGTACGTCCCTGGGCACCTCTGATACAAATGCGGGTGGAAGAGAGGTCAATGCCTCCCTATGCCTACGATCATGGTGTCGGTATTCAGGATTTGCAGGCAGACTGGCGCCTTTCTGAGGAAGAGGTTGCCACCATAGTGGCGTGGGTTGACCAGGGAGCACCTCTGGGAGACTGGGGTGACAAATCGCCGCCGGTCGCTGATATCCGCAGCACCGATGATTGGAACTTCATCAAGGAATTCGGCGAGCCAACCATCGTTGTAGCATCAAGTCCAATGGATATACCGGCTCAGGGTAATGACCTGTGGCATTCACCCTATAACGATCCTCACAATACAACAGATCGTTGCATCAAAGCGCTTCAGGTTAAACCAAGGGGCGATGCGGCAGCGGTGGTACATCATGCCAATACCTCTGTGGAAGCACCCAACGAGTACGGTGAATACGAGCGCTATAGCCAGTTAAATGAATACGCCATGGGAAAATGGGGCGAAATCATACCGGAAGGCGTGTGCCGCACCTTACCCAAAGATGCTCGCATCAGCTGGAGCATACATATGTATCCAGGCGGAGTCGGGCCAACAGCCGAAGGTGAAATTATTAAGGATAATGTTGTAGAGCTGGGCATCTGGTTGCATCCAGAGGGCTACGAGAAGACCGCCCCCTACAAACAGGATCTGTCGCTATATGCTATGCGAGAAGGATATGAAAATGGAACTCTGGTCATACCTCCTCATGGATTTGCCATGACCCAGGGTTTTCATACTTTTGATCATCCGGTTCGTATTGACAGCTTTCAGCCACACGGTCATCTACGCATGAATGCGGCTTCTTTTGAGGTGTTCTATCCGGCAACCGGGAAAACCGAAGCGATCAGTC
Source organism: Gammaproteobacteria bacterium (assembly GCA_016764875.1). GTDB lineage: Bacteria > Pseudomonadota > Gammaproteobacteria > Pseudomonadales > Pseudohongiellaceae > NORP240. The sequence goes on from JAESQX010000086.1 coordinate 9,550, forward strand.
AGATATCAAACTGGAGTGCCACCTGGCATCATAGCCATTTGTATGAGCCTCATGTTGCTCCTCTACTACCGGCCGGCGCCGTATTGATAATCAAGCAGTGGTACGACAATACAGCCAACAACCCCAACAACCCTGATCCTGATCAGTGGGTTGTTGATGGAAGCCGAACCGGTGATGAAATGTCCCATGCCTGGATTGCCGTAACGCATCTC
>JAESQX010000087.1 GCA_016764875.1 Gammaproteobacteria bacterium
CGCTGTGCAATGGAACTACAATTGCTTTTTCTGCCAGAAATATTCGAACCCGCCTTGGATTTGGCGCTTTACCACCGTCATATAGTTTCATCGCATCTGTCCTTGTTCCAAATTGTCATTGCGCCATCTGCTCGTTTATCATCAGGTTATCCCTGTCCACAAATTTGATGCTTCCCGGTAATGCCAACGGATTGGAATTTTCCAGCCAGGAAATCGTCGCGACCAAGGACGCCAGTGTGACAAGCGTCAGTCCCCAGTCAATAAAAAAATATTTACTCAATTTTCGTATAAACGGGCTCAAAATTTGTTTCAAATATCACCAATGTTAACGTAAATTTTGTATAAATGGAGCAAAATATTCCATTCACCAAATGGTGAAACCAATGCATTTGCTGACGGATTGTAACGAGTACCATGTCCCAGATTGAAATTGAAAACGCCGACAAGAATATTGTCAAACGTCGCCGCATCGGCAACGTCGCGCGTAAAGTTTTGAAACGGAACAGAAGCCCGGTCAATCACAGCAAAATAAATCCGGAAAATTTTGCGGCAGAAATGTTGCTGAAACATGCCGAAGTACAGCGTAATTATGGCCTGACATTTTTACTTGTAATATTCGGCGGTGCCGCACTGGCCTGGCAAACACTTCCTTTAAACACGGTTCTGATCTGGGTTACAATCGCCTGGACAATGGTTGTCATTCGCAACGTTACCGCTGGCAATTACATTGAGCTCAGTGACAAAGTGACGAGCAAATTTCCATGGAAACAGTGTTTTTATCTGTTCGACGTGTTGTTTGGTGTTGTCTGGGCATCGTTAATCTGGATGATATTGCGCGATACGAACGGTGCATTGATCAATTCGATCATTTTTGCCAGCGCCATGGTCATTATGGGTTTAAACCTTCTAACCACTCACAATTTGAAAGTTGGACCCCTTGTTGCCAGTATTCCGCTGATTGCAATTGTCATCTTGCATTTGGGCATGGACAAAAGTCTGGTCAGTCTTGGCATGGCCGGGGTCCTGATTTTCATCGGATTGTTTTTTGACTACCTTGGAAGTCTGATCCGCAATGCCCGCGTCGCCCATTTGCATTCCGAAATCGTGCGCGATCAATTAATCGTAGAGCTGGAATCTGCTCGCTCGATTTCCGATGAAGCGCGAAGGCGGGCAGAAGAAGCGAATCTGGCTAAATCCCGTTTTCTTGCGACTATGAGTCATGAATTGCGCACACCATTGAACGCTATTTTAGGTTTTTCCGAGGTCATGTCGAAGGAACTTATGGGCCCATTAGACAATGATTATTACAAAGAATATGTGCAGGACATTCATTCTTCCGGTTCGCATTTGCTGCATTTGATCAATGAGATTTTGGACCTGTCGCGCGTCGAAGCGGGACGTCAGGAAATCGATGAGGAACCTGTCAACCTGGCCCATGCTGCTGAAGAAGCCCAGCAGATGATGAAGCTGAAGGCCAATGACAAAAACATTCACGTGGCGCTGCAATTGCAACCAGATTTACCTCAGATTCTAGCGGATGACCGCGGTGTGCGTCAGATCATTCTCAACCTTTTGTCCAATGCACTAAAATTTACTCCCTATGGTGGAAAAATCTGGATTAAAGTTGGCTGGACCGCTGGTGGTGGCCAGTATATCTCTGTGAAGGACAGCGGGCCGGGTATTCCCGAAGACGAAATTCCTGTGGTCCTGTCTTCCTTTGGACAGGGATCGATTGCGATTAAAAGTGCTGAACAGGGTACAGGCCTTGGTTTGCCGATCGTGCAGGCGCTTGTGCATCTGCACGACGGGCATTTTGAATTAAAATCGAAATTGCGCGAGGGAACTGAAGTCATTGCCACCTTCCCGAGCAAACGTGTTTTGCCACGGGTGGAAAAACAGCAAAATTCAAAAGCCCATCGCGATCAGGTCTCGTCACCCGCAATGCAGTTGAAAGAAAATGTCGTTTAGGGCGTTCTAATCATCACGATTGCTTACAGATGCCTCTTCAAAAGTCGCCATGCCGCTATGGCATTTTGCCGCCGCTTTCACAATTCCCGCAGCCAGCGCCGCTCCTGTGCCTTCCCCTAAACGCATGCCTAAATCGAGCAGAGCAACCTTGTTCATCTGCGCCAATGCCTTCTTGTGAGCCGGTTCCGCAGAAACATGTGCAAACAGGCAATGATCCAAAGCAGTCGCGTCGGCCGCATACAAAACAGCAGCAGCGGCACTGGCAACAAAACCATCGACAATTACCGGTACACGTTGCATACGAGCTGCTAATATTGCGCCGGTCATGGCAGCAATTTCGCGCCCACCAAGGCGACGCAATACTTCCAGCGGATCGCGCAGATGGTCTTTGTGCAAATCGATCGCGCGTTGAATAACTTGCGCTTTCAGTTTGACGCCTTTTTCATCGTGACCGGTTCCCGGCCCTACCCATTCTTCAGCGTCACCACCAAACAGAGCAAGAAAAATAGCGGATGCAATCGTTGTATTACCAATTCCCATTTCACCAATGCATAACAGATCAATACCGCCTGTGATCGCTTCCATTCCAAAAGCCATGGTGGCAGCGCAGGTGCGCTCATCCATTGCAGCTTCCTGCGTAATGTCGTTTGTCGGCATTTCCAATGCAAGATCAAACACTTTGAGACCCAGATCGTTAACTGCGCAAATTTGGTTGATCGCAGCGCCACCTGCAGAAAAATTACCCACCATTTGAGCCGTGACTTCAGAAGGGAATGGGGAAATACCTTGGGCAGTCACCCCGTGATTACCTGCAAATATTGTAACCTGAGGCCGAATCACCTGGGGTGGCCTGCCTGTCCAGGTTGCCAGCCAAACCGCTATTTCCTCCAACTTTCCCAAAGCACCGGGGGGCTTGGTCAATTGCTGATCACGTTCTGCAACACGTTGGGCCGCGCCTGTATCGGGGCCCGGCATGGTGTTGATGAGTTCACGAAAGTCGTCGAACGGCATAGCTGTTGTCATAGAGATAATCCTGACCGGCTGTTAATTGGAATTGGTTTTCTATAAAGAGCACATAGATCGTGGCAAGCTTGCTGGTGCGAACTGCGCGAACAAATTTACGACACTATGAAGTTTGGGACTTGAAAATGACAATTATTGACCAAGATGAACCTACCCCTTTAAGTGACTTCGATGCTGTGATCGACAGTGCGTCTTTTTTATCGCGTCTGCCACTGCATAAAGTTGTAACGGCGCGCGCACCAGACTTTACGCAAATTACCCATTGTTTTTCCCTTGCCGGTTTGATCATAACCCTGCCCGCTGTTTTGGTTTTTATTCTTGGCCTGGTCTTTTCGCTTCCGGCTTTTGTGATTGCCATCTTAATCCTGATCACCCAGGCGCTGACAACCGGTGGATTGCATGAAGATGGATTGGCTGACACTGTCGATGGATTTGGCGGTGGTGACAGTGCCCAGCGCAAATTAGAAATTATGCGTGACAGCTCAATTGGCACCTATGGGGTTCTGGCGCTGCTGTTTTCAATTGCCATAAAGATCGCATTGCTAAGCTCTCTGATCGACACATTGCACCCGCAAGAGATGATTTTTGTGCTGCTTGGTGTGGCCGGGCTTTCGCGTCTTGCCATGTTGTGGCCGTGGAAAACCTTGCCATCAGCCCGTCAAAGCGAAGAAACAACCGACACCGAAAAAGATGCTGATAGTCTGGCCAGCAAACATGGTGCACCCGGCAGGGCGTCGTGGATTAAACCATTGTTATTTGCCCTGCCTGCCTTTCTGCTTGTCATTTTTGGTGGATATGTCGTGCAGGCCTTCATTGCCATAGCGCTGGCAATTATCGCCACGCTGATACTGGCCCGTTTGGCGAAAAAGCAGATTGGCGGATATACCGGTGATGTACTTGGTGCGACCCAGCAGGTCGCAGAAATTGCCCTGTATCTGGGCCTGCTGATGGTTATCTAAGATATATGGAAACACCAGATACTCTCTCCCCGTGCATTTTGGTATGCGTTATTGAACCGCAAAGCGGTCATTGTTTTGGTTGTGGGCGCAGCCGCGATGAAATTGCCGGCTGGATGAACATGGACAGGCCTCAAAAACGCGCCTTATTAGCAAACTTGCCAGATCGGGTGGCAAAGTTGCCCGTGCGCCAAAAGCGGGTGACCAAGCGCCGCCGCATTGCCGCTGCCCGCGACATCACGAACGGGAGCGCCTAATGGGCCGGTTTTTTTGGCTGATTATGGGATTGATCGGCGCAGTGCTGTTCATTCTGATCGCCAATCATGATCAGGGCAGTTTGTGGGGTATCGACAATTCCCGGTTTGCCGCCTTCGCCATTATGTCCGTGTGGGCCGTTGTCATCGCCTCCGCTGCCTTTGGACGCGGTCAGTCTTTTGGCAGAATCGCCCGGCAATTGGTTATTTGGTTGTTCATCATAGTGGTGTTGATGAGCTTATATGTATTTCGCTTCGATCTGCAGGATTTTGGTTCGCGGCTCACAGGAGGCATTATACCCGGCAGCCCTATTTCCAGTGTAAACTCTGACGGCGCACGGCAGGTGACCCTGATCCGATCCCCCAACGGTCATTTCGAAGCCGATGCCTTTATTAACGGCAAGCCGGTTCGCTTTCTTGTCGATACCGGTGCCAGCGCAATCGTATTAAGCGCGCGGGCTGCGACAATCGGCCGGGCTTGATCTTAATCAGCTTAATTTCTCAGTCGTTACTCAGACCGCCAACGGCAGAGGTCGTGCGGCACGTGCTGTGATCGACAAATTAACGCTCGGTTCTATTGTCAGAATCAATATGCGGGTTTTGGTTGCGGAACCCGGCAGACTAAATCAGAGCCTGTTGGGTCAGTCCTTTTTAGAGTCGCTCAGTTCATATGAAAAACGCGGTGACAGACTAACTTTGAGAGATTAGTAATTTCCTTACCATTTTGGGTTTAATTTCGGTTGCAGCGTGCAACTGAATCAGTTACACGACGTTCCGTTGCTGATACATTTTCATCAGCCAACCAAATGCCCTTATAGCTCAGTTGGTAGAGCAATTGATTTGTAATCAATAGGTCCCGAGTTCGAATCTTGGTGGGGGCACCATTAATTTCAATGACTTAGCTGCCTTCGGGTGAGTACATACGGCGAACATGGGGCTTGAAAATGGACGCCGCACGCCGCACGGGCCGCACGGCGTCATGTTTTGTTCTCCCGAGCCTGATTTGCGGCGGCATACCAGTGTTCCAATTTGCCAATTCCACGCTTTGCCAAATCCGGATGCAGGCCGAGATAGTGTTTCATAATGCGATTGATTGACGTGAGCTCGTGGCCGGTGATGGAGGCGATCTCGCGCTCGTCGCAGCCCGCCAGTGCCAGCCATGTGACCGCTGTATCGCGCAAATCCTGATCCCTGAAATCAGCAAGACTTGAAATCGGGGTAAAGCCATCCAGTGCTTTTTGCATATCTATGCCGCGCAGAACCGACAAAGCGGTTTTTATATCGCGCGCAGGATCATCAAATTCTTCGTCTGGGGCCCGGCCATGGGCGGCAATAAAGCGGGTGAGCGAGAGCAATTTGTTATACCAACTGGCCTCAAAGGGACGTCTGGTAACTTCATCCAGGCAGGCTTGCGGGTAGTTTATCCGCCAGTCCCTGCGACGATCCAAGGCTTGTTCCAACGCTTTGGCTAATGGCGCTGCTGCAGGGACGAGTAATGGCTGACCGTGGCGTTTTGCCTGCCGAAACCAAATGCCTTCAGAGGTGACCTTGCCACCTTCCAGTGACAGGCGGTCGCCCTGCCTTTGGGCGGTCCATAATCCCATTAACATGATCAGGGCAACGTCTGGACGGTCAATGCGGCCAGCCACATCGATGAGGGCCTGCATTTCGGCAATCGAGCCATAACGAATTCTGGGCGCTGGCACCGGCAAGGTGATTTCCAAATCACGCACCGGATTGCGCGGCAGGTTGTATTTCGCCCTGCCCCACTTCCATGCGGCCGATAATGTGGCGCGCACCATGCGGGCGCTCGACAGGCCGTGTTCAACTTCTACCTTGTGCAAAAGTCCGGTCAAATGGCTTTGGGAAATGGCGGCGGCCGGCTGGTGCCAGAGGCTGCCCATTTTTGGATTTTCGATAATGCGGGAACCGGATTTGTAATATTGAATGGTTTTTACGGCCAGTGGCCGCCGTTCCATGCGACCCTCAATGATCAATTTACCTGTCATGCGGGGTGTCTGATGCCAGGCTAAAATCATTTGGCCAACGGTGACCAGCCCGGCGGCGCGGTGAACGGCTTTGGCAGTTTTTGCAATGGATATTTCTCCGGAGCGGATAGCCGTTCTTTGGGCGGCAATCTCTGCCTGAAATGTTATGGACCAGGCACTTGCCTGCTCGAATGTGAACCAGTCGCCATTTGCATGGCGCAGGTCTTCACCTTTGTGGCCCAGGTCGCGAACGCCGCTGGCCGGAGAAAATCTTGGCCGGCCCTGCCGCCAGGCCACATGGGGAATTTTGACAGCGGGGGATTTCATGGCTGACCTCTTTACAATTTACTGGCGGGCGGGATGGTAGTTGCTTAACGCGGCGGCAATCAAGCTGGCGACCTTATCCGGCTCGTTGAGGCTGTGGGAAACTTCGCAAACCGTAAAGCCCATGGTGGTGTGCCTGTCGCCGTTTTGAATGGTGGATGTGGGAGCTTTGTAAACCAAAACACCGCTGGAATAATAAGAGCCATCTTCGGGGATCATTGGGTTTCTTCCGTCTCAACTAAAGGGTCAAGACCTTTTTGCAAACGCCATTTGTCATATGTGTGATCTCCATCCAGCACCATTCTCATTGCCATAGCTGCCACTTGAACAGCTTCTTTTCGGACCCTGTCACGGCTTTCTTGAAAAGTTGCCGTTGCCAGTTCTCCCACTTCTTCGATGAGAGCTGCAAACGTAACATTTTTTCCGGGAAAATTTTCGCGGGCAAAGACTAATTCTACCTCTATTTCCGCCAATAATTTTTTTGTGAGTTCATTTTGATAATTCATCATGCAGCCTTTCGTTTTCGGGCTGGCAAACAGAGGCGGCGGGCCTCTTTGCGCAGCAGTTTGTCGATCAATTGTTTTCGGTTTTTTGCGCCATGGGCCTGTACCAGCAGGTCAATCAAAAGCATGTCCATTTGGCTCATGGGGATCTGCAGGGCGTGTTTGCCTTTGGCGGGGCGCGGCATTGTCAGTTCTCAATTTTTCAGCTGCGATTTTCATTTTGACCCACGGCACGGTGGGGTCTAATTCCTGCAGGCTGGTTATGTCTGTGCCCCGGGGTCTGGTCGCTTGTCGGCTTATGGGTTCGTTCATTTGGCGGCTCATTGCGCCGCCTCGTGAACCTCATGGGGCATGGGTGGTTTTTGGCCGTTGAGAACATCGAGCACTGCGCGGCCACGTTTGGTCAATACAATCATATCGCCAAAATGCCGGGTGGTTGTGTAGGCCTTTATGCGGGCCATGCCCCAGGCCAAAAACCAGTTGGCAGAATTGTCTGCCAGTTTACGGGATTTGTTTTTCCATCCCGCGCCGCATTTGAAATAATTGCGGCTGGCGAGTTCGCGCAAATCTGATTTTTGTTTTGTGCTCATGGCGGCCACGTCATCACTTATCTGTCGCATGATCAGTCTCCGGTTTTAGGTGTGCACGGATTTTGCGTACGCTGTCTGGCAGGCTTTGCTTGATATGATCGGCTGTAATGAATTCTGCCATGGCTTCCTGTTGGCGGAGGTCTTGACGGACCTCCTTGTCTGATCTGTTAAAGACATCAGCAACGAGCGCGGCTGAAATTGATAGCGGTGCTTCGGCTCCATCTTCCAACCACTCGCAGTCGTCATTATCTACGATCCAGTGAATGGCTTTTTTGTATGAAGGGCGCATATTCATCGACTCCCTTTTGTCGTTAATGTTGTTGGGTTAAATGCTGATTTTCATCCAGCGCAATTCGGGCTTCTAGAACCCAATCAGGGACGCTGAAATCATTCGCTGTTATATCAGCGTCCGTACCGTGCTCATTCTCAAACCATTCGAGTGCATCTTTGAGAAACGTGCATAGCGTTTTGAGTGCGTCTTTATGGAGACGGGTTCTTGTAAGTATACGGTGCGCGCGTTCGCCCTTGGCCGACAGCCAATAGCGATACCCCTTTGGTTTTTGCAGATACCCCGATTTTACCAACGCACCGAGCGTGGCCTTACAAATACTGTCGTCTGGCTCACAGTAAAGTGAAGAACTTATCTTGCTTGTTGTAGCAAATTCCAACGCGGCCTCTTGGATTGCAGAAAGTCCAATCAGCGGGTTCCGAGGCAACCGCGCGCGCTCGGAACTAATGCTTTGGATTAGATCAGGCATATTCACGGTCCAATTCCTGGGTAGCTGCAATCATGGCAGCGGATGGGGTGGGCATGGTCTGGCCATTGCTATCAATCCATGTGGTGACGCAGGCCAGCGACCAGCCATTTATGCCGGGCAGTTTTGGCGGAAAGCCGGCCTGCTCCAGTTCGGGCCGTTTGCGCGAAAAGGTTTCCGGCGCCATCAGCAAAAGCTTGGCAACATCAACGCGGCGTAAAACGGATTGTAATTCGCGAATTTTTGGGGTCATGCGGTTTCCTCACTTCAAGGGTTCGGCGCATGTAAATGGATATATATCCTTTTTGTCAAGGGACAATTCCTGTTTCTCACGTTTCACGTGGAACATTATCCCTTCTTGATGTCGCAAATTAGGGTAAGGTTGTCCAAATCAAATGTAATAAATCATGTAACCCATAGGCGGCAAGCCCGGCAATTACCCCCTCAACGAGCTGTTTGCTGGTGAGGTCTGCAGGAACAAAGCTCCAATAAGTTCTTTGGATACGGAAATAATCAACAATCATGCCCCAAACAATAAATGCTATAATAAAGATATGATAATCAGCCATTTGTAAATTCGAGCGACCAAATGAATGTGAGCGGCCAAAATGGCGCGACCATGGTGGCTTCTCCAACCGATATGTACCAATCGTAAATGCCCATTTTACCCCAATTGAGATAACCGGTTAATACGACATTGGCGATACCAACAAAAAGCCAAATGAACGCAATTGCGTACTTAATCCACGTATTCTTCCAATTGTCGAATAGCCATCGGATCATGCGCCCGGAAATCCAAGCCAAATAGAATATCACCAGAACCGCCAGCCAAGAGGCTACCCAAAGCGCGAGAAATTTGATGCCGCTATCGCGATAATATTGAAGAGATATCAACATATGGCCAGTGTAATAAAGGTAACACAATCGTAGACTGAACCATGACAAAAATAGCAAAAATGGAACAAGCCATTTTCGTGTAAAAATCCCCATGCATAAAGAAATACCGAGTAAAAATTCCATCTGTTTACTTATATGGCAGCAACCCAGATGAAATTAGAGGATTGCAGCGGTATTCACAATAGAAAATAGACTGACCCGTAGCTGACAAATATAACCGCAACTGCAATCAACAAGCGACGCAAATGAGCGACTTCAAATCCGGGCAAAAAACGCAGGTCGATCTCCAGAGAAAATAACCGATCAATCCGCAATCGCCAGTAACTCCCAAGGGAAAAGAGAATGTACGGCATCAAACACCAGATGATCCCGGCACCAGCACTTGCGATCCAGGAGGATGCTGCAGCCAAAAACACGCACATAATGGCATCCTTTTTGCCGAACGGTGGTGGTGGAAAGTAAATTGGTTTTACCCATGGGCTGGGCTTAAACAACATAATAAGCAACTCCGTAACCGATCAAAGTAGCAGCTACGCCGGCAATCATTCGCCGCAGATGTGCGATCTCAAAGCCGGGGGCTAATCGTGGATCAAGTTCCAGAGAAATTGTTATATCAGTCGCTGCATACCAATGGCTCCAGGCCGCAAAAAATGAAAATGGAACTAAGCACCAGAGTATCGGTGCTTCAAAAAAGCCAATCAAAAAGGTAATAATAATTAGCAGGGTGCAATTAACCCGGGCATTGTGGCCAAAGGGCGGATGTGGATATATGCGCGCATCCACAACTTAAGCCGTTTTTTTAGCGCGAACAGATCCAACCACTGTGCCCATGACCGTGGTGCGGTCATCATCGATCAGCAGGGGTTTGTGCAGAGCAGTTTCCATGCTGGCGGCCACAAGAAAGGGCGGCTCAAAAGTGCGAAAAATGGTTTCTGCACCGCCGCGATTGTCCAGAGACTGGGCGCAAACCACATCGCCGGTTTGCGCTTCTTTGTTTAAATCCACAAGTAATATATCCCCCGGCATATAACCTAGAAGCTCGAGTGCGCGGGAATTGAGCAACCAGGGATCCAGTGCGGGCTGATCGTTAATCCAAGCCCTTACAGCACGATCATGCGGGGCGGTATTATCGAAATATAAGTAGGGAGCGGCCTCGTTTTCAGACAGGCCACGTGCAACGCTGCTTTTCGTAGTTTTAAATGCAGGAAGTCCGGTACATTCCTCAATTTTTCGAATTGTTTGTGTGGAAAGACCCGCTGTTTGCAGCTTGTCATTAAAAAATTTGGAAAGTGTTGTGGGGTCGATGCCAGCCTGTCGTGACAGCTCTGCCCGGTTCCAGCCTTTGTCGGCCAAAACAAAAACAATCCATTCCATGTGTTCGCGTCTGATCTCATTCATATCTGGAACATATCCCTCATTAGAGGGGAACTCCTCATGCGATTTATCCCTTGACAAAGTGACAAATATCCTTTTTTAGGGAAATTGATGATGCGCGAGGAAATATGATGAAGCTTGATAATTGGCATGACGTAGCCGCCCGGCTCGATGATCTGGACATTTCGCGTGCAGAACTGGCCCGGCGATGCGGGTTGTCTGAAAGCACTGTCGTCAAAGGCCTGCGGGATAATCGCAAATTGCAGGGTGCAACACGCAGGGCTGTGGAAGCTGTTTTGCACAAACTCATGGGAGCGGCGGCATGATGTTGCTGGCCGGCTTATCCATCGGATTTTGCATTGGGGTGATTGCCACACTTGTTGTGATGTCTTGCTGGGCGATCAACAGCGCCGCGCGGGCCGAAGTGGTAGAACGATGAGCAAGCAACAGGCTCTTGCGATTTTGGTGCTTTGGAATTCCGGGCAGTTTGATACGGCGGATATCGCGGCACTTTTAACGCTCACAGAAGATGCGGTTTATCGCACCGTGCATGCAACGCGGTTTATCCAAAAAGTGGGGCACGGATGACCTATCCAGCATTTCGTCCCGGTTTTGTGTCGCTGATGTATCGCGATTTTCTGTCGGTGACATTTGATCTGCCACCACCGGAAAAAGGTGGCTGTGAGATATTTGTCGATGAAGTGGAGCGGATTAACCGGCTGGCCTTTCGCTCCGGATTTGATGGCGCTCGCGTGACGAAATTCAGCCAGCGGCGCAACCGACGGGGCGGCTGGAGTATCTGGCTTTGTTGCGCCCGAAGCGATGCACCGTTGACAGTGATTGATGTGATCGACGCCGCGGCCAAAGTTGCAGCCAAGGTTAAGGGGGCCCGGCCATGATTGTTGAGCAGTTTTGCGAGTTGGAAAATGATGCCGAACGAGCGGCGTTTTTATTGAGCCTGCCGGATGCGCATGTGCTGAATTATCTGGATGCATTTGTTGGGCACATTTTTACCGGCGCCAGAAACCCAGATGAATGGGGCGATAAGTTTGCGCTGGATTACCTGGACGCGAAACATATGTCTATGACGGCTGTGCGCCAAAACGGTCATCTGCCACATCATCTTGCTGAAAATATTTCCATGGCCCGCGCGGCACTGGAAACTATTTCCTGCCCCAGCGGGAAAACGGCAGCGGCTTTGCCCTAAAGCTGCTGCCACCGCCAAGCTGAGTTTCTTGGCACGGTGGCGGGAAGAGCCGGACAATATGGCTTGTCCAGTCCTCCCTACTCTTTCCGCCACCAGTTTTGCGTTTGATGAAATCTGACCAAGGCCCATTGGATGCGCAAGCAAAACATGAATGCAGAAATCGCGCGTATTGAAACTCAACAGCGCGAGCTAAAATTATCGCATGAAAAATTCTGTCTGCTGGTGGGCGTGCATCGCGCCACCTGGCAGCGCATGCGCACCTCGCGCAAAGCGATCAAATCGACACTCAACGCCATGGTGTTTTCCCTGCGCAGCGAGGCTGCGCGGCGGGACCGGCTGGCCAATCAATATGGAGAAATTTAATGTCTTTTGCACCATTCATCCCTGTTCAAAAAGAAACAGCCGCCATGGCCCCTGTAAAAGCCGGTTTGAGAAAACGCAGAGGCAGCAGCGCGGCGGCAAGACTGGTAATTACAATCAAGTCCCTGCAGGTAGAAGAATGGGGCTGGAAGGAGGGCGATAATTTGGCTTTGTTGATGGGAAACGCTGAATGCCATGGTCTGATCAGAATGCAACCCGATCCTTCCGGATCGATAAAGCTGGTCAGCCGGACTTTGAAAAACTCCACGTTTTTTGTACTGAACCTTGGGGAGGTTGCCGAATTTGTTGATCGGGCGGAAGAACCCAAAGGCATTAATGTTGAATTTCTGGATAATGGCTGGGTCGAATTTGTTTTGCCATTATGGGCTGAAGAAACCGGACCAAAGGCAAAGGCGCGGCAGAAAAAATCCCGCGAAACGGATATATTGCCGGCGGAGGAAAAACATGCCGCTGATGAGATTAAAAACCGAAAAACTGAACGTGAGACAAAGGAAGAAGCCGAAGAGCGCAGACGTCAAAAGGCCGAAGTAAAAGACGAGATAACAGCCACATGAACCTCACCGTCGAAGAACGCTGTGCCGTGCGGATGTGGCAGGCTTGTCATTTGGCGGCTGTCAGCCAATGCACGTTTACGCCCGCTGACTGCAAAACCATTGCCGCCTATCTGGTGGTGACTTTGGCCAATGTGCCAGGCGCGGTTTTGGCTCGGGCGCTGGGGGTCAGCAAACAATATATCTCCAAACAATTGCAGCGGGTGGAAACCCTGCGTGATGAACCAAGCTTTGACCAGGTTATCACCGCCATGGAAGAAACCATGGGGGAATGTCTGTAATCATGGCTTCACGCTTTTCCACCGCCAAGGGCTTTTTGCAAGATGATGTTTTGTCGGTCATTGGCGATCTTTTTGGAGCTGGCGCCCAGCCTAAGAACCGGCACGGCAAATTGTGGAATGTTGTTAATCCATGGCGCTCCGGCGCGCGGGCAAGGCAGATGGTGGTCTGGCTGGACGGCAATCGTGTGGGTGCCTGGCGTGATTTTGTTTCCGGCGAAACCGGTGACGTGATCGATCTGGTGGCGTTTTGTCGTGACGGACGCGTCGACCACGAAAGCCGTATGAAGGCGCTGGAATGGATTGAAGACCGATACAATATTCGCTCCATGGACCCGAAGGAAAAAACCCGGGCGGCAAAGCGTCAGCAAGAGCGCCGCAAAAAACTGGAAGTGGAAGCCGTGGCGGCGCGTAAAAAGTCTAACGACCGGGCGCGGCGGATGTATTATTCAGCCCAGGAAAGCATTGCCGGCACTGTGGCGGAAACTTATCTGCGAAGTGCCAGGGGTATTGATCTGGATGCAATCAAATTTCCAAGCCATGCGCTGCGATTTATGCCGCGCGCCGAATACTGGATGGCGGCACCCAAAGATGCCAATGGCAAACGGCTGGCCAAAGGTCCGCATTTTCCAGCACTGATATCTGCCATGCGCAATTGCAATGGTGAATTGCAGGCCTGCCACCTGACATTTTTGGCGCGTGATGGCAGCGGCAAAGCGCCTTTGTTTGAGTTTGGTAATGGATTTTCAGCCAAGCTGATGTGGCCGGAAACCGCTGGTTCGATGATCTCACTTTGCCATGGTGAAACCGGATTGTCGCTGGCCGATGCGGCAGCCGAACATAAATCAGGATTGCTGGCGGTCACGGAAGGCATTGAAGATGGCCTGACCGTGGCGAGCGCACGGTCTGAATTGCGCATTAGTGCAGCGGGCAGCTTGTCCGGGCTCATGGGCCTGTTTGATCATCCGGCAATCAGTGGCTGGCTGATATTTAAGGACAATGACTGGGGCAAACCTCAGGCTCAAAAACAATTTGATAGCGCCATCATTAGATTGCGTGGATTTGGCAAGCCGGTGGAAATCATCGCCATCCCGCCCGATTGGGGCAAGGACGTCAACGACGCCATTAATGGCTAAACGAGGAGAGTGATAAAATGCAAGAACTGAAACCTGAGATTATTCCGGCTGAATATGCCGGTGGTGTGGGACATATGGCCGCCGCGCGGCTATCTGGAATGATACAGGAAGACCCGGAAGGTTTGAGCCACAACTGGTTTGATCCGCACCGCGATGATCTGGAAACTGAAATGGTCAATGAGATCATCTTTGCGGCCGCAAATTATTGCACCAGACAAGATAGCTATTCCGGTGAACGGCTGTATCGCTGGATGGTTATTCAAGGACTGATTGTTTTGAATGCCGATGAGGGCTGGACGGGCGAAGACGTTTTGACCCGCAATTGCTTTGATGTCTTCACGCGAACCTGTGAGGCCGTTGCCCTGCCGCTGCAAAACCAGATCAATGAGCAAAATCGCGCTGATCAACTGGCCGAAACTAAATCTGAACCGTTGAAAAAGGCAGACAGTATATTCGAGGAAGAGGAGGGATTGGGTGATATTGATCCCGACCGTAAAAGGGCGCTGGCGATGGCAGCAAAGCCAAATAAACCGAAAAAACCAGTGAAGCCGAAGAAACCGAAAAAGCCAGTGAAGCCGAAGAAACCGACTAAACAAAGTCTTGGAGCGGTTGTTGCCGGCGAAGAAGGCAACGGACCTGAAACAGTCGGTGAAGTTCCTGAAGGCGAAAACAACCCTAATCCAGACAAACCCGCAGATGGTGATGGAGATCCGCACAAGGGTGATGAAACGGGTTCGTTTAAGGGCGCTGGCACGACAACCCAGACATAATCCGAAATCCTGAAAATACTGGCGCAGCAATGCGTCAGCAAAGGTCAACCTATTGCGACGTTTTTAGCTGCAATACATATTTTTTTTGAAAAAAAATTCATGGTCGATAAAAAATCACCGCCATTTGAGACGGAACACGGCTCTGATGGGCTGCCGCAATATATTATTCCAGGCACAAGATCATCTGACCATACTTCCGGCCGCCTTCATGGTGGCGCCAGTAAGCGGTCGGTTTCGGCAGTTATCGGCATGGCCGAGCAAAAGGCCAAACTGGCTGTGGAACGCGGCGCGCGGGATTTTCCCCGCCTTGGCCAAGCCTGGGGCGGCGTCGATCCGGGCGACTGGCGCGGCGCTGGCGATCTGGATGAAACCGGATGCCTGCCCTCAAACTGCCCGGTGCGGCCATTGGGCTATGAAAACGAAAACTACTTTTTTGAAGATACCAGCGGACAGATATTTAACAGCGGCGACAAGGCCATGAGTGTTGAACGGGTGCAAAAACTGTTTGCCGGCTGCGAAGAATTTGTCTGTTGGGCATGGCCAGGTTTTGGACCAAAAGGCAAAGGTGTAACAGGCTTTAAGGCTGAACATGCCAGGCGGGATCTGTTTGCTGCGTGTCGCCAAAAAGGCCCGTGGTCAATGACCGAAAAGGTTCGTGGCCGGGGAGCCTGGCGCGATGATGAGGGACATTTAATCCTGCATTGCGGTGATTATCTTTGGGTCAATGGCAGTCTGCATGAAACCGGCGAACTGGGTGGTTATTTCTATGTGCGCCGACCCGCCACATTTTCGCCCTGGGAACAGCCAGTGGATGCCGGTGACAATCCGGCTGTGGAAATCTTTAAGGCGTTTTCAACCTGGAATATGAAGCGCGGCCGAACCGATGCTTTGCTGCTGCTGGGATCACTTGGGGTCTCGATGTTGGGCGCGTCCATCGACTGGCGACCGTCGACGTTTATCATTGGCGACGCCGGCACGGGTAAATCAGAACTGACAGGTGCCAGCGGCCTCATTCGCGCCATTATGGGCAAGGCGATGATCGCGACTACAAACGCAACCGAGGCCGAACTGTATCAAACCGCCGGCCATGATTGCCTGGCAATCTCCATCGATGAGCTTGAGGGCGATGATAACCCGGCGCAGGCTAAAAAAATCATCAAAATGTCGCGCGATGCAGCCAGTGGTTCAATCCGAATACGTGGTGGCGCCGACCACAAAGGCGTTGAATTTCAGGCGCGTAGTCCGTTTTATTTCTCCGGTATTAATCCGCCCGGGTTAAATCCTGCAACCCTGTCCCGCCTTGCGGTATTGCAGCTTTTGCCGCTAGCGGCAGACAAGGTTGAACCGCCAACGCTGCATGCGATTGAAACTGTCGGGCCGCGTTTGTTGCGGTGCGTGGTGGATGGTTATGGTGTGTATGAGGATCGTTTGCGCGATTATATGGCGGTGCTGCGCGAGGGTGGTCACAATGCCCGTGGGCAGCGTACATTTGGCACATTTTTAGCCGCTGCGCATACTTTGCTTGGGGATGAAGGTCTGCATGAACTGGGCTTTCCGGCCGGTCTGGATACGGATGATGCGCTGGATTACTGGAGTACAGAACTGGCGGCTGATGCCCTGCCCGAACTGGAAACTTCTGGGCAAAATTTTCAGGAATGCATCGAATGGCTGATGAATGCCCGCCCGGAAGTTTTTCGCGGCGGTGCCAGATCCTCGGTGGCCGAAATATTGCGCGATAAAGAGATCTCTTTCGATGTGAAAAAGAACCTGTTGTTCCAGGCCGACCTTGGCTTGCTGGAATGGGATGAATTTTCGAAACGGGTGATGCAAAAAGACGCAAGCGGCCACTGGATGGCCGAATTGAAACGTGGCGTGGTGCTGGCAGTGCCCAATAAAGGTCAGCAATTGGCACGGGTATTTGACGGATCTCGATATGCCGGCTCCTGGCACTGGGCGCTGTCGAGCTCACCAGATGGAATAGTGATCAA
>JAESQX010000088.1 GCA_016764875.1 Gammaproteobacteria bacterium
GATGCTGATGCGGCGAAAAGCAAGCTGATTTCTCTTGCTCGTGAAGATGTTAATTCACCTCTGGATCGTATTTTACTCGGTGTGCCTCGTCTCAATACGCTGGACCGATTTCTGGAGCAAGCCGGCGTGTCCTACGGGCCGGCCACTGCCGTAACTCTGAGCCTTGTGTTTGGTTTTCTGGGAGCGCTGCTGACATCTCTTGTGTTTCGCAACTTTGCGTTATTCTCTCTTGTATTAGGTTTCGCCGCGGCGGCAGCCTTATTCTGGTTCAGGTTGAGCAAAAAACGCAAAAAGCGTCGCGATAAGCTGGTCAGGCAAATCCCCGATGCCCTGGACTTTTTCGCTCGGAGTTTAAGGGCTGGTAATCCTTTCGCTGGAGCCATCAAGTCGGCTTCGGAAGAATTGCAGGATCCTCTTGCGGGTGAATTGGCAATTACCTTCGATGAATTAAATTACGGGTTGGAATTTGAAGAGTCCATGAAAAACCTGGCAGCTCGGGTTGACTCGGAAGAACTGCGGTTGTTTGTAACAGCCGTGCTGGTACAGAAAAGTACCGGGGGTAATCTGGCTGAGTTAATGAACCGAATTTCGAAATTATTACGTGAAAGAATAACAATGCGCGGCGAAGTAAGAATCCAGGCGGCGGAAATGCGTGCTTCCGCCCAAATATTGATTGCGTTGCCAATTTTTATTGCCGGATTGCTACAACTTGTAAATCCGGAATACTTACCAATATTGTTTGAAAACTCTCTGGGCCGCACCATTATTATGATACAGGTGGGTTTGATGGCCTTCGGCTATTTTATTATAAACCGTATGGTCGATTTCAGGATATAGGGGCATAAGTTATGGATACAAACTGGTTAATTTCCCTTGGGCCAGTTTTTGCTCCATGGGTTACATTTGCCGCCGTTGTAATGGCTTTATATGGCATTTACTTAATGAGATCTTCTCGCAAGGTGGATGTTTACCGTCGACTGCGTGGAATCAGTAATTCTATACCCTCTTCCGAGATAAAGGCCAAGTCCCGGCAGGAAGACGGATTTCAGGTGCGCTGGTTACAACCCGCCGGGGAGTTAATATTACCACCGGATGAATGGCGCAGATCAGCTATTACCTCCCGGTTAATAATGGCTGGATATCGCAGCCCTGGTGCGGTTTATGTTTTTCTCGGCGCCAAGCTGTTTGCCTCATTGCTATTAACCATACTTGTATTTGTTGGTTATGTGGTTAGCGGAAACCTGTACCAGATTTTAACTGTTCCCGCTTTGGCGTTAATAGCCATTGGAGCTATAGTGGGATTCTTTCTGCCGGATCTCGAGCTCAGTCAAATCACAAAACGTCGTCAACGTGATTTTGAAGATGGATTTCCGGACGCACTGGATATGCTGGTAGTTTGCGTAGAGGCGGGGCTAGGGCTTGACGCCGCTATTGACCGGGTTGCCAGGGAAATTCATCTCAGCCATCCTGAGCTTGCCATCGAGTTAGGTTTGATTTCCCTTGAGACCAGAGCCGGTAAATCACGCAAGGACGCACTACAGGGGCTTGCTGACCGTACTAATGTCGACCAGGTACAGAGCCTTGCCACCCTGCTTATCCAGGCCGAACGGTTTGGTACCAGTGTAGCTTCCGCGCTACGGGATTATTCACTGGAGATGCGCACCGAGCGGCTCCAGAGGGCCAAGGAAAAAGCGGCGAAACTGCCGGTGAAATTGATTTTTCCAGTTGTATTGTTTATTTTTCCTGCACTTTTTCTGGTGATAATGGGGCCGGCTGTTATACAAATTGTCGCGGCTTTAGGAGATGTTTTCTAACGAGGGCGCTATGACGAAGCACTTTCCAGACAGGGCAATGCGCTGCGTACTTTCTGTTTCTATGGTTGTAGCCCTTGCCGGTTGCGCGTCTGTCCCGCCAGGAGATTCCAATAGCGCGGGACGTTCGCTGTCCGCGGTTTCTTCCCAGCGCCTTTCAAACCTTGATTTAGCGCGCCGGGAATTCAGTCGAGGGAATTACGGCAATGCAATTTCTCTGCTGGAACGTGAGCTGGCAGACAGGCCTGCATCTATAGCGGCGTTAAACGGGTTGGGGGCCTGCTTTGATGAGCTGGGTCGCTATGATGTTGCGCAGCAATATTATTACCGTGCCCTGGATATGGCCCCCGAGTCATCTCTCACCCTTAGCAATATTGGTTATTCGTATTTACAACAGGGGCGCCATGCGGAAGCTGCGCAGATTTTCGAGTTGGCCCTGCAACGAGATCCAGAGAACGAGATTGCTGCTAATAATCTTAAGTTGGCAAAGGCCAGATTATCAAGCCCTGAAAACGAATCGGTTATTGCACTTGATAGTACGGCTGAAAACAAAGCAGATGTTGTACTCACTGAGCAGCCCAATCAGCCTGAAGATGTTGAGGGCTCAACAAGTGCAGTCAAAGGCCGCGACAGGCAAGAGAAGAGTGGCGCCGCCGTCACCGATTTGGTAGAGGCAGTTTCAGCCGCATCAGATCAGCCCCTTCCGGTACCAGAGAAAACCCTTCCGCGACCTCCCTCACCAGCACAACTTGATACGGCTGTAGAAGGGGTAAGCACAGTTGCAGACACGTCGGCAATTACTCCGGGCATTCCTGTGCACCAGCCAGCCACGAAGATTGCTGCCATGAGGCCCCTGCCCATTTTAGCCAGCTCGCTGTTCGGGCGTGTGGCGGCTTTCAGTTCTAAACCGACTGCGCAGGCCCCCTCGGCGCCAATGGTCGCGGAACCGGGTGAAGAGCAATTTCCGCTTGAAGTAGAGATTAATGTTCCCTCGGCTGAGTCACCTCAGGCCCTTGTCGATGCTGTCAATGAGGCTAGTGAAAAGGCGGATTCGCCGGCGGTTGTTCCCAGGGCTATTGCTCAACCGGAAGCCGAAATTGCCGCCATCAGCTCTATACCCGTAGCAAGTGGTTCCCAGCAAGCAGAGGAATTGGCAGGGGGTTCCGGCGAAGCGCAAGCCATGGAGTCTCCGGCGGTACCAGAACCAGTTCAACAACCAGCAACGTTAATTGCTGCGATTGATCCTGCCCCTGAGCTGGATTTTTTATCACAGGCGGGCCTGCCTGAAATCAAAGCTCAATTGGGAGACATGGCGCTATCGTCATCTGTAATACCGGAACCTGCTCAAATTCCGGACGAGTCACGGGGCCAGGCTCCGGAGTTTCCGCCGCCATTGGGACTAACTCTGCTGGACATGCATGACCTTCCGGAATCAACATTGAGAATCTTGGAATCACCCGAGCCAACCCCGGAAGAAGTAAGTGACATTCAGTCATCCGAGCAACCTGCCCCTGACAAAGAAAATAATGAAGAGCCGCCGGTGTTGGCATACGAGGAGGTAAGCGAACAGTTACCCGAGTTTGCTAATACAGCAGCAGATGAACCGCCGCCACGCGAACCAACCCCTGCAGAAAAAAATAAAAATCTGGTTTCAGGTTTGACTCTGTCCGAGCCATTCAAACTGGCGGTTGCCAATGGTAATGGAATGCGAGGTATCGCTCGAGCCACTTCAAGGTGGATAGATAATGAGCAGTTGCAGGTTACATCGATTACCGATGCAGACCATTTTGATTATGCCCAAACGGTCATCAGGCACAGGCCCGAATTTGCGCAGTTTGCTCTGGCGATGGCCGAGAAGATGGCGGTTAATTGTGAAATACAGCAAAGTGATGACCTGGCAGAAGGCGTGGATATGCAGTTGATCCTGGGTCAGGATTTTGCTGGTACGGTGCCGGTGAGGGACGGTTGGATATCCCTTAATGACAACGAGCAAGTCAGCCACCTTGATGATGAAATGCGACTTGAGATTTCAAACGGTAACGGGGTATGGGGAATGGCGGCGCGGCTACGTACTTTTCTGCAGATACGGGGTAGCTCTGTAGTGAGATTAACCAATGCTGACAATTTTGCGTACGACGAGTCAATTCTCTATTATCGCCCTGGTACGCGTGAGGCGGCCGAAAGACTGGTGGCTGCATTGCCGGTTCCCAATGTTTCACTGCATGAATCCAGCGATCTTGCTTCAAGGGTGGATGCGCGTCTACTGGTGGGCAGGGACTTTGTTCCTTACGATGTTGGTCGAGAAAATTAAAATCCACCCGGATGGAGAAAGCAATTAGCTCTCTTTTGCAAAAGATTACAGCCGGGAAAACAGCCTGTGGATGGTTGTTGATATTAGTATTTCTTGCCGGATGCGCATCTGTACCTGAAGGGATATCGAATCCGGATATTTTGCGTGATCAGGCTCGGCAGGCTCTTGATGAAGGGGACCTGCCTACAGCGTTGACCAAACTCCGGCAGTCTCAATCTTTGGAACAAAACAACGTTGATACACTGCGATTGTCGGCGCGTCTTTATACCCTCATGGGCAATCCACTGGCACAGCGTCGGGTTATACAACTATTGCTTTCCGTGGACCCCTCCAATGCCTACGCGCTGGAGCAATTGGGATTGTTGGAGTTGAAATCCGGCCAGTTTTTAAAATCGGAAAATTATTTTGAGCTTTCGTTAGC
>JAESQX010000089.1 GCA_016764875.1 Gammaproteobacteria bacterium
GGCACCACGGCGCTGATGTGGGCGGTTCACAATGATCAGGCGGAATTGGTGGAACTGTTACTTCAGAAAGGTGCCGATGTAAGGCTAGCTAATCGCTACGGAGTCGGTCCAGCATCGCTTGCAGCTGAGAACGGCGCTGGTCTCATAATGGAACGGCTATTAGAAGCCGGCGTCGATCCCAATCAGACGTTGCCTGGCAGCGAATCGCTGTTAATGACAGCTGCTCGTACTGGCGACGCTCGAACGGTGAGAACACTGTTGACTCATGGAGCTGATCCTAATTGGCAGGAGTCTACTGGAGGTCAGACAGCTCTAATGTGGGCAGCAGCGCTCAACAACTACGCAGTAATTCAATTGCTTGCCGAGAACGGCGCTAACATCCACGCGAAAACCAATAATCCTTCTCGTGTTGTCACCAGGACCTTCTTTTCTACACCGCCAACTGGTTTTTCTGCTCTTATATTTGCTGTTCGTGCCGGGCACGCCGAAGCTACTCGTGCGCTGCTTGATGCCGGCGCCAACGTTAATGACAAGTTGTCCGATGGACAAAGTGCATTAGTTGTTGCCACTACCAACGCCAACTGGCAGTTGGCCGCGTACCTTATTGAGCAGGGCGCCGATGTAAGCGCTGCCGAAGCAGGCTGGAACGCCCTGCATCAAACCGTTCGTACTCGCCGCATGAACCTAGGCTTCGGAGCGCCGGGTCCTTTCTCGGCGGGAACCCTCGACAGCACCGAGCTGATGCGAATGCTGATCGATAGAGGTGTCGATGTGAATGCTCGCATGACTCGGAATGGTATGCGAGACGGGCAACGCAATCGCTTCAACCGGTTGGGTGCAACTGCCTTTATGCTGGCCGCCAAGGTAACCGACGTCGAAGCAATGCGGGTACTGCTCGAAGCGGAAGCCGATCCAAACATTCCCACTGCTGATGGAACGACGGCATTGATGGTCGCCTCTGGGCTGCACATCTGGAATCCCGGTGAAGATGGCGGTACTTTTACCGGCCAGGAAGAAGAAGTCCTCGAGGCAGTACGACTCGCTCATCAAGGTGGCGACGATGTCAACGCACGCAACTACCGTGGCGAGACGGCTCTGCATGGGGTTGGCATTCGTGGTGTTAATATCGTACTGGACTATCTTGTAGAGCAGGGGGCCGACATGAACGCCCTGACAGACGATGGCTGGTCGCCGCTGGCGTTTGCTCGCGGATTCAGCTACTCCGATTTCTACAAAGCTCAGGTACACACTGCTACGCGCCTCGAAGAGCATATGCGAAATCGGGAACTCGACACGGAGGGTGAAGCGCACCATGTGCCAGGGTCAGTCTGCTATGACTGCATTCAAACTCGTTCCGATCAAATCCTTTCAGTGACAACAAGAGATGAATGGATGGAAGCTAACTTCGACCCGCTCAGTCACGAAATTCAAATGTTGCCATTTTGGAGCTGGCTGCCATATCCAGATATTTCAAAAAATTCCGAGCAACAATATACGCCGCAACAGTGATTGCAATTGCAGTGTCATTTGCTTCAGTCATTATTTAGGGACACATGACTACTCTTAGGCATATTACAGCCATAGTCTTCAACATCAGTGTGATGTTATCGTCGACATTGCATGCACAAGGGGAACCTGCTAATCGCGTTATCAAAAAATTGCAACTAGGTAGTCCGGTAATTGGTACATTCACACACAGCCCGAGTTTGGATCTGGATTTCGCCGTCATAGATGATCAGTATGGCGAATTCGACATCAATGATATACGTAGTGCAATAGCCGAAATGCGAATAGGCGATGCACTACCCTCAGTGATACCAGTGACACCTATTGTGCGAACGCCACTTTCTGCCCGTAATGCTCCCGCAGCGATAGTGGAACAGCTGATCGATGCAGGTGCGTATGGATTTATGTTCCCTGATGTTGAGACGAAAGCCCAGGCTGCCGCTGCAATCACTTCCATGCAGATCGGCCAGAGTGAAATATGGCCGCTAAATCCTCAAGGTACGTTGGTGGCAATGATTCAGATTGAATCACCGAAAGGCATTGCCAACCTCAATGACATACTTGAGGTACCGGGAATTGGAGTAATCTTTTTAGGCCCAACAGACATGGCTACTTTCATAGGCGCGGAAGGACCGAATGCACCTCGAGTCGAGTCAATGGTTCAAGCAGTACTAAAAATTTGTTTGGCGCGAGACATTGCCTGCGGCTATCCAATTGTGGCGACCTCGCCAGAAGACGCTGAACGCCAAACCTCCGACCGCCTTGCGCAAGGCTTTAAAGTATTGGCAGTCATGACTCGAGCAAGATAAGACAAGGGCAAGCTAACAAGCACGCCGGATGGAGAGAACCACATAAAATGCACATTTCCGTTTTATCTACAGGCTCGACTTATCATCAGACTTTCACTGATCGATCAGCTAGAGCGATTCCTTATTCAAGCCAGTATATAAAACGATCTTTCAAAATACTTTGTATTGGAATTGTCATTCTGCTGTTGTCATCTATAGCGGCCGCACAGGACTCTCGAATCGATGCGCCGATTCCACACGCCAACGGTCAGAGTGTATCACCGTCATTTGAAGGGTGGTATGAGAACGCAGACGGTACTTACAGCCTAGTGTTTGGATATTTCAATCGAAATTACGATGAGCACGTGTACCTGCCTACAGGGCAAAACAATCGCTTGCAGCCTGGTCCTGCCGATCGGGGTCAGCCTACTTATTTTTATCCGCGACGCCAGACCGGAGTCTTCGCTGTCGTTGTGCCGGCTGATTTCGGTGAGCAACAGTTAAGCTGGAGCTTGACTGCCAATGAGATGACAGTCTCCATTCCCGGTCATCTAAGGCCGGAATGGGAAATCACTGCTCTAGAGGAAGTGACCAGTGGCAATACGCCGCCAATACTCAGATTTGGCAGTCCTGAAGGGGCGCCCGGGCAAGGACCTTTAGGTGTTCGATTTGATCAATTGACAATAGGCGCGAAAGTACCGACAGAAATTTCCGTTTGGGTGACCGACGACGGAGTTCGGAAATCCAGGGCGACCACGCGGCCAGCACGACATGGAGTGGTATGGAGTAAGTATCGTGGTGCCGGTACTGTCAAATTCGACAACAATGCGCCGAAAGTTGAAAACGGTAAGGCAGTTACTTCAGCGACATTCAGTGAACCAGGAGATTATATCTTGCGCGTGCTGGCCTGGGATGACTCTGGTGGGCAGAAGGCAGTCATGGCTGGAGGTTTTTTCTGTTGTTGGACTAATGGATTCCTAACAGTAAAAGTGGATAAGTAAAGCTGGGCTAACGGCTATAGAATTTAAGAAACAGACGCGTAAAAAATAGAGGAATCAGTGATGACAAAAACTACAAGGAGTCAATTAACCTTGATGGGCCCATTGATAATTGCGGTTCTACTGACCGTCGCAAGCACGGCATACTCCCAGACTAATGAATTAACTTATAGCAGAGACATTGCACCGATTCTTCAGCAGCGCTGTCAGACCTGTCATCGCCCGGGAGAAATGGGGCCGATGTCTTTGCAAACCTACGAGGAGGTTAGACCTTGGGCACCGGTGATTAAATCGAAAGTAGTTGAACGAGTGATGCCACCGTGGCATCTGGACAAGACTGTCGGTATCCAAGATTTCGAGAATGACATTTCACTGACTGATGCCGAGATCGAAATTATCGCCAATTGGGTTGATGCTGGAGCGCCACAGGGCAATCCTGAGGATTTGCCAACGCCAATTGTATGGCCTAGTGACGGATCATGGAGTATGGCCAAACACTATGGCCGTGAACCGGATCTAATTATTAAATCGGACCCATGGACCCAGAGCGCATCGGGGCAGGACCAGTGGTGGGCACCCATTGTTGAGACCGGGCTTACCGAGGATCGATGGATTGCCGGCATGGAGGTTCGTCCAACTCTGGAGGGTGGTCGTCGAGTGACTCACCACGCATTGGCCTATTTACAACAGGATGAGGAGCCTGGTGACTTCGTAGCGGCTGTCGATGTGCCGGGCCGTGGCAGCTACCTGACCGAGTTCTCTGTCGGGAAAATCGGCGATGTGTTCCGGGAAAATACCGGAAAACTAATGAAGGCTGGATCACAGATTGCCTTCGACAACCATTACCATTCAGTGGGCGAAGAAATAACAGCGCAGACTGAGCTGGGTATCTGGTTTTATCCGCAAGGCTACGTGCCGAAGTATCGGGTCTACTCTATTCCTCTAGGTGTGCAACAGGCAATGACCACGCTGGACATTCCACCCGGCAAAGTGACCACCCATCATGCCTATATTCCGCTTATCGCCCAAGCGCGAATCGAAAATTACCAACCGCACATGCACATTCGTGGTAAGGCAATGTCAATGGAAGCAATCCTACCCAACGGAGAGGTGCGAATGTTGAGTTATGTGGATCACTTCGATTTCAACTGGCATGTGAATTATGTTTACACTGATGAGTCTGCACCGGTGTTACCTGCCGGAACAGTCCTTCATTTGACGGCGTGGCACGACAACAGCGAAGCTAATCGGGCCAATCCTGATCCAACGCAATGGGTTGGCTGGGGACAACGCAGCTTTGACGAGATGTACCACGCGCACGTAAACATGACATATTTGACCGACGAAGATTATGCTCAGATTATCGCTGAACGGGGAGCGAGGAAGTAAATACACCAGCAATGATTTTCGTGAAGGACTGAAGAATTACGGTGCTGACAAGTTAACTGCCTAGAACAACAATTAGGCAATTTCCCTGATAATTCCCTTTAATTAAGTAAACTGTCCCCGGATATTCCTTCTAAGCTTCTTGTGCTTTTGTTAATAAATTAGTCTCGTAGTTTATACGTCTATCATTGAGCTAATTATTATACAACGTTCTCAATTTTCTCTGCCAAGCCAAAATCTCTCATAGAAATTCCTTGTGCTTCATGGGTAGTAAGTTCTATCTTGACTTTGTTGTAGACATTAAACCATTCTGGGTGGTGACCCAATTTCTCCGCAATGATTGCCACGGATGTCATAAAACTAAATGCTTCAATAAAATCCTTGAATTCAAATCTTTTTACAAGTTTTTCTTTTTCCAGTTGCCATGGTGAACTAAGGCTCAAATTGAGATTATCCAGCTGGTCTGACGCTTCTTCGTCATTAAGTTTTTTAACCATTTCTCATAACCTCCTTAACGTCACTTGCTTCTGTTGATATCTTTTCTAATAAATCTGGTACAAAGCGCTCATTAATTCCAGCTGCAAAAGCTAATGCCAAAACGTACCAGAAATCAGATTGCCTTTAACTAAAAATAGTAGAATTGCCCCAAATATATAACCAACCACACTTCTGGCGACACCACTAAATTAACGGGAAAGGGCTCGTCTATGGTGTTATCTCCCTTTTATTAAGAATCCTTCCCTAGCCGGAAAAGCTCATAAAAAGGAGCAACACGTGAAATTGCCCACCAACACCGGTTTAGCTGTTCTATTGTTTCTAGGGAACGTCTGAATAACTCGATATATTCCAAAGTAATTCAAAAATCCCCACACCTTTCTTAATTTCAGCCAATATTCTGGCCTATCTTGTTCTGTAAACGGCCATTTGGCAATTTACAGACATAACTCGCCTATGCGAGCAAATATTTTTTGCCTATCATCAGGTTCGTGAAGGCGGCCAATAAGTGCAGACGTTCACTATTCTTCTCTAGCCCCCGGTACCGAACTTTATCGTAGCCAAAGACTCTTTTAATATAACGAAAGGGATGTTCCACTTTCGCCCTTACTTGCGCTTTAATATATTCAGTCTCGGCTTCATCACTTTTAGCCAGCAAGGCTCGGCGCTTTCCAGGGCGCAGCGCAATAAACCAATCAACATCGCGCTCTTCATGCTCCTCACGTTTTTCAATACCCACGTAACCAGCATCACCCCAAACTCGCTCTTCCTCACCATGCAATAACTGACCAGCCTGCGTAATATCATGAACATTCGCGGAGGTTGTCGTGACACTGTGGATCAGCCCCAGAGCATCATCGACACCAATATGCATTTTCATGCCAAAGTACCACTCGTTGCCTTTCTTCACCTGATGCATGTCCGGATCACGTGCGCCTTCCTTATTCTTCGTAGACCTGGGGGCTGAGATAATTGTGGCATCAACGATACTGCCTTCGCGTAAGCTCAATCCTTGCGAAGAAAGATGGCGATTTATTTCATCAAACAACTTCTTCCCCAGGTTGTGCCGTTCCAGCAAGTGACGAAAATTAAGGATGGTAGTTTCATCAGGCAAACGGTCACTTAATCTAAGGCCACAAAAACGTCTCATTGATTCTATTTCGTAAAGAGAGTCCTCCATGGCAGGATCGCTAAGATTATAGAAAAGCTGCATGCAGTGTATTCTCAACATTGTGGATAAAGGATAAGGTTGCCTGCCTTGACCATTTTTGGGGTAATGGCGAACAATCTTTTTCTCAAGTTTTTTCCAGGGGATCAAGGTATCCATCTGCTCAAGAAATTTTTCTCTACGTGTTTTGCGGCGTTTTTGATCATACTCGGCTTCTGAAAAGCTAATTTGACTCATGGTCTTGCCCCTTTAATCTAATTGGTCTAGTTTA
>JAESQX010000007.1 GCA_016764875.1 Gammaproteobacteria bacterium
CCGGCCAGTCCGCCGTCCAGTTGTACACCGAAGGTTTTCAGAGCCATGGAAAGCATAGTGTATTGACCCACCGTAAAAACCAGGTCAATCATCTGCTTTTCAGAGTATATTTCTGCAAGTCCTGACCAGCTTGCATCAGAAACAAATTTGTTTTCAGATAACTCATCCACTGCCCGAAGCAGCAAAGAATCCTGGTCATTCCACCCGGCGGCGTCTGGACCTGTGGCAACGCGCAGAACCTCCTCTTCACTAAGTCCTGCATTCAATGCGATAAGAGAATGTTGGCCCCACTCATATTCTGATTGGCAGAGCCAGCCGGTGCGGAGGATCACTAATTCACGCTCCCTTAACGGCAAACTGGTCTCCCCCAGTAACTGACGGGTAAATTCAAACCAGTCCCGCGCCAGTTCTTCATGGCGGGCGATGGTGGTAAACACGTTAAGAGATTGGGCTCTTTGCCCAAATGTGGACAATATTTCCCGTTGAGTTTCATTCCATTCGGATTCTGGCAGCGGCTGAATGCGGGGCTCGGATAAAGGCTGTGCGTTGGCGGTTTGGATAAAGGAAAAACCGATAATTAATACAGCGAGCCTATTTCCGTTTATTGCCATTCGAATGGTATTTTTCCAGACACTGTTCATCTTGATTCTCCTCAAATTAAAAACGGTAATTTTTGGACGTATGTTAAAGAAAAGCGGCTCAGGTTTGAAGGTGAATTGCGGCAGCAATAAGCCGTTATTCGTATTTTTCTCCATATGGCATTGTAGTCTATTAGCTGCAGCCCCGAGAATTGGCCTATTGTGGGCTTCTCTTGGTACAATCCGCCCCATTTTTCCAAATGCCATCACTTCATTGGAGACAGCAAGACTGTGAGTAGATTTCTCTGGTTTAATAAAATAGCGGTTGTCAGGTTAATGGGTTTATTCCCAACCTTGCTCTGTATGGGACTATTGGTGAGTAATATTGCTATTGCCCAGCAAGATGTCGTGGTTGATACGGCCGCGATGAAGGAATTCCGTGTAGCCAGGATCAGTACCCCCCCGGTAATAGACGGTAAGCTCGATGATGCGGCCTGGCAACAGGCAGTGGTGATTACTGATTTTCACCAGATCAGCCCGGGCGACGGTACTCCGCCTTCGGAGCTCACAGAGCTGTACGTGGTGTATGACGATGATGCTTTGTATATCGCCGCGCGCATGTATGACAGTGAGCCGGAGCTGATATCGGCACCTACCATCAGGCATGGCCAGGGCCTGGGTTCAGATGACCGCCTGGTGGTGATACTTGACCCATTCAATACGCGTCGGGCGGGCTATCGATTTGAAACCAATCTAAATGGTGTGCGACATGATTCGCTCTACCAGAATCTTAATTCCTTCCAGATTGAGTGGAACACCATCTGGGATGTGGCTACCAGTGTCGACGGCAAGAGCTGGGTGGCAGAGCTCGAAATTCCCTTCAAATCACTTCCCTTTGATCCGGAATTGGACACCTGGGGATTTAATTTCGGACGCGGTATACGACGACGGGGTGAGGAAGTGGCCTGGGTATCCCAGAATCGAAGGTTTAATCCTAATATTTCCGGAAGAATCACCGGGCTTACCGGCATGGACAAGGGAGTAGGCCTGGACATTGTGCCTTCAATGTCTGTTAGTCAGAGACGTCGCTTTGATCCAGGCAGCAGTGATTCATCCTTTGATCCTTCACTGGATGCATTCTATCGGGTAACACCATCGGTTAATGCCGCACTGACGATCAACACGGATTTTTCAGCTACCGAGGTGGATAACAGGCAGGTGAACCTCACTCGTTTTAACCTGTTCTTCCCGGAGAAACGAGATTTCTTCCTCAATGATTCTGACCTGTTTCAATTTGGCAATATCAGCAGTATGGCCATAGCGAATAATTCCGCTTCTCCGGCCAGTCGAGAGAATGCGCGCCCTTACTTTTCACGAAAACTGGGTTTAAGCCAAACTGGTGAACCGGTAGACATTGATTACGGGGGCCGCGTCAGTGGTCGTATCGGCCGCTGGAATTTTGGCACTCTGGTCATACATCAAGATGAGTTTGGCGACGTTGATGCTACTGATTTGCTGGTAGCACGTGTATCGGCCAACGTGTTAAGCGATTCCACCATCGGATTTATTTACACCGACGGGGATCCGACATCGGATCTGGATAACTCGGTTACCGGGGTGGATTTTCAGTACCAGAACAATCATTTTATTGGCAACCGAACCTTGTCCGGAGATATCTGGTATCAACAGTCTGACACTCCGGGGTTGGATGGAGAAGATGCATCTTTCGGGTTTGGTATGCGCTCGTCTGCCAGTGCTGGCCTGCGAAGCAGAATGGCCTTTAAGGAAGTGCAGCGTAATTTTAATCCCGCCATGGGTTTTGTCAATCGTTCCAATATTCGGGATATAACAGCTGATATAGGCTATACCCATTTTTATGATTCCGGTTTTATTCAGTCGGCATTTGCAGGCGTGGATTTTCAGCGAATTGAGATAATTGATGGAGGTTTACAAACTGAAAGGATGGACTTCAGGCTTATGGAATTGAAAAACAATTCCCGAGACAGCCTTTTTCTGACCTACAACATTAAAAAAGAAGTGCTTGTCCTGCCCTTCACTATTTATTCAGAACCGGATCGACAGGTTGTTATACAGCCGGGTTCCTACGAGTTTGATGAACAACAAATTAAAATCGAATCAGGTGGTCAGCGAACATTCTCTGGAAGCTTCACCTACCTGACGGGAGAGTTCTTCGATGGAGACCGCACCAATCTTAAAGGCTCCATGACCTGGAATCAGTCCCGCTTTTTCACCATGTCGCTGAGCTATGACTGGAACGACATAGAGTTGCCACAAGGGGATTTCATTACCCGGCTCAGCACCTTGTCAACGCAGGTGGCTTTCTCTTCCACGTTATATTGGATCAACCTTTTGCAGTACGATAATCTGTCGGAAGAAATGGGGATCAACACGCGCTTGCAATGGGTTCCAAGAGCAGGGCAGGAAGGCTTTATCGTGCTCAATTACAATATGCAGGACATAGACAAAGATAATCGTTTCGAATCTACTTTGTCAGATTTAAGCGTAAAATTTCGTTATACAATTCGATTTTGACGGGAGGGGGTCAGAGTAAATATCCAGTAGTTACTGAAAAGGCAAAGCCCGCAACTAGTGTATATTTACTCTGACCCTATTTCTTATTGCCCAGGCAATCTGAAAACCAGACCTCTCAGTTGCATCGTCCAGGACACTGGAATGGATGTAGGTAAATAGCAAATGGCATCATCACAAGCTTGATAATCAAGGCTGCCCGTGAGGGTGATGCTGTCCTGATCGGCCAGGGCCTGTTGAGTTTCCCGTTCACCATCCAGGATGACTTCCTGTACCAAAGTAAAGGGATCCAGGTAAACGGGGATGTTTTCATCAAAAGGTTCGAAGTAGTACATCACCGATGCGGGGTACTTTACGGGCAAGGTACGAATGTAGGGATTCGGGTCGAGCCTTAAATTGACTATTTGATAATCGTCAGCCCCGGGAGCATAAACATGCATGTCTTCCAATGGCTCAATATCCACTACCAGCGAAAACCGATTTCCCACAGCAATCTCCTGATTACTGGAGTACGACGTCATGTTTATCTGAGCAGTTGATACCCGCGTTGCTTCAACTGGCTCGATACCTGCTCCGCGTCGTATTAGAACACTCGATACCGTATTGCGCTCGATATAGAAGTTCTCAAAATGGCGCTCATCTACCACACCATCGGAGTCGAGAATAAAGGTGCCGGGGAAAGCAATGCCGACAAACATTTCGTTGGGTTGGGTAACGGAAACGAAGGTGCGAAATGTTTCCTGCAGGGCAGGATCGTCCAGGCCGTCTTCCAGCCCCCATTCAGGGACCGGATTTAACAGGTCAAAGCGTTTTATTACAGTTGAGCCAACATCAGACAACATGGGAAAAGTGATGCCGAAAGCATCAGCAAAGCGCTTGAGGGTTTCGGGGGAATCATAGCTTATGGTGGCCAGGTTGATGCCTGCATTTTGCAGGGCTTGAATATCACGTTGCAGCTCCACGAGCTGCGTTTTACAGTAGGGTCACCATTCGGCCGAACGAACGAATACCAGCATTGCACCGTTGGTACCGAGAATCGAATCCTGGGTCCACAGGTCGCCGTTTTGATCCGGCAGACTGAACTGAGGAATTGACTCGCCTACCTGGGGTCCTCTGGTTGACAGGTCAATTGTTTCGCGCTGTGCGTTAGCCGAAAATGACATCATTAAACCTGAAATCAAGAGAAACCTGCCAACGTACTTAAAAGTCTTTCTCATTGTTATTTCCTTCAAGGTTGCAAGGCGGCTGTTAGCCACGGACTTAGAGCAAAAACTACCATATCCCCTGGGTAACTTCTACTTTAGCTTGCCTGCAAAAAAATGCCTGGGTCGAGAGTAATCAGCCTGTTGTTCCGGCAATAGTTTCAACAATAGTATACCGGCGCTGCCATGTTCGCAGGCAAGTCGATTCTTGTTAAGCCGAATATCCGAAACTACTGTATATTTACTCTGACCCCGAACGTAAGCGAAAACTTCCCGATCATTGGAGACAATAAGATGAGCAAATCAGCGAAGTGTCTATCACTCTTATTACTGGGAGCCTCTCTAATGTTTGGAGTTGCGCACGGACAAGGGCGGTTCGAGGGGATCGAACTTACCATTGAGCCCGTTGCCGGCAGTGTTTACATGGTGCAGCGCCCCGGTGGGGGAGGAAATGTCGGCGTATTTGTAGGCCCCGAAGGTGTCCTGCTGGTGGACTCACTGTTTGCGCCATTGTCTGACAAACTGATCGCAGCGGTGGGAGAAGTTTCCAACAGTGAGATCCGGTTTCTCATCAACACCCACGTCCATGGTGATCACATAGGCGGGAACGAAAATCTGGCTGAGATGGGTGTGTTGATTTTTGCTCATGACAACACCCGTTTTCGTTTTCTGGCAGAAAAAACCTACATTCCAAGAAACGGTGGAATAGTCGGTCGGCAACCTCCGGCAGGAGGGCGGCCAGTGGTAACTTTTAATGACGGCATCAGTTTTCACCTCAATGGCGAGGAGGTGCAGGCTTTTCTGGCACCACCTGCTCACACCGATGGTGATACCTTCGTCTATTTCCCTGACTCAGATGTGCTTCATCTAGGCGACGTATTTCGTACCACCAGTTTTCCCATTATGGATGTGTACAACGGGGGTACATTGGAGGGAACCATCGCCGCGCTTGAACAAGCTATTGCGATGGCCGGACCACAAACCCGGATTATTCCAGGCCATGGCCTCAGTGTTGTCGGCCGTGAAGCGGTGGAAGAGTTTTTAGCCATGATTGTTGATGTTCGTGGCCGTGTGCTTGCTATGATTCTGGAAGGGAAAAAGCTGGATGAGATAATGGCCGCGCGACCAACCGCCAATTACGATGCCAAATGGGGTCAGGAAGCCGGCTGGACTGCCGATGATTTTGTGCCGATTGTGTACTATCAACTGGGTGGTTCAGGGCGTTTGGGTGATCGATAGTGAGAGGGACAGATTAAGTAGTCAGTGGAAAACTGATACTCACTAATGACGCGTTATATATTTTAGTCTTAAGATGATACGGAGATAGAAATGAAGAAGATGAACTGCAAACAACTGGGCGGAGCTTGTGACAAAGAATTCCAGGCCAATTCCTTTGAAGAAATGGCGGAAATGAGCAAGCAGCACGGTATGGAAATGTTCCAGAAAAGCGACCAAGCTCATCTCAAAGCGATGAAAGAAATGCAGCGACTTATGCTGACGCCCAAAGCCATGGAAGAATGGTTTGAAAGCAAAAGAAAAGAATTTGAATCGTTGCCAGAGAGCTGAGCAAGGAGTTACCTACCGAAAATTCAGCCATGGAACAAATATGGAAAATCCTCTAGTTAGGAAGTTGGTTGGCCTTGGTTTGACTTTAACTGGTTACAGCTTATTAAATATGCAGAGTAACGAATTCAAATAAACTGCCAGGCATCCAAAGCACTGAGCATTTGCTTCTGGCTCCATTTATATGAACGCGAAGTATCCAATCCCTGAAAGAATCATGAAACAGGCGCCAACTCTGCTCAGGCGTAGCCGCGCCGGCAATAGCTTTTCCAGCAGTACAAAAAAAGCAATGATGACAATCCAGATGAGGTTCATTACACCACCCACAAATAAAAGTGCCATTAGCAGCCAGCAACAGCCAAGGCAATACGCTCCGTGGCCGATGCCCAGTTTTACGCCATCTGTAATGCCTGGTCCAAATTTACCTGCCAGAAACATGGCTGGTGATTGGCAATGCTTCAGGCAAACATCCTTCCATGGCGTCAGCTGGTAAAAACCTGCCGCAATTAAAAGCCCCGCTCCAAAATAGGAGCTGGAGCTGGTCATCATCGGTGATAACAAACCAAGTCGGGTAAGCTGCCCCTGC
>JAESQX010000090.1 GCA_016764875.1 Gammaproteobacteria bacterium
CGGATAGTCGTATTAATATTATTGACTGCTTTTAAGACCCCCCTGCCCAGATAACGATTCGGGTCCTTATCCCGCAACTCCAATGCCTCACGGGAGCCAGTTGAAGCTCCGGAGGGAGCGCAGGCGCTGCCACGCGCACCACTTGCCAGGGTTACATCCGCCTCTACCGTTGGGTTACCTCTGGAATCAAGAATTTCCCGGGCCTTTATTTCTTTTACTTCCGACATTTCTTTCCCTTTTAGTTACTTGTGTGTCTTTGCTATCAAGTATTATTCTGTATCAATCTCTGGCAATGATTTAACCAATTCGTCTATGGCTTTCATCTGTCGCAGAAAGCCTTCCAGCTTGTTCAGGGGCAAGGCGCAGGGACCATCACACTTCGCCTGCGCCGGGTCTGGATGGGCTTCTAAAAACAAACCCGCCAACCCCTGCGACAATCCAGCCTTTGCCAATGCGGTTACCTGGGCCCGCCGCCCGCCTGCGCTGTCACTTAAGCCACCAGGTACTTGAAGTGCGTGGGTGACATCAAATAACAAGGGGTAAGCAAATTCCTTCATTACCGAGAACCCGAGCATATCCACCACCAGGTTGTTATAGCCAAAGCTGGTGCCCCGTTCACATAGCATGAGCTGGTCATTTCCCGCCTGTTCAAACTTGGCAAGGATATGCCCCATTTCCCGGGGTGCAAGAAATTGCGCCTTTTTTATATTAATTACCGCACGGGTTTCGGCAAGTGCTACAACCAGGTCAGTCTGCCGCGATAAAAATGCCGGTAGCTGTAAAACATCTACAACCTCGCTGACAGGTTTGGCCTGATGCACTTCGTGAATATCAGTGAGCAAAGGCACTTTGAACGTGTTCTTAACCTCTTCCAGGATTTTTAATCCCTCATCCAGTCCCGGTCCTCTAAATGAAGAAATCGAGGAGCGATTGGCCTTGTCAAACGATGCTTTAAATACGAATGGAATCTGCAATCTGTTGCTTATGTCCACGAATTGCTCGGCGACGTTCAACGCCAGATCCCGACTTTCGATGACATTCAAACCACCAAACAGTACGAAAGGGCGAACATTGGAAACGGTTAGTTCCCCTATAGAAATTGACTTCTGGATCATATGATTATTCAGAGGTTCCCCGGCGATCAGCCCTGTGCCGATTTGACCTGAACATCTTCAGCGGAAGATTGCGCCGATGAGGATTTGCCTGCGTCACCGGCCCTGTGTTCAATGGCGGCTGTGATAAAGCCGGTAAACAATGGATGTCCGTCGCGGGGAGTAGAAGTGAATTCCGGGTGGAACTGACAACCAACAAACCATGGATGGTCAGGTATTTCTATCACTTCCACCAACATATCGTCCATCGATTTCCCGGTTACCTTCAAACCGGCATCCACCAGGGACTCCACATAATTATTGTTCACCTCGTAGCGATGCCGATGCCGCTCCATGATGACGTCCTTGCCATAGCAGTCGTGAGCAATGGAGCCTTGTACAAGCCGACATTCCTGCCCACCAAGGCGCATGGTACCACCCAGTTCAGAATCCTTGTTGCGGGTTTCCTTGCCGCCACTGGCCGTCGTCCACTCACTGATCAGAGCAATAACCGGATGCTGGCAGTCAGGATTAAATTCAGAACTGTTAGCATCTTCAAGATTTGCCACATTACGTGCATATTCTATAACCGCCGCCTGCAAGCCAAGACAGATCCCAAGGTAGGGGATTTTATTTTCCCGCGCATACTGCACGGCCATAATCTTGCCTTCAACACCCCGTTCGCCAAACCCACCGGGCACCAGAATAGCGTCCTGCCCAGCCAGCAGCGAAACGCCTTTTTCCATTACGTCGATAGAGTCAATATAGGTAATGTTTACTCGTGTGTGGTTTTGAATTCCGGCATGGCTGATGGCTTCATTTAACGATTTATAGGCATCGAGCAACTCCATGTACTTGCCAACCATAGCAAGGTTAACCTCGCCTTTCGGGTGCAGTTTTGCATCTACTACCGAGTTCCATTCACTGAAATCAGCCTCCGGACAATCAATGTTAAAACGATTGAGGATGTAATTGTCGACACCCGTTGCATGGAGCAATGAAGGGATCCGATAAATGGTATCCGTGTCAGGAAGCGATACAACAGCCTCCAGTTCCACGTTGGTGAACAGGGCGATTTTTCTCAGTGATGACTCGGGAATTTCATGGTCTGAGCGGCAAACCAGAATATCCGCCTGAATACCTATACTGCGCAGTTCTTTGACCGAGTGCTGGGTTGGCTTGGTTTTAGTTTCGCCAGCTGTCTCAATGAAAGGTACCAGGGTGAGATGAACAAATAACGTGCGTTGCTGGCCCAATTCCACACGTAATTGACGTATTGCCTCAAGAAAAGGCTGGGATTCAATATCACCCACGGTGCCACCAATTTCCACCAAGGCTACATCGGCATCACCAGCCCCGGCGATTATACGTCGCTTGATCTCGTCGGTTATATGAGGAATAACCTGGATGGTGGCCCCAAGGTAATCACCACGACGTTCCCGTTTAATGACTTCTTCATAGACGCGGCCGGTAGTGAAATTGTTTTTCTGATTCATGGTGGTACGAATGAATCGCTCGTAGTGACCAAGATCAAGATCAGTTTCTGCCCCATCCTCGGTTACAAAAACCTCACCATGCTGGAACGGACTCATAGTACCGGGATCCACATTGATATAGGGATCCAGCTTTAACATGGTGACGTTGAGACCGCGGGCTTCAAGAATAGCCGCTATAGAGGCAGAGGTAATACCCTTGCCTAGTGATGAAACTACACCACCGGTAATGAAAATAAATCGCGTCATTAGCGCCCCATCGTTGTGATTTTTAGCAATACTAAACGTAAGATTCTGACTCTCACAGATGGAGCTACAAACTACCAGAAGCCCCCGGCAAGCTCAATGTAATTTTCCAAACCAGGACAAAGATTATCTTTGCCTGAGACAGCGGGCTATTCAACTTTACCGTAAAGCAGGTCCGGTGGTTGCCAGCTTATTACGTACCCTTTCTCACCCGAAGTCGCTGCAAACCCAGCCGCTATGCCGACACCAGGAATACAAACTAATTCTTCACCCAGGTAGAGCAACGGTTGGCGTGCGCGCAGCCATGGAGCCATCCCTGCTTCCTGGAAAAGTTTTTTCAGGGATTTAGCCGGTCGACCGGCTTGACGGAACATTTCCCCCGGGCTGCGATAGCGAACAGTAAGCGTATCGATTCCCCCTTGCAGTAATGGCCGACGATTCGAGGCATCCTCGTTCAGTACCCGAGATGCGCCGCCAAGCCCACCATTGCCAGGCAGGTCCAGAACCGGCTGTTGCTGCAAACTCCATTGTTGTTCCTGCAATACCGGCATCGGGTTATCCGCCAGGGCGTATAGCTGGTCGCGGTAACGCTGCAAGCAACCACCGCGCCAGGACAGTTCGGCCGGGGTATCTGCTCGTGCTGTAATGATTTCCCTGGTCAACCGTGTTAACAAAGTCCAGCCCACACCGGGAAAGCCAATGCTTTCCAGCCAGTGTCGCAGCAGGTTACGTTGCCTGGGCTCACTGAATGAAAGCAAGGGTGTCAGCTGGATTATTCGCCGGTCCCGGGTAGCAACCGACCTCAAATCCACTTGCGCCAGTTCCGTTAACTGGGCATCCGCCTCCTGACTCAGCTGCACGGTTTTGGCCCAGCTTTCTCTGTATCCAGGCCAGCGATTTTCGATCAGTGGCAACAGCTCATGACGTATAAAATTCCGATCAAATTCCCGGGCCTTGTTGCTGTCATCCTCAATCCAGTTAATACCTTCGCTTTGGGCGTACTCCAGCAGAGCCTTTCTGTCGAAACCAAGAAGTGGTCGTAGTAAGCGGGAATTGCCAAGGAGGCGGGAACGTGGAATCCCCCCCAGACCTCTGGGACCTGACCCACGCATTAATCGCAATATCAGGGTTTCCATCTGGTCATCGCGGTGATGCCCCAGCAGCAGACATTCGTCCTTCTCCAACATGGACTCAAAGGCCGTATAACGAGCATTTCTCGCCCGCTCTTCCAGGTTTTCAACCGATGCCGAGCCTAGTTTCAACTGCACGGTTTTTAAAGGAATTGTAAATAACCTGCAACGCTCTTCACAGAAAGACTGCCAGTCATCTGCACCGGGGTTCAGCCCGTGATTAACATGAATCGCAGCCAGTTTTTGCTTTAACTGCCCATCAAGTTTAAGAGTGTGCAGAGCATGCAATAAAGCCATTGAATCCAGCCCACCGCTTAACGCCACCACCACAACCTGGCAATCGCTCGCAGTCGACAATTCGGCTAACAACAGGTCTGGATTGAATTTCATTGGCTACAGGATACGCCGTCGAGGGAATAAAAATCGCTTTCTGGCTTCAGGAATGGATGCCGTAGTTCATCAACCGCTTGTAACGACGTTCTACCAGGTCATCCAGTTCCATTGCCTGCAATCTGTCAAGCTGATCAATCAGGGTGCTTTTTATACTCTGCGCCGCCGTGGCTATATCTCTGTGGGCACCCCCCAGAGGCTCGGGAATAGTCTGATCGACTATTCCCAACTCTTCAAGCCGCTCCGAGGTAACTCCCATAGCTTCTGCCGCTACGGACGCGAATTCAGCCGATTTCCACAGGATGGTGGCACATCCTTCCGGGGTGATAACTGTATAGGTAGAGTACTGCATCATGTTCAGGTAATCCGATACTCCTATAGCAATGGCACCACCGGAATTTGCCTCGCCGGTAACGGTGGCAATCAAAGGTGTTTTCACCGCAGACATCATTGCCATGTTCTCCGCTATGGCTTCATTGATACCTCGCTCTTCCGAGTCCATTCCAGGGTAGGCACCCGGTGTATCGATAAAGGTTAATACCGGAAGCTTGAATCTTTCCGCCATTTTTATCAGACGCCGGGCTTTGCGGTAACCTTCCGGCCTGGGCATGCCAAAGTTATGCCGTACTTTTTCCTTGGTTCCACGTCCCTTCTGATGTCCGATAATCATCACCGGCCGATCATCTATACGGCCAATGCCACCGATTAGCGCCAGGTCATCAGCAAACAGCCGATCGCCGTGTAATTCATCAAAGTCGGTGAAAATGTGCTCTATATAATCAAGGGTATAGGGGCGTAGCGGATGTCTGGCAACCTGGGCGACTTGCCACGATGTCAATGATGAGTATATTTTTTCAGTAAGCTTGGTGCTCTTCTCTTGCAGCTTCTGAATTTCTTCACTGATGTTAATCTCATTATCGGACCCCACCAGACGCAGCTCATTGATCTTTACTTCAAGGTCTGCGATAGGCTGTTCAAAATCGAGGTAATTTGGATCCATATACTCTTTTCTTTCGTCAATTTTTTCTACTGCAACCAGTAACGTCAGTACAGAACAGTGACCTGGGATTTTCCAAATTCGGATTTAAGCCGTTGCAGCAAATCGTTGGTCAATGACACCTGCCATTGGCGGCCCAATATTATACACCCTTCGGAATCATGCCGCTGAAACTGAACGGCAACCGGGCAACCGGAATTTTCACTTCCATTGAGTTTATCGGCAGCGCTCGAACTTTGCGCTGCGGATGTAATACCAATTTCGATTGCGGAACCGGCCACAGCAATTGTTGCAACCACCTCCGACTCCTCCGGTTTACTGTCTTCCAACCTGTAGGGTGCAAGAATTGAAGCCAGTTCGGTGCAAAAATTATTTTCCAGGGTAGCTACATTCAGAGTGATGGTCATTCGCTTCGCCAGCTTTTGCCGGGCTTCCTGCAGCGTCATAATTTCCTTGGCCCGGCCGCGCATTCCTCCGCTGTAGTCATCTACGCTCACCAGACAATCGATTACCAGAATTTCATCTCTGTGCAGTATGTCGCGATATTTTTCATATTCCTTCGCAAACAGCGAGACCTCAAAG
Organism: Gammaproteobacteria bacterium; assembly: GCA_016764875.1. Taxonomy (GTDB): domain Bacteria; phylum Pseudomonadota; class Gammaproteobacteria; order Pseudomonadales; family Pseudohongiellaceae; genus NORP240. The sequence continues at coordinate 5,930 of JAESQX010000090.1, forward strand.
CGGCCGCTCTTGTCATCCAGCACCAGGAAAGCAAGGGTATCACCGCGTTTGCTTTTCATGGTTCTCACCGAATAAACCAGACCAGCGACCAGTTGAGGTCCGCGTTCAGGTTTTAAATTAACAATGCGGTCCCTGGCGATTTGTCTTATTTCCGGCAGAAATTCGTCAATAGGATGGCCAGTCAAATAAAGCCCTAATGTGTCTTTTTCTGCGGTCAGTCGTTGCTGCTCATTCCAGGGACGAACCGTAATACCTTTAGCCGATAATAAATCACTGACGTTCTCGCTGAGGGATTCTATGTTTCCAAACAAATCCTCCACACCACTGTCCTGGTTATGGGTGCTCTGCTGCGCCGCACGTATATTATCCTCGAGACATGACATCAAGATGGCACGAATATAGTCAATACCATCACCCTGTTGCAGCTCGTCAAGAGCACCTGACTTGATCAATGCTTCAAAAATTCTCTTATTGACACTGCGGGAATCTACGCGGGTACAAAAATTCAGCAAATCGGTAAACGGCCCGGAATCTTTTCTTGCCTGAATAATCGCATTCACAGGCCCTTCTCCGAGTCCCTTGATCGCACCGAGACCATAGACAATTTCACCCTGGCTATTAACCGTGAAATTAAAGTTCCCCACGTTGACGTCGGGATGCAGCAAAGGCAGTTTCATGGACTGACATTCATCAATTAATGCCACTACCTTATCTGTGTTCTGCATATCAGCCGAAAGAACCGCAGCCATAAAATAAGCCGGGTAATGGGTTTTTAACCAGGCCGTCTGATAGGAAATCAGGGCATACGCAACCGAGTGGGACCTGTTAAATCCGTAACCGGCAAACTTTTCCATCAAGTCAAAAATCGAACCTGCCAACTCATACGATACTTCGCGTTTTATTGCGCCTTCAATAAACCTCCCACGCTGGTATTCCATTTCCTCGGGTTTCTTCTTTCCCATTGCTCGCCGCAACATGTCGGCTTCACCCAGGGTATAACTAGCCAGCACCTGGGCAATTTGCATAACCTGCTCCTGGTAAAGAATCACCCCATAGGTGTTTTTTAACACTGGTTCCAGATCTGGGTGCGGATAACTGACTTCGGCCCTGCCGTGTTTTCTGTCGATGAAGTCATCCACCATTCCGGATTGCAGGGGCCCCGGGCGAAACAATGCCACCAGGGCAACAATGTCTTCGAAACTGCTTGGCCGCAGACGCTTGATAAGATCTTTCATACCACGAGATTCCAGCTGAAATATCGCCGTAGTTTCGCCATTCTGCAAACACGAATATACCGCTGTGTCATCCAGAGAAATCTCGTTAATATTCAAAGACTGTTCCTGTATCTGACTGGCATTAATCATCTTGATAGCCCAGTCGATAATTGTCAGGGTTCGTAACCCAAGGAAGTCAAACTTCACCAGCCCCACTGTTTCTACGTCGTTTTTATCAAACTGGGTAACCAGACCCTCTCCATTTTCATCACAATACAGCGGCGAGAAATCAGTCAACCGGGTAGGGGCTATTACCACTCCCCCTGCATGTTTGCCCACATTACGGATTATCCCTTCAAGCTTAAAAGCCATCTCCATGATTTCCTGAGCATCTTCGTCGCTGTCTATAAACTTTTTCATCTGTGGTTCTTGTTCCAACGCCTTGCTCAGGGTCATGCCAGGCTCAAACGGAACCAATTTAGAAAGTTTGTCTGCCAGGGCATAAGACTTATCCTGAGCCCTGGCCACATCGCGGATCACAGCTTTTGCCGCCATAGTGCCAAATGTAATTATTTGAGATACCGCCTCTTTTCCGTAGAGCTCAGTCACATGCTGAATCACCCGGTCCCGCCCTTCCATGCAGAAATCCACATCAAAGTCGGGCATTGAGACCCGTTCGGGATTTAAAAATCGTTCAAATAGCAAATCATACTTTAGAGGATCAACATCAGTGATACCCAGCGAGTAGGCAACAATTGAACCTGCCCCGGATCCGCGCCCCGGGCCCACTGGAATATCATTTTCCCTGGCCCACTGAATGAACTCCATTACGATCAGGAAATAACCTGGAAAACCCATCTGGATAATTATTTCAAGTTCGGTTTCGAGACGCTCATAATAGGATGCGCTGAGTTCCTTAAAATCTTCTGATTGAGGATCGAGTATCTGCGCCAGGCGTCGTTGCAGCCCCTGTTCGCTCACTTGACGAAAAAACTCCTCCGTACTGACATCATCCGGAACCGGATAGGTTGGCAAGCAGGGTTTGTTCAGTTCCAACTCCAGATTGCAGCGCTTGGCAATCTCCACGCTATTCTCAATGGCTTCCGGAATATCGGTAAACAGCTCCTGCATTTCCGCTGAAGAGCGCAGGTACTGTTGCTCGGAGTAATTGTGAGTGCGACGCGGATCATTCAAAGACCGCCGTTCGGTAATACAAACCCGGACTTCATGAGCTTCAAAATCTTCCTTGCCGAGAAAGCGCACATCGTTGGTCGCCACTACCGGGCAGTTCAGAGCTTGAGCCAGGCTTAAGGCTCCCTGCAGATATTTTTCATCTCCTTCACGCCCGGTTCTTTGCAACTCAAGGTAGTAGCTCTGCGGAAATAATCGCAGCCACTCCCGGGCTAATTCGCTCGCAAGTGCGGTGTCCCCATCGAGTATGGCCTTGCCCACGTCACTGCGGCGAGCCCCCGACAAGGCAATTAATCCTTCGGAATACTCGTTTAACCAGGCTTTTTTGACATGAAGTTCATTGTGAGTTGTTTTTTCCGTATAGGCGCGGGAAATAAGCCGGGTCAGGTTGAGATAACCCGTTGTATTTTTCACCAGCAAAACCAGATGAGTAGCTAACTGCTGTTCATCCATAACCAGCACATCACATCCACACAGAGGTTTAATACCCTGGGATATAGCACCGGTATAAAATTTGATCAGGCCAAACAGGTTGCCAAGGTCGGTAACCGCAATGGTGGGCATCCCCAGTTCTATCGCCCTGGCTAGCAGAGGTTTTATGGTGACTATGCTGTCACTAATAGAATATTCAGTGTGAAGCCGCAGATGTACGAAGAGGTTCGCAGAGGCGTTGTCGGACATGTGTCGATCACTTGAAACCGGTGTGAATTATTAAATGCACTATACTATTTTTTCATAGTGATGTTTAGAAAAGCTCTGATTGATTATGCCCCCCTGGCGTTAGCTCGCGGTTTTAAAGCAAGTCGGCCACTGGTTTAAAAGACTTTCGATGATGCTGGCAGGGACCAAGCCGCCCTAGCGCCAAAAGATGTTCCCTGGTTGGATAGCCCTTGTGTTTCGCGAACCCGTAACCTGGAAAATTCTGCGCCATTTTTACCATATCCCGATCCCGGGAGACCTTGGCCAGAATGGATGCCGCCGCGACGCATTGTAATCGCGAATCTCCTTTAACAACGGTAGCTGATTGATAAGACCAGTGTGGACATTGATTGCCATCGACATAAACAAAATCGGGTTGCATGCGTAGCTGTTTAACCGCTCGCTTCATGGCCAGCAGGCTGGCTTGTAAAATATTAAGTTGATCAATCTCCTTTACACTGGCACGGGCAATTGAAAACGCTTTGGATGTTTGAATGATTTGCTCGAAAAGAGCTTCCCTCTTGCGTTCACTCAGTTTTTTTGAATCATTCAAACCATCTATGGGCTGGTCCGGGTCCAGAATCACGGCGGCGGCAACCACATCACCGGCCAGGGGCCCTCTGCCGGCTTCATCGGTACCGGCTATGATCTGGTTATCAAGACGATGTTCAACAAGGCTGTATTCTAATGGCATGGGGTATGTTCTCAGCACTCGGCTGGCCGTTGCTTGGAAGGAAAAGACCAAAGTGATCCTGTGCTTAGTCGAACTAGGTTTGACAGAACCCTAAAATAGCATCAGCTGCCCGCTCATTGGCATTACCGGCGATTTCCCGGTGAATTTCCTCAAACCTGACCAGCACCTTCCGCCGCTGGGGGTCGTCATCCAGCAGGCGCTCGATTTCGGCACACAAATTATCCTCGGTAACAGCATTTTGCATAAACTCCGGCACCAGTAATTTCCCGGCTAATAAATTAGGTAATCCAACATAGGGCACCTTCAGCATGCGAGAGGCAATGGCATAGGTTAGTGGTGAAAGTTTGTAGCACACAACCATCAGGCGTTTCAGCAGCATGGTTTCCAGGGTAGCGGTTCCAGATGCCAGCAGCACCAGATCAGAGGCGGCAATGGCGTCCTGGGCATCACCTTCCACAAGCTTTACCAGTGTCTCGCCGCGCTCGATTTTTAACAAAGACTGGACCTGGGCTTTTCCATCAGCGCTGGCGCAGGGCAAAACAAACTTCAACCCGGGGCGATTCAACTGTAGTTGTTTAGCCGTACGAATAAACACCGGACCAAGTCGCTTGATTTCATTACTTCGACTACCCGGCATCAACGCAATTACAGTATCACTGGAATTGAAACCCAGACTGGTCCGTGCAATGTCCCTGTTATCTTCAAAACTAATGCTGTCGGCCAGTGGGTGGCCAACAACTTTTACCTCAACATCATTAGCCAGATAAATCGCCTCTTCAAAGGGAAACAATACCAGCATCAGGTCAACAGCCTGCTTAATTTCTTTTATTCGCTTTTCAGCATAGGCCCAGACACTGGGGCTGACATAATGAACGGTCTTGATGTTGCGCTCGCGCAGGCTTTTTTCGAAACGAATATTAAATCCGGGAGAATCAATTCCAATAAAAGCGTCAGGTGGGTTATCAGTGAAATGTTTTTTGAGTTGCCTCTGCATGCGTAACAATTCGGGCAAACGACCAAGGGGTTCGATAAACCCCATAACAGACAAACGCTCCATGGGGTACATGCTTTTAAAACCCAGCGCCTTCATGGCAGGTCCGCCAATACCTTCGAATTCACAATTCGGGTATTTATGCTGGATCGCACGCATCAGGCCGGCACCAAGATTATCGCCGGATTTTTCCCCGGCTATGATGCCAAATCGCAGTGGATTATCCATCAGTGGACCTATCGATGTATTCCCTTTTCTGAAGCTCGGATAGAATCTATCAGCAATTGCAGTTCTGAATGCTGCTCCTTCAAACCCTCCAATTCTTCAATAGCTTCCTGCAGGCTAAAGCCCCTCTTATAAATAATTTTGTATGCTTCCTTGATGCCCTTGATTGACTCTTTACTGTAGCCCCTTCGCTCCAGACCAATAGCATTGAGGCTACGAACTGCAGCCGGGTTACCGCTTACAATCATATAAGCAGGCACATCGTTGGTTATATGGGTACAGCCACCGATCATGGCATGCGCACCAATTTTGAGGAACTGGTTAACTCCGGCGTAACCACCAAGTATTACCCAGTCGGCTACCTGTACATGTCCCGAAATCCCAACATTATTGGCAAACACAATGTTACTGCCAACCATGCAGTCGTGGGCAATATGCACGTAGGGCATCATCAGGTTATCACTGCCAATCCGGGTAACTGAACCACCCACTTCGGTTCCTCTGTGCAGGGTCACACCTTCGCGAATTACATTGTCATCACCAATTTCCAGGTAAGTCTCTTCTCCATGAAATTTCTTGTCTGCCGGATCCTCTCCTATGGAACTGAATTGGAATATTCTGTTACTGGCACCAATAACTGTATTACACCGGATAATGACATGTGACCCTACCACCGTCCCCTCGCCAATTCTTACATTGGGCCCGATTATACTCCAGGGCCCTACCGTAACATCCTCGGCAAGTTCTGCTGACGGGTCTATTCTTGCGCTGGAATCAATCAATTTCGACCTTCCTTTCCGCACACATTATGATCATAGTGCTGACAAGTTCGCCGTCCACAGAAGCCGTACAATCAAACTTGTAAATTCCTTTTCTGGCGGCCACTATCTCGACTTCAAGTTTAAGTTGATCACCAGGAACCACTGGCCGTCGAAGACGAACACCGTCTGCACCGACAAAATAGTAAAGGTAACCATCCTTGGGTTTTTTTTCCTGACTTTTAAAACCCAGTACACCCGCGGCCTGAGCCAGCGCCTCAATTATTAATACCCCGGGCATAATTGGCTTATGGGGAAAATGTCCTTCGAAAAATGGCTCGTTTATACTCACATTTTTATAAGCCACTATTGATTTACCCAATTCCATTTCCACTACGCGATCCACCAGCAGAAATGGATACCGCTGCGGTAAATATTCCTTAATCTCTTCAATACTCATCATCATACTATCTAGTCCTTACCCCACCAAAACCCGGTTTTATTGTCTTGCGGTTTATTCCGGGATCTCCCTGATTAACTGTTATCTGTTTTCTTTTCCAAAGCCCGTAGCCGTTTCGAGAGTTCATCCAGCTGGCGGAATCTGACAATGTTTTTTTTCCATTTTGCTGTTTCCATGGCACCAGTACCAGATGAGTAACTTCCCTTTTCTTTAATGGTCTGGCTCACCAAGGACATAGCACTGACCATAACATGGTCAGCAATACTGATGTGGCCCACTACACCCGAGGCTCCCCCGAGAATACAGTACTTACCAATTACGGCGCTTCCCGCAATGGCCGTGCAGCCGCAGATAACACTATGGGCCCCTATTACGCAGTTATGTCCTATTTGAACCTGGTTATCTATTTTTACCCCTTGTTCAATAACGGTGTTTTCAATTGCACCGCGATCAATAGTTGTACCAGCGCCAATCTCCACATCATCACCGATAACAACTCCGCCTAACTGATAAATCTTTACCGATGCGCTTCCATCCCAGGCGAAACCAAAACCATCGGCGCCCAGCACCACCGCCGAATGGATGATAGCGTTCGCACCCACCCGCACATCGTGATACAAGGTGGCTCCAGCAAAAAGGTGACAATTAGGCCCCAGACTGACACCGTTACCGATAAAGCAACCGGCGTCTATTGTGCAGCCGTCACCGATCTCGGCCTC
>JAESQX010000091.1 GCA_016764875.1 Gammaproteobacteria bacterium
TAAATTTTCTTCTTTGTATTTAAACCTGCAGCAACCCAACGGGGAATTTGCCAGAAACCTGAAACGCTCGCTGTCCAGGTCAAACGTATCTCTGGCGGAAAATCCCTTTTCTGGGGCAATAACGGTTACCCCGGTTCTAAGCGTCAGTGCCGAACGACTTAATGTTCAACCGGTTACAGTAACTCCGGCTGCTCGAGCCGCACAATATGAAATAGTTATGTCTGTTGCTATCAGCATGACTCTCGGCGAAAACAGTTTGATAGCATCGGAAGATCTGGTCATACGACGGGTCTATTTTGAAGATACTGGAAACATTACCGGCAACCTAGAGGAAGTCGAGGTGATTCAGTCAGAAATGCGCCGCGAACTGGTTAACCAGTTATTGCGGCGCCTGGAGGCCGTTGACCCTGCTTTGCTGATCCTATGACAATAAAACCGGAGCAACTTCAAGCCCAGCTGGAACAGGACCTTAAACCTTTGTTCTGGGTCAACGGCGATGAGCCCCTATTACTGCAGGAGTGTGCCGACCAGATCAGAGCATACTGTCGGGATAATGACTTCCAGGAAAGGGAAATATTTTCAGTCGATAAACGTTTCAACTGGGAACTGTTCTCTGCGACTACCGGCAATCTTTCATTGTTTGCACAGAAAAAACTGATCGAGTTACGGCTTGACTCACCGAAGCTGGAAGACCCTGGCAAACAGGCTTTACAGAATTATGTTGCTTCAGTGAATCCGGACTATCTCATACTGATCACCAGTTCCAGAATAGAGCCTGCGACGCTCAAAACCAAATGGTTCAAGTCTCTAATCCCATCAACTGGTATAGTTCAGGTCTGGCCACTATCGGTGGACGAACTTCCCCGCTGGCTCAATAAACGACTGCAACGTGAAGGGATCAATGCATCACCCGAAGCACTGCAGTTACTTGTGGATAGAGTAGAGGGTAATCTGCTGATAGCCGTGCAGGAAATTGAAAAACTCAAGCTTCTTTCAGATCCTGACAGTAAGCAGAAGTTTGATCTGGATGCTGAAACCGTATCGTATATGGTTGCCGACAGTTCCCGCTATAACGCCTTTAACCTGATTGATGCCGCACTGGCAGGCAATGGCAAGCGCGCCCTGAAAATAATCAACGGCTTGCATAATGAAGGTGCAGAGCCATTAATGATAATTGGTGCCGTCAGCGCCGAATTACGCAGGCTGCTGCCCATGTCAAAAAAGGTGGAGGCCGGCCAGAGTATCCGTAGCGTACTTCAGTCTTCAAGAGTTAACTTTAAACGCGAGCAGGCAGTGACTTCGGCACTGCAAAGAGTACGACCTGCCCTTATTTATAGCCTGCTGGATCAATCAAGAGTAGTTGATTATGCCGTTAAGGGACTGTCCACCAATAACCCGTGGATTGAAATAGAAAACTTATTCTTACGACTGAGTGCTGTTGTCACTGCCACCTCCAGACGCACTGTCTGGAAACATTAGCCAGAGCTTATCGCTCGGGAGTCATTATGGTTACATTCCTACATTCACTTGTTTTGTTAGCCACAATATGGGTCCTCGCCTACCGGCGCGCGCGCATGGGCACTATCCTGATTATTGTCACAGTATTGCTGCTGGGAATGACTTATTTCTGGGGAGTTGCCTGGCTACCGTGGCTGATCTTTATCATTGTTGGTTTCTTTTATTTAGTTAAACCCCTACGCATACGGCAAATAACCCGCCCCATCTACCTGTTCTTCCAGCGTGTTCTGCCACCTATGAACTCTACAGAAACGGAAGCCCTTGAAGCCGGTGACGTATGGTGGGAAGCAGAACTATTTAAAGGAGATCCAGACTGGGACGAATTTCTTGCTTTCCCAAAACCACAGCTTACCGACGAAGAACAATCGTTTATTGACAATGAAACCGAAACCCTCTGCAGCATGCTAAACGACTGGGATATCGTTAACCAACGCAAAGATATGTCACCCCAGGCCTGGCAATACATGAAAGAGGCCGGGTTCCTGGGAATGATAATCCCCACCGAATACGGCGGCCTTGGCTTTTCCGCCCTGGCCCATTCCAGCATTGTTACCAAGATAGCCACTAAAAGCAGCAGTGCCGCTGTAACGGCCATGGTGCCAAACTCCCTCGGCCCCGCCGAACTGTTATTAAAATACGGCACTGACGAGCAACGACAACGCTATTTGCCAGGGCTTGCCAAAGGCACAGAAATCCCCTGCTTTGCTTTAACCAGTCCCGAAGCCGGCAGTGATGCCGGAGCCATAATAGACAAAGGTATAGTCTGCAAAGGTGAATATGAAGGCAATCAATGCCTTGGCTTGTCACTCACCTGGAACAAGCGATACATAACACTGGCGCCAGTTGCCACAGTACTGGGCCTGGCCTTCAAAATGTATGACCCTGACGGTTTATTAGGTGATAAGAGCGAACTGGGCATTACCGTGGCTCTTATTCCCACCAGCCATCCTGGTGTCATTCATGGCAACCGCCATATGCCCATGGGCACGGCATTCATGAATGGGCCGACCCAGGGCAATGACGTATTTATCCCGCTGGACTGGATAATCGGCGGCGTGGATTACGCCGGAAAAGGCTGGCAGATGCTGGTGGAATGCCTGGCCGAAGGCAGAGCTATTTCCTTACCAGCCCTGAGCACCGCAACGGCCAAGATGTGTTATCGGCTAACCGGTGCCTACAGTCGAATAAGAAGACAATTCAACCTGGCTATTGGTAACTTCGAAGGTATTGAAGAAGCCCTGTCGCGCATTGCCGGATATACCTATCAACTGGAGGCCACCCGGGTAATGACCGCAGGCGCAGTGGATCTGCACATCAAACCGTCTGTGGTCTCGGCCATCGCCAAGTACCACATGACGGAAAATTCCAGGAAAATCATTCAAGACGCCATGGATGTCCACGGAGGCCGTGGATTAATTCTGGGAAAAAGCAACTACCTTGCTCACGCCTACATGAGCACACCAATCGCCATAACCGTGGAAGGTGCCAATATACTCACCCGTAACCTGATTATTTTTGGTCAGGGTGCCATCCGCTGCCACCCGTTTATCTTGCGGGAAATGCAAGCGGCAAAAAATACCGATAGCAAGGCCGGGCTGAAACAATTCGACAGCCTCGTATTCCGTCATGCCGGCTACTGCATCAGCAATTTTGTGAGAACGCTGAGCCTGAGTCTTTCCGGGGGGCTGATCACCAGAGCACCTGTAGAGGACGAAACGGCAGATTATTACCGACAACTGACCCGCATGAGTTCTTCCCTGGCTCTGGTGTCCGATATTTCCATGATGCTGCTAGGTGGTGGCCTGAAGCGCAAAGAACGCCTGTCAGCCAGGCTGGGAGATGTTCTGAGCAATCTCTACCTGGGCTGCGCCGTACTGAAGTATTACCGTGACAATGGCAGTAATGACGAAGATCTCCCCTACGTGCAGTGGAATATGCAGCTTGCCCTGTACAACTGCCAGGTGGCACTGAAGGAATTCTTCGAAAACCTGCCAAACAGGCGCGTGGCGTGGTTGTTGAAATTAGTGGTATTTCCGTTTGGCAATGTCTACCGCCTGCCCGATGATGCACTTGAGCATGAACTGGTACAAACCATGTTCAGCGACAACGATCTACGGGATCGCATTACCAGCCATATGTTTATAGGAAGCGACGACAGTGACCCTGCCTATGTCATCGAAGATGCTTTCCGTAAAATTCTGGCTACAAAGAAAACCCGCAAGGCCATTCGGCTTGCAGTAAAACTAAACCGGATACCTGACACTCATGATGTTGAAGTACAGGCTAGTGCTGCGGTGAAAGCGTCACTGTGTACTCAGGCGGAAGCTGATGCGTATATGGAAGCTGAAAGAGCACGTGACAAAGCGATTCAGGTGGATGATTTCCCGGCCGCTTATTTTCAAGAAGGTTCATAATTCAGGTTACATGAACGAAAAAACCCGCTTCGAGAAGCGGGTTTTACAAAATCAATACCGGTGGTTGGTTTCCCGAATCAAGCTTTCATTCGCCTTCGGGATAATCCCAAGCCCAGTAAGCCTAGGCCCAACAAGCTGAGAATGCCTGGTTCAGGAACTGGTGTAAACGGCGTCGATGGAATATCGGTAGACGAAGTATAGACCGAAAAATGCGACCAGCCGTCATCACTAGTTCCGAGGCCGAATATCGCGTTCATATCCACCATACCTGCGCTCACGCCGAACAAACCACCGAATACATATAAACCTAGAATATTTCCTTGCTTAGCCGCAAACAAGTAGGATTGATTTAACAGAGACGACGGTAGTACACTCCATGTTGCCGGATCACCGTTGGTAACATCAATAAAAACATTTGAAGTTTGTTCGTCCTTCCCGAGAAAACTCCAATCATTTATTCCGAAGGCTCCGACAAGCCACTCAACAGTATTTGACCCATCATCTAATACTAATTTGCTGTTTAAAAATGCCTCACTGTCATTTGGCCCCGCACTCCCGGTAGTTTTATCGTACAATCCAAGGCAAGCATCCGCACCGCTCACACCTGCCGTCACATGGCTTGCGACACAGCTAGTTCCGGAAAGTATTACTCCCGCAGATGCCTGACCAACAAACCCAGCCACCATAAAGGCACTGCAGAAAGTGAGAGATGCCAATTTTAGTGAAATCTTCATGACTAAATTATCCCTTTTGCGAAACCTTGTAATA
>JAESQX010000092.1 GCA_016764875.1 Gammaproteobacteria bacterium
ACCCCCGAATTATCGATTACCGAATTCTTCGCTGACTGCCAGAGGCGGGTTGAAACCAGTTTGCGTAAATGTCTGAAAAACAGATTCCCTCCACAGTGAACTGGGCAAAGCCATGGAATACGCCACGCTAAACGGTGGCAAGCGAATCCGCCCGATCCTTGCCTATGGTGCGGCACTGGCCGTGGGCGGCAACCTATCCAGAGCAGACCATGCCGCTTGCGCGATTGAACTTATTCACTGTTATTCACTGATTCATGACGACCTTCCAGCCATGGACGATGATGATTTGCGCCGCGGCGCACCAACGGTGCATAAGGCATTCAGTGAGGCCACCGCCATTCTGGCCGGTGATGCATTACAGTCCCTGGCATTCCAGGTAATCGCATCCAGCACCAGCGTTGAACCGAGCACCCAGCTAAAAATGATAGACGTGTTGGCGCGGGCTTCAGGACTTGAAGGTATGGCCGCAGGTCAATCACTGGATTTCGAAGCCGTTGGTGAACTCCTGGACCTCGAGCAGTTACAAACTATGCATTCACTGAAAACCGGTGCCTTGATCACCGCCAGTGTCGAGTTGGGCGCACTAAGCTCCCCTATGCTGAAAGATGAACAACTTGTGTCCCTGGGAAACTATGCAGCCCACATCGGACTGGCCTTCCAGATACAGGACGATATTCTGGATGTCACCGCTGACACTACCACCCTTGGCAAGCCTCAGGGAGCGGACCGTTTATTGAACAAACCTACTTATACTTCTCTGCTGGGTCTGGATGGCGCCCGGGGAAAAGCCAGTAATCTAGCGGATCTGGCCATCTCGGAACTCGACGAATTTTCTTCCCAGGCAGATGTATTACGGCAATTGGCACTTTATATTGTACAACGCACACATTGATGAGGCCTGGCAGACAGTAGATAATCACCCCCATGTTTGACGAAATCCCATTAACACGGCCAACCACCCCTCTGCTCGACCAGATCAACAGTCCGGCCGACCTCAAGCAGCTTGCGCCTGATCAACTTCCCAGTTTGGCGAACGAACTACGGGAATTTCTGCTCTATAGTGTGGGTCAAACCGGAGGCCACTTTGGCGCTGGCCTTGGGGTAGTGGAATTAACTATTGCCTTGCACTATGTGTTCGACACACCTGAGGACAGGTTGATCTGGGATGTAGGACACCAGGCCTATCCGCACAAGATTCTCACCGGTCGTCGCGATCAGATGTTGACCATACGTCAGCCTGATGGACTGGCTGCGTTTCCGGCGCGGCATGAAAGTGAATTCGATGCCTTCGGTGTAGGCCATTCCAGCACCTCCATCAGTGCCGCACTCGGCATGCGCATTGCGTCTCAATTGCAAAAGACCCACCGCAACTGTATCGCGATAATCGGTGATGGTGCCATGAGTGCAGGAATGGCGTTTGAAGCGCTAAATCATGCCGGTGCTGTTGATGACAACCTGCTGGTCATTTTAAACGATAACAATATGTCCATCTCCCACGCAGTGGGTGGTCTTTCAAGCTATTTCGCACGCATGTGGGCGAGCAAGCCCTATAATTTTTTCCGCTCCTGGAGCAAGAGAATATTATCTAGATTACCACCTGCACTGAAAGCCGCCCACAAGGCTGAAGAGTATTTAAAAGGGATGGTGTCACCTGGCACTCTTTTTGAGGAAATCGGGTTTAATTACATCGGACTAATCGACGGTCACGATATCCACAGATTGATTGAAATTCTACAAAACATTAAGACACTGCGTGGCCCGCAACTTCTGCACGTAGTGACGCAGAAAGGAAAGGGGTACTCCAAGGCAGAGCAAGACCCTTTCGGCATGCATGCCCTCAGTAAAATTAACTCGGCGGCTTCTCAGCAGGAGAATAGCCCCACCAGCACTTCCGCACAAAGCCCGACTTATTCACAGATCTTTGGTCAATGGCTATGTGATATGGCCGCTATCGATCCACTGCTGGTGGGAATCACACCAGCCATGGGTGATGGTTCAGGTATGCAGCAGTTTGCGGCTGAGTTTCCCGAGCGGTTTCACGATGTTGCCATTGCCGAACAACATGCGGTAACCCTGGCCTCTGGTATGGCCTGTGACGGGCTGAAACCCATAGTAGCCATTTATTCAACCTTCTTACAGCGAGGTTATGATCAGTTAATTCACGACGTAGCATTGCAGAACCTCAATGTTCTGTTTGCCCTCGATCGTGCCGGCCTGGTGGGGGAAGACGGCCCGACTCATGCAGGCAGTTTCGATATCAGTTTTCTGCGCTGCATCCCTAATATGATTATTATGACTCCCAGCAACGAAGCTGAAACCCGCAAGCTGTTGAGTACTGGCTTTGCCCATCAGGGCCCCGCCGCAGTTCGTTACCCAAGGGGAAAGGGGCCCGGAGCAATCGCCAGTAACAGCCTGGAAGGCGTACCCATAGGAAAGGCTGTGATCCGACGCCAGGGGGCTTCGGTTGCCATACTGGCATTTGGCGCTATGCTGGCACCAGCGCTGGATGCGGCGGAAATACTTGATGCCACCGTGGTTGATATGCGCTTTGTCAAACCCCTGGATGAAGAGCTTATCGGTGAAATGACAACCCGACATCAATTGCTGGTCACCCTTGAGGAAAATGCCATCATGGGCGGTGCCGGGTCGGCCGTTAATGAATACCTGGCCAGTGCCAACTACCAGATTCCAATGCTGAACCTGGGTCTGCCCGATAAATTTCTTAACCATGGCAAGGTTTCCCGGATGCTGGCACAGGCGGGGCTCGATGGTGCCGGCATAGCGGAATCGATTCGGAAGAAACTCAAGCAGTGCAAGATCCAGTCGGAAGCCGTATAAAACTTTTACTTATAACCTGGTAGTTTGACCCAATCCAAAGCCGCGAACATTATCACTGAATTTCCCCTTGTTAGCTGAGAACTATGACTTCTGATCCTGCCAAAAAACGAAATCAGCGCCACAAAAAAGCTATGCAACGCAAGAAGCAGCACATTGACAGTCGCATTGCCAAAGCTGTTATCGACAAAGGTCTGCTGGTGGTGCTGACCGGCCCCGGTAAAGGCAAGAGCTCATCGGCATTTGGCATGCTTGCCCGTAGCGTGGGACACGGGTTACGCTGCGGCGTAGTACAGTTCATCAAAGGCACCTGGGAATGTGGAGAGCAGTTATTATTCAAGGATAACCCCCTGGTTGAATTTCACGTCATGGCAACCGGCTTCACCTGGGAAACCCAAGACCGTGAAGCCGACATTAAAGCAGCCGTGGCAACCTGGGAAAAAGCAGAGCAATTACTGGCCAACAAAGAAATTGCGGTGGTGCTGCTGGACGAACTTACCTATATGCTGACCTATGGCTATCTGGACAAAACCAGGGTTCTGAACGCCCTGAGCAACCGCCCGGCAAACCAGCACGTGATTATCACCGGGCGCAACGCCAGCAAGGAAATTATCGACATGGCTGACACCGTAAGTGACATCAAGGACATCAGGCATGCCTTTGATAGTGATATCAAGGCACAAAAAGGAATTGATTACTGATGCAACGAGGTATCAGGAGAATCCTGTGTAGAATTCTATGGCTGACCACGATTCTGTCGGGGATTCCTGCTGTTGCAGTGGAGGTCATTGATGATGATGGCCATTCAATCAAGCTGCTTCAACCGGCCAGTCGAATCGTCAGCCTGGCCCCGTCACTGACGGAGATGCTTTTTGCCGCCGGTGCCGGCTCCCGCATAGTCGGCGTGGTGGAATACAGCGACTATCCTTTAGCAGCCAAGGAAATTACCGTTGTCGGCCGTCATAACCTGCTTGATCTGGAAGCGATCCTGGCATTGCAGCCGGACCTTATCGTGTCCTGGAAAACGGGCAATCCAGCCGCGTATATACGCCAACTGAAAGAGCTTGGCTTTCCTGTTTATGTGGCTGAACCCAGGCAGCTACAGAGCATTCCCCTTCACATCGAGAAACTTGGAATACTCTCAGGAACGACGGAAACAGCCACTTCGGCCAGTAACAGGTTCACCGCCACATTAAACCAGTTGCAAGCGGATTACAGTAGTAAGCCCGAGGTCAGTGTTTTCTACCAGGTTTGGGATACACCGTTGATCACAGCCGGTGGTAATGAACTGATCAACGATATAATTTCCCTCTGCGGTGGCCGCAATATTTTTGCCGACCTGTCTCTGGTAGCCCCAAAGGTGAGCAAAGAATCAGTCCTGGCCCGTAATCCGCAAATAATCATTGCCAGCGGTATGGACATAGCCAGGCCGGAATGGCTGGACAGTTGGCTTGAGTGGCCCTCACTGCCGGCGGTATCCCACGGCCATCTTTATTTCATTCCACCGGATCTTCTACAGAGGCATACGCCTCGCGCATTACAAGGCGCCACTGCTATGTGTGAACAGATTAATAATGTGCGGCTGAAGAATTAAACCGGGTACCGGGTTAAAGCTGGCAATTGTGGGAAGGTGAAAGTAGCGCCGCTATCCTTTTAAATGACCCAGCTTATTGATTTTTGCAGCCAGATAACTTTCGTTATGGGAATTGATGCCAACGTGAATTGGCAGTCGCTCGGCCACGGTAAATCCCATATCTTCCATAGCATTCACTTTACGCGGATTATTGGTCAACAAGCGCACGCTTCGCACATTGAAGTAATCCAGCATCGGCTTACAGATCGCATATTCACGGCTGTCAGCTTCAAACCCAAGCCGTTCATTGGCCTCTACCGTATCAGCGCCTGAATCCTGTAGCTCATAGGCCTTAATCTTGTTCAGCAAACCAATACCACGTCCTTCCTGACGCAGATACAAAATAAGCCCACGGCCTTCAGCCGCCACGCTTTCGATAGCATATTGTAATTGAGGCCCGCAATCACAACGCTGACTGAACAGGCAATCACCGGTGAGACATTCTGAATGAATCCTGCATAGTAGCGGGCCTTCACTGCCCACATCCCCCATTACCAGGGCCAGGTGTTCCTTGCCGGTATCCGCATCTTCAAATCCATGGATAGTGAAGACACCCCACTGGGTTGGCAGTTTGGCTGACGCCACGTGTTTCACACTCAAAGCTCTTCCTCAACATCAGGTCTTAAATCAATCATGGAACAAATCACCCTCAGCCCAGCAATAGAGCCGCTGCCTGCAGGCACAGGGCCGCCATTATACCTGCCAGCACGTCATCCAGCATGATGCCGAGCCCCCCTTTTACCTGCGTATCTGCCCATTTGACTGGCCAGGGTTTAAAAATATCCAGCAACCGAAACAGCGCAAACCCGCCGATAACCCAGCCCCAACCAGCAGGGGCCATGAACATGGTGATCCAGTAGCCGACAAACTCGTCCCAGACTATGCCGCCGGGGTCATGCAGACCCAGGTCTGAACTGGTTTTGCCGCAGAGCCAGATTCCTATGACAAAAGTCACTAACAGAAATACCAGATACGCCCACCAGTGCATCGCCGGAAGCAGCAGCCAGATCCCCACAGCCACCACGGTCCCCGCTGTACCCGGTGCCTTTGGCGAAAGCCCGCTGCCCAGACCATATGCCAGCAGGTGAACCGGATTGCGCCAGACATCAGGTGACTTACTCATTGCGCTTCCTCACTGAAATGGCTGTAGCCGTGGTAGTCCACTTGCACTGCTTCTCCCAGACTGTCCAGACAGATTATGTGATCACCGGTTACAATTTCACCGACGCGGGTTACAGGAACATCAAGTTTAGCAAGCGCGTCTTCCACTTGCGCGCATTGCTCGGGCGCTACTGTAAAACATAATTCATAATCATCGCCACCACTTAAAGCCATATCCTGGCGACAGGATTCGTTTACACAGGCTTCAAAGGAGTCGGAAAACGGTAACTGGCCTACATCGATCTCAACACCAACGCCGCTTGCCCTTGCCACATGACCAATATCGCTCAGCAGGCCATCTGAAATATCGATCGCTGCGGTGGCGATCCCCCGCAACGCGATCCCCACGTCAATTCTGGCAACAGGACGGTAAAAAGCGTTGATAAAATAGTCCCTGTGTTTAGCCGAGAGCTTAGTCCGATTCAACACGTTAAGGTCACTCTTTGGCGGATCCACACTATCATAGACGTCAAACAATGCCAGAGCGGCCGCACCATCCCCCAGACAACCGGTTACATAGACCAGATGCCCGGGCCGCGCGCCGCTGCGCAACGTTGCCTGCCCCCGCGGTATCTGCCCCTGGACCTGGATAGCCAGATGTAGATTACCCCTGATCAAATCACCACCAACCAGTGGACAGCCGTATCGCGTCGCTGATTTCAATAAACCCTGGCTGAATGCCTCAAGCCAGGCCGGTTCGGCATCCGGTAAGCTCAACCCCAGGGTAAAACACAGTGGCTCGGCACCCATGGCCGCAAGATCACTTAGATTAACCGCCAATGCCCGCTGCGCTATTAATTCGGGAATAGCATTTTTGGGGAAATGTACCCCTTCCTGCAACAGATCCATGGACATGGCCAACTGTTGCTGAGGGTCTACAGAAATCAGTGCGCAATCGTCACCTATACCGAGGTCTACACCAGCGCTTTCAAAACACAAGCCGGAGTCTTTGAAATAATGTTCGATGATTTCAAATTCAAGCTGTGCCATTTGATCAGGAATACTCGTCGGTTACTCAGGATGTTTCGAGAGGGCGTAAATCTTTCGATAGCTTATCGAGGATGCTGTTAATATATTTATGACCGTCCGTTGCGCCAAATACCTTGGCCAGTTCGACACACTCATTTATCACTACCCGGTACGGCACATCGATACGACGGGACAGCTCAAACGTACCCATGCGCAGCAGCGCTTTTTCAACAGGGTCAAGTGTCTTAATATCCCGGTCAAGATAAGGGATTATATAACCATCCAGCTCGATTACCTGAAACAGAATGCCAGTGAAAACATCGTGAAAATAGTCCCAATCTGTTTTCCCGGTATATTCAGCCCTGAACTGTGCTTCAATTTCTGTGGAATCAGCCGCCGTCATCTGCCATTGATAGGTCGCTTGTAAAACCAGCTTTCTGGCTTTGCGCCTTTGTGCCAGGTGTACCTTCGGGCCACCCGTTGATTGTTTCTTTATCACCTGCAAAAGTATCCATTAAGAATTAAGGAACATTCCGGGAAGCAATGGGATGTCAATTCACCACCGTCCCGCCAACCACACATGTCGCGAATTACAAGCAACGCAGCCGCCTTTTCAGCATGAAGCGGGTGCTTGTAAACCGGGTATTACTGATATCAAGCGTCCAGCTTACGCAATACGCTCAACGTTTCAATGGCCGACATAGCCGCTTCGGCACCTTTGTTGCCGGCCTTGCTTCCGGCTCGTTCGATGGCCTGCTCTATAGTGTCAACCGTAAGTACGCCGAATGCCACTGGCACACCACTGTGCAAACCTACCTGGCTCAGGCCTTTCACACATTCGCCGGCGACATATTCAAAATGAGGCGTTCCACCACGGATAACGGCGCCAAGGGCCACCACAGCATCATAGTTTCCAGTAGCAATTACGCGCTTTGTAACCAGAGGTAATTCGTAGGCCCCTGGAGCTTTAATTATGGTGATGTCTTTTTCCATTACCCCATGTTTTTTCAGGGCAGTCACAGCACCGTCCACCAGGTGATCAACGATAAAACTGTTAAACCGCGATACCACTAGGGCAAAATTAGCGGATCCAATATTGTAATCACCTTCGATGACTTTGATGGTACTCATAGTGCTTTGTCCTGTACTGGCAAGCTGTTGAGAAGCTACCTGCGTGGCCAATGCTTCTCAACAGCTTGCGAGGTTCTTTGATTGCGGTTATTTAAACGGTACAAATTCTACAACTTCAAGGTCAAAACCTGAAATAGCAAATCGAGCCGGATAATTCAGCAGCCTCATCTTACCTACGCCAAGATCTCTCAAAATTTGTGAACCTGTACCTGTGGTCAGATCACCACCTGTTCTGGTGCTCCCTGCCGATGAGGGGCTACTGGCAAGCATAGCTTCAATACTGACGTTGATATCCTCCTGATAGTCATCCACAGACAACAATACAGCTACGCCCTTGCCTTCACTGGCGATTTTTTCCAGGGCCTTGCTGAAAGACCAGCTGGTACCTGAAGTATTAAATGCCTGGCACACATCTCTGAGTATACTGGGGATATGCACCCTTACCAGAACCGGCTCATCTGCCTCGATCTCGCCCATGGTAAATGCCAGATGGGTAGAACCGGTTATTGAGTCGTGATACGTATGTAACTGAAACCGGCCAAATTCCGTTTCCAGCTCGCGGGTCTTTTGTCGAGTTACCGTATATTCATTGGCAATGCGGTAGTGAATCAAGTCCACAATGGTGCCGATTTTTAACTGATGTTTATCAGCAAACTTTTCAAGATCACCCCGACGTGCCATGGTGCCGTCTTCGTTCATGATTTCCACAATAGCCGCTGCCGGACTATAGCCGGCAATCCGTGCCAGATCACAGCCGGCTTCAGTGTGACCTGCCCGTCGAAGTACTCCGCCTGGCTGGGCCATGATTGGGAAAATGTGACCAGGCTGCACTATATTCTCTGGTTGCGAATCCCGCGCTACCGCCGCCTGTATGGTACGGGCACGATCGGCTGCAGAGATACCCGTAGTGACGCCCGCAGCAGCTTCAATAGACACGGTAAAATTAGTGTTAAACGCGGTGCCGTTGGAATTAACCATCAATGGAAGTCTAAGAAACTCACATCGCTGCTGGGTCAGGGTAAGGCAAATTAATCCCCGTGCATTGGTTGCCATAAAATTAATATCTTCGGTACGAATCCGCTCCGCTGCAATGATCAGATCGCCTTCGTTTTCTCTTTCCTCGTCATCCATCAGGATAACCATCTTACCCAGGCGAATGTCGTCAATAATTTCTTCTATGGTATTCAGTTTCATAACTCAAATTACATTCGTTTCTATTAACTCAGCCTGCCTTGTTGTCAAAGCCATGCCGACTGAGAAATCCGCGGGTAATTGACTCTGCGGTTTCATTCCCGGTGGCCGCCTCACTACCAAGAACAAGTCGTTCCAGATAGCGGCTGATCAAATCAACCTCGAGGTTAACCTTGCTTGCTGGTTTATAATTTTTAAAGACTGTCTGCTGCTGGGTGTGAGGAATAATATTTACCTCAAACCTGGCGCCTTCGACACCGTTCACCGTGAGACTGGCGCCATCAATGCAGATAGATCCCTTGGTGGCAATATATCTGGCCAAGTCATCCGGAGCCTTGAACAGCAATCGCCAGCTTTTTCCATCCGGCTCTATTGCTTCCAGCTCGCCAACACCGTCAACATGGCCACTTACTAAATGCCCGCCCAACCTGCTGGACGGTGTAAGGGCTTTTTCCAGATTAACCGCCGCTCCTTTTCCCAGTAGACCCAAGGTTGTCAGTTTCATGGTTTCACTGGAAACATCTGCCTGGAAAGTCTTGTGATCGAAAGCAATCACGGTAAGGCAGGTTCCATTTACCGCAATACTGTCGCCAATAGCCACATCGGACAAATCCATCTTTCCACTGTCAACGGAAATTTGCCACTCGCTATCAAGCTGTTGAAAATTTACCAGGGTTCCTACTGCTTCAATAATGCCCGTAAACATGTTGTGCTTTCCTGGCTGGAAATTTCCGTCAACAGACGTATTTCATAACAATTATTTTCTGGTAAAACTATTTCCAGGAGTTTTCAAATCGCCCCAGTATTCGACAATCTTTGCCAAGTTGTTTGATATTGTCTATGTCTATGATTATCTGATCAGACATTGATTCCAATCCTGCCAATTCCAGCAATGGCAGGCCGTTGCTACCGAGCAATTTCCCACCCACATAAATGATTAACTCATCCACCAGAGCGGCCTGGACAAAAGCGCCACTGAGAACCGGCCCCGCTTCCAGCAGAACCTCGTTAACCTCAAATCTGGAGGCCAGCAATTCTAGCACAGTAGCAGGATCAACTCTGTTTTTTGGTGTGCCATCGTGCTTATCTCCACTGACCGTAATAACCTCAGTTGTTGACGGATAATCGGCCACATCAACATCGACACTGTCCAGCGCAAAAATTTTTATTTCTCCAGGGGCTTGCAGGATTTTCGCATTAACCGGGGTTGCCATGGATGAATCCATAATCACCCGCATTGGCTGTCGTGACATTGCAAAACGATTATGGCTTGCCTGGGTCTCCGATAAATTTAATTCATCGAGCCGAACTGTCATCGATGGATCGTCCTGCAATACTGTATTGATCCCGGTAATTATGGCACCGCTTTCGGCTCTGAGCTGTTGCACTTCAGAACGCGCCTGTGGCCCCGTTATCCACTTGCTTTCCCTGTTTGCTGCCGCCGTTCTGCCGTCGAGACTCATTGCCAGCTTACAACGAACATAGGGCAAACCCGTGATCATGCGTTTCATATAACCGGGATTGATCGCCCTTGAGCGGTGCTCAAGATACTTCATATGAACTACTTCAATGCCGGCCTGCTCCAGTTTCTCGGCTCCTTTACCCGCGACGGCGGGGTTGGGATCCAGTGAGGCAATCACGGTTTTTCCTATTCCAGCGGCAATCAGTGCGTCAGCGCAGGGAGGAGTCTTGCCATAGTGCGCACAAGGCTCCAGGGTAACGAAGGCTACTGCATCAGCCGTTTTGCCAGCGGCCTGGTTGAGGGCATTTATTTCAGCATGGGCTTCACCGGGTGCATGGTGCCAACCTTCGCCAACCACTTCGTTATCGGCATTCACAATCACACATCCCACCCTGGGGTTCGGCGTGGCTGTCAGTACCCGCTGGGCCAGGGACAACGCATGGAGCATATGCAGCTCATAGTCGATGCCAGATACCCCGATTTCATTAGCTTCGATGGCGATCAAAATCGATACCTGAATATTAAATCAAGCTGACAAGTATACCTGACTTGGGGTTGGGACGCCGACTAATCAGGGGGGCAAGAAGCTTCCGACTAGCTGTCAGTGGAAGAGCTATCCCTGGAGAGTTTGTCTATTTCCTTACGGAATTCGTCAAGATCTTTG
>JAESQX010000093.1 GCA_016764875.1 Gammaproteobacteria bacterium
GTGGGCATCGCTGCTCATTTTGCTATGGTAGGGAGTCAGCAAATAGGCATAGGCCTGGTGGTGAGAGCGCCCGACCCGGCCCCGGAGCTGATGCAGTTGGGCCAGCCCAAATTTGTCTGCTCGGTGGATAATAATGGTATTGGCGCTGGGGATATCGATTCCGGTTTCAATAATGGTAGTACATACCAGCAGGTTGTAGCGTTTGTGGTAAAAGTCCGCCATGACACTCTCTAACTCTCGTTCTGGCATCTGGCCGTGGGCGACCACGATACGCGCCTGGGGTACGATTTCCTGGAGGTGCTCGGCCGCTCTTTGGATGGTTTTCACTTCGTTGTGCAGATAAAAAATCTGTCCGCCCCGGAGCAACTCTCTTAAAACCGCTTCCTTGATGAGGCTGTCCTGCTGTTCTCTGACAAACGTTTTTACCGAAAGGCGTTTGGCTGGTGGCGTTACGATAAGAGAAAGATCCCGGACCCCGGAAAGCGCCATGTTCAAGGTCCGGGGAATGGGTGTGGCGGTGAGAGTCAGCACATCCACATTGGCCCTTAGCGACTTAAGTTTTTCTTTCTGCCGGACCCCAAAACGGTGTTCTTCATCAATGACCAGAAGCCCGAGATCCCGGTACTTGATATCGTTATTTAACAGCTTGTGGGTACCAATCAGAATATCGGTTTTACCGCTGGCCATATCATCAAGACTTTGTTGTTGCTGTTTGGCTGATTTGAAGCGGGAAATCACATCTACTGTCACTGGCCAATCGGCAAAGCGATCACTGAAGCTGGTGAGATGTTGTTGGGCAAGCAGTGTTGTGGGCACAAGAATAGCTACCTGCTTGTTATTCTGCACGGCGATAAAAGCCGCCCGCATTGCAACTTCGGTCTTGCCAAACCCCACGTCACCGCAAATCAGCCGGTCCATGGATTGCTCGGAGCCCATATCCTCGGTGACAGCGTCAATCGCTGATAGCTGATCCTCGGTTTCTTCAAAGACAAAGCCGTCAACAAATTGCTCGAAGTCGATATTTTTACACTGGTAGCTAAAACCTTTTCTGGCTTCGCGGCGGGCATATATTTCCAGTAATTCCGCCGCTACGTCACGGATTTTCTCGGCTGCTTGGCGTTTCGCCTTGTCCCAGGTATCACTCCCAAGTTGATTGAGGGGCGCCAGGTCAGGATCAGCGCCGCTGTAACGGCTGATGAGGTGAATAGAAGAAACCGGAACGTAAAGCTTTGTTTCCCTGGCGTATTCAAGTACCAGAAATTCTTCATCCTGTTCATCCACGGTAAGGGTCTGTAGGCCACGATAGCGTCCAACACCGTGTTCGAAGTGGACAATGGCATCGCCTATACTCAGTTCAGCAAGGCTTTTTATGACAAATGCACTATTGTCCTCGTGTTTGCCCCGGCGTCGACGTTGTGCAATTTTTCCACCGAATAATTGCGCTTCGCTGATCAGTATTAGCTTCCGATCCTTAAGCCACAGTCCCTGGTCCAGTGGGGCAATGGATATGGCCAGTGGAACTCCGGCGCAGAGGAAGTGATCCCAGTCATCAACAACTACCGGTTTCAGGTCATTATTTTTAAAGAGTTCCAGCAGGCTCTCTCGACGACCCGGCGACTCGGCGCAGATCAGCACATGGCTGTCGGGTTCGCTTTGGAGAAAATTCTGTAATTTTGCAAGAGGTTGGGATTGCTTTGAATCTACCGTGAGGTCGGGTAATTCGCAAAAGGAAAACTGTTTCAATGATGCTTTTGATGAAGCTATTTCCACTACCGGAAATTTGCCGATTTCATTGAATACCTCTTCGACCCTGAGGAAAACTTCAGCGGGTTTAAGAACGGGGCGGTGGCGATCAATTAAGCTGTCTTCATAACGGTTCTTTATTTCACCCCAGAATTCATGGCCGGTTTTTTCCAAGGGGCCCATTTTTATCAGTAGCGAATCCGGAGGCAGGAAATCAAACAGGTTGTTCAGCTGAGGGAAAAACAATGCCAGGTAGTATTCCAGACCAGCGGCGCTGATCCCCTGGCTTACATCCTGATACAGCGGGCAACTACGGGTATCGGCGTCAAACCGTTCACGAAAGCTACTGCGAAATTCGCTGATGCCTGCCTCATTGAGTGGGTATTCTTTTCCGGGTAACAAGCGCACGCTATCGACCTTTTCAATAGATCGCTGGGTCTCCGGATCGAAGGTTCGCAAGGTCTCAATTTCATCATCCATCAAATCGACCCGGTAGGGAGTCTTGCTGCCCATGGGGAAAATATCCATGATGGAACCGCGAATGGCAAACTCGCCGTGTTCATATACTGAGTCAACGTTATGATAGCCGGCGTGCAATAAATTCTGTCTCATTTCCCTGGTACTGAATTTACGGCCAACCTCGAGAAACAGGCTGTTGGACACAATGTATTGTTTCGGTGCCAGTCGGTGCATGAGGCTGCTGAATGAAACAATGAGAATGCCTTTCTCAAGGTGGGGTAGCCGGTAGAGAGTGTTCAGCCGGTCTGAAATAATATCCTGATGGGCAGAAAATTATCATAGGGAAGGGTTTCCCAGTCCGGAAAGGAAAGAACCGGCACTCCGGCTGTCTCGGGGCAAAAGTAGTTGAGTTCCCGTTTGAGCTGGTCGGCGTGTTCGTTGTTATCGGTAATGACCAGAACCGGTCCTTTCCAGGTTGCGGCGGCATTACCGATGGCGAAACTTGGTGCCAGCCCTGATAGTCCGGACCAGGTAACGTCGGTTTTGTTGCTATCGGGCAATGCCGGTGTAAATAATTCTTGCCTCAGCATGTAAATAGCACTCTGTGGTCTTCGGGAAGCGGCGAATTGTAGCGCAAAAGATTGCTGCCCGGTTGTGAAATTGACAGATGAATTGAAGCGTGTCGCCTATGGCTAAAAAATCCACGAACTCCATCCCAAACAAAAACCCTTCGTATTGCACATCCATGGTATTCGAAAGATAATACCGCTCCATTTCAATCCGACAGAAACTAAAGGTACCTATAAGTGGCACGTCCCAGCGTAGATGACTATTTTTCCGACTGGAAACAACGCGAAGCGTTGGTCCAGGAAATGATCCCGGTTATTGGCCGACTTTTCAGCCAGCATGATATTGGTATATTTATTTATGGCCGGCCGCTGCATAACCGTTCTGTTACCTTCATTATGAAATCACATAGTTTTGTGAGGCAGATTGAAGGCAATGAAATGTCTGAATTTGAAACACACCCGGTTCTTATGGCGCTGGCAAAACTGGACTTGTGGCATGCCCAGATTGATCTTGGCAAGCTCACCGTAAAGTTCATGGAGCAATTGGAAGAGCTGGGTGATTCCGCTGTTGATGTAGACAGTTTTGTCCAACAGGAGTTGGAATATCTTGATGGTGTGAAAAACATGCCATTGGATAAACGGCAGGATGTGGTGCTGTACGGTTTCGGTCGTATTGGTCGTTTAATGGCCCGGCTTTTAATAGAACGTACCAGTACTGGGGACATCATGCGTCTCAAGGCAATTGTTGTCAGGCCGGGAAAGGAAGGGGATCTGGCAAAACGCGCGAGCCTTTTTACCCATGATTCAGTGCACGGAACCTTTCAGGGGACCTTGCGTATTGACGAAGAAAACAGCTGCCTGATCGCTAACGGTAATGCGATCAAGGTTATTTATGCCAACAGCCCCGATGAGATTGACTATACCCGTTACGATATCAACGATGCGCTGATTATAGATAACACCGGCAAGTGGCGTGACAAAGAGGGGCTTTCTCTGCACCTGAAGGCAAAAGGTGCGGCCAAGGTATTACTGACGGCCCCGGGCAAGGGAGCTTTGAAGAATATTGTTTTCGGCATTAATGATGATGAGCTTTGTGATGATGACGTTATCGTAACAGCCGCTTCATGTACTACCAACGCCATTGCCCCTGTATTGAAAGTGATAAGCGACAAATTCGGCATCGAACACGGGCACGTGGAAACAGTGCACGCCTACACCAATGACCAGAATCTAATAGACAATTATCACAGTGGTAGCAGACGCGGACGTAGTGCCGCGCTGAATATGGTACTGACCGAAACCGGAGCGGCCAAGGCGGTGGTTAAAGTTGTACCGGAACTGGAAGGCAAGCTGACAGGTAATGCCGTGAGGGTGCCAATTCCCAACGTTTCCATGGCAATAATGATTTTGTCACTGAAAACCGAAACCAGCCGGGAGGAGGTTAATGAATTTCTGCGGCAAATCGCTTTACATTCCGACTTGCAAGACCAGATCAGCTATACCAATCACGCTGATGCCGTCTCCAGCGACTTCGTAGGTACCCGGGAAGCCGGAGTTGTGGATTCAAACGCCACTATTGTTGACGGCAAGAATTGTGTGCTCTATTTGTGGTATGACAATGAGTTTGGTTACTGTTGTCAGGTTGCTCGCATTGTCTACAAGATGGCGGGTGTTCAATATCCTGTTTATCCGATAGAGGAACAGGCACGGAAGGTGTAAACCGGGCGTCTGATCCAGCCACTGATCGATCTTGTACCTGGTTACTCAAGCCGTGATTCAATAGCAGACGGCTCTGGCACTGGTATGATCGGGTATGCGCTGGCAGGCTGTTGGATGAATACGGCGGTGATCATGATGTTGAAAATTCTTGGTGTGGCCCATAAGCATCTTTACCCGGATGAATTCTCATGAGGGAGTTGCTTCGTAATCATAGCTTTTCAATTGCTTTTGTTCTGGTTCTTGGGGTTTTTATTTTCGCCCCGTTTCGTGGTGGTGAAGATATCCAGCAGTTGTCCGGTTATACCATGGGCACCACGTACCATTTTCAATTTGCAGACATGCCGTCTAATTTCAGCCGGATTCAAATACAAGAAGACCTTACCACTTTGTTGAACACTCTGGATCGACAGTTGTTTTCCACTTATGTGCCCGAGTCCGAGTTATCTCGCTTTAATCGATCGCCAGTCAATTCACGATTTATGGCTTCTACAGAATTAATTGAAGTGATAGCGCTTGCCCAGGATATAAGTAGAAGCAGCAATGGTGCATTTGATGTCACGGTTGGACCGCTGGTAAATCTGTGGGGATTCGGTCCGGTGGTCAATGCGTCGCCTGTTCCTGATGTGGCGCAGATTACAGCAGCAAAAGAGAAAGTAGGCTACCAGCATCTGAAGGTAAACATTGGACAGTCATGGTTGAGTAAGGAAGCGGATATCTATGTGGACTTGAGCGCAATCGCCAAGGGCTACTCGGTAGATCAGGTTGCGAACTACTTTGACTCTGTGGGTATTACCAGCTATTTTCTCGATATTGGTGGTGAGTTAAAGATCAAGGGGCTGAAACCCGGCAATCAGAACTGGGTTCCTGCCGTGGAACGGCCGGTTGATACAGCCCCTCAGGTATACCAGGTTTTAAACTCCCGGGGTGAAGAGATTGCTATTGCGGGCTCAGGGGATTATCGAAACTATTTTAAAGAAGACGGGGTTCGCTATTCTCATGAAATTGATCCTCGAACCGGCCTCCCCGTCAGTCATCGCCTGGCGGCTGTTTATGTAATTGACAGTTCAACTGCCCGGGCCGATGCGTTGGCAACCGCCTTCATGGTGCTTGGTTACGAGCAAGGCATGGTACTTGCGAAAAATATTGAGCAGGCTGTCTATTTTATAGTCAGGACTGAAGACGGAGATTTTACTTCCTTTTACACAGATCAATTCGCCCGCTATATAGACAGCGTTAAATGACGGCCGTGCATTAAGGGAAAAATCAGGGTGCCTAGAGTGCTCTTTCATCAATCTGATAAACAGTATTGAGGCCAATTAAAAGCTCATTCCCCCGGGTCAGTGAGGGGCATCCAATCCAATGCCAAACCGGGGCGGCACACTCTATTTCAATGACTGGGTAAATTACTTGCTATCAACTGTAGATGCGTGTAAATTCTGCGCTGTTTTTTGTCGGAGAACCGCACTGACTGTCGTTGTCGAAGGCAAGCTTCGCTTCTTAATATACGCCTAGGGTTTTGTTTATTGGAAACCACCGCCACATTGCTTGACGAGTCTCTACCGTTTTTGATTTATGCGGTCAGTGTGGTTGCGCTCGTGGGTATCATGTTGGGGTTGTCCGCTTTACTCGGGCAGCGAAGCAACAAGCCGGGCAGGGACCTCCCCTTTGAGTCGGGTATCGTTTCCGTTGGTAGTGCCCATTTTAGAGTTTCGGTTCATTTTTACCTTACCGCCATTCTTTTCATCATATTTGATCTCGAAGTGGTTTTTCTGTTTGCCTGGGCGGTGGTGGTTCGTGAAGCTGGCTGGACCGGTTTCATTGAAGTCTCGATTTTCATATTTGTCTTAACGGCCGCCTTGTTTTATTTGTGGCGTATTGGTGCGCTGGACTGGCGTACCGATACTCAGAAGCGACAACTGAGCATGCTCAAAGGGCCTGGAGGCGTAGTCAATAAGCGGGAATTTAAATTATGAGCTGGGAACTTCAAAAGCCGGAAGATGCAAAATCCCCAAGGCGCGGTGACAATAACGCTGACGAATTTTTGCGCAACAATGTCATGATGACCACGCTGGAAGATATGATTTCCTGGGGCCGGAAAAACTCGATATGGCCTTTCAATTTCGGTCTTTCGTGTTGTTACGTTGAGATGGCAACCGTATTCACCAGTCGTCATGATGTGGCCCGGTTTGGTGCAGAGGTTATCAGGGGCACACCTCGTCAGGCAGACCTTATTGTGATTGCCGGTACGGTATTTCGAAAAATGGCGCCGGTAGTGCAGCTCCTTTACGAACAGTTGCTGGAACCTAAATGGGTGATTTCAATGGGCTCCTGTGCCAATTCCGGCGGTATGTATGATATTTACTCAGTGGTTCAGGGTGTTGATAAATTCCTGCCGGTGGATGTTTATGTCTCTGGCTGCCCGCCACGGCCTGAAGCCCTGCTACAAGGGCTGATTCTGTTACAGGAGTCGATTGGGAAAGAACGCCGTCCATTGAGCTGGGCAATCAACGATCAGGGAATTGTCCAGAGGGATACGAAACCAATCCAGCGGGTGCGCCGTCATGATGAGCGCATCGCGGCTACCGAGCTTAGACCACCAAACGAAGTGTAGTTAATAAAAAAATACAATTAATACAATTAATTAAGTTAAATAGATAAAGTAAATTATTAGCATGGAAGTCACGCAAGAAATTGGCCAGGGCAAGACCGTAGACCCGGTACAACAGGGGGAATTGCTGGCCGCTATCGAAGCAAGGTTTGGTGAGCATATTCTTGCCCGGCAAAGTACCTGTGACGGAATTCCCACACTGTGGATAGATCGCCACAATCTCAAGGCGTTGATGCGTTTTCTCAAAAACGAATCCGTCCCGGCATTTGAAATGATGTTTGATCTCACCGCCATTGATGAACGGCTTAGAATCCATCGCGATGGTCAGCCCGCCAGTGAGTTCACAGTTGTATACCATTTAATGTCGTTCAGCGGGAATACTGATTTACGTATAAAAGTACCGCTACAGAACAATGATCTTACCGTTCCCAGTATTGCCGATATCTGGCCCAGCGCCAATTGGTATGAGCGTGAGGTCTGGGACATGTTTGCGGTCAAGTTTGATGGTCATCCCAATCTTTACCGGCTGGTGCTACCCCCCACATGGAAAGGCCACCCCTTGCGCAAGGAACATCCTGCCCGGGCCACTGAAATGGAGCCTTACTCCCTGTCAGACGAAAGGGAAGTGATTGAACAGGAGGCGCTCAAGTTTCAACCGGAAGAATGGGGTATGGAGCGAAAGTCGGATACCTCGGAGTTCATGTTTCTTAACCTGGGGCCCAATCATCCCAGCGTTCACGGTGCCTTCCGTATAGCTCTACAACTGGACGGTGAAATCCTGGTGGATGCGGTGCCGGATATCGGTTACCACCATCGTGGCGCGGAAAAAATGGCAGAGCGTCAGACCTGGCATACCTTTATTCCCTACACGGATCGGATTGATTACCTGGGCGGGGTGATGAATAACCTGCCCTATGTCATGGCTGTGGAAAAAATGGCTGGCATTGAAGTACCGGAGCGGGTCAAGGTTATTCGCGTCATGCTGTCCGAAATGTTTCGAATCTGCAGTCACTTGCTGTTTTATGGCACTTTTGCTCAGGATATTGGCCAGTTATCTCCTATTTTTTATATGTTCGTGGAGCGGGAACGAGTATTCAACATAATTGAATCTATCTGCGGCGCGCGCATGCACCCCGGCTGGTTTCGAATTGGTGGTGTGGCTCAGGACCTGCCGGATGGCTGGGATACTCGAGTAAAGGAATTGCTGGATTTTATGCCAGCGAGGCTGGACGACTACGACAAGATGGTTATGAATAACGGAATTCTCAAGCGCAGATGCCAGGGTGTTGGTGTTTACGACACGACTCAGGCCTTTGATTGGGGAGTCACCGGTGCCGGCTTAAGAGCCACCGGTTTTGAGTGGGACTATCGCAAACAACGCCCTTACAGTGGTTACGAAAATTTCGATTTTGACGTGCCCATAGCAATCAATGGCGATGTTTATGACCGTTGTGCGATTCGTGTTGAGGAAATGCGCCAGAGCTTGAGAATTATCCATCAGTGTTTGCATAACATGCCTGAGGGGCATTACAAGTCAGATCATCCACTGACTACACCGCCACGAAAAGAAAAAACCATGGCGGATATTGAAACCCTCATCAATCACTTTTTGAGTGTTAGTTGGGGGCCGGTTATTCCCCCTAATGAAGTAAGCGTGTCAATTGAGGCGACCAAGGGGATCAACAGTTACTACCTGATCAGTGATGGCAATACCACTTCTTATCGAACCCGGATTCGTACGCCGTCATTTGCTCATCTGCAAATGATCCCGGAAATAAGTCGAGGTTTTATGGTGCCGGATTTGATAGCTATAGTGGCCGGTATCGATTTCGTAATGGCAGATGTGGACAGGTGAGCTGGCAATAAACAATGAGCAGTAAAGTTATCGCAAGTACATCCATCAAGGCCCGGCCGTTATCGCCGTCGGAGATTGATGAGATCGAGCATGAAATGACCCTGTATCCCGATAAGCGGGCGGTGGGGCTGGAAGCACTGAAAATTGTGCAGAAGCATCAGGGCTGGGTGTCCGATGAAAGCATGCTGGCTATTTCCCGTTACCTGGATATTCCCGTAAGCGATCTCGAAGGAGTAGCAACATTTTTTAACCTGGTTTTCCGCAAACCTGTTGGTCGTAACGTAATGCTGTTTTGTGACAGTGTCAGTTGCTGGATTATGGGCTGCGAAAGTATTCGCAAACACATTAACGACAAGTTGGAAATTGATTACGGTGAGACCAGTGCCGATGGAGAGTTTACTTTTCTGCCGGTTCCCTGCCTCGGGGATTGCGATAGAGCACCGGTAATGATGGTGGGTCCGGATCTACATAGAAATCTCACGCCGGAAAAAATCGACAAAATAATTCTGGATTACAGCAACAAGCCCGGTACTGGTAAAACTGAATAAAAGGAACTTCTGGCAGTGGTAGTAAAACCTTTAACCAAGAATATTGACATGAGCAGGCCGCCCATGAGCGTGGAGCAATACCAGGGGGCGGGCGGTTATGTCAGCATCAAGAATATTGCAAACGGACTGGCACCGGAGGCGGTTTTACAGCTGGTAAAAGATTCGGGGCTCAAGGGCAGGGGCGGAGCAGGTTTCCCTACCGGATTGAAATGGAGTTTCGTGCCAATGGGAGACAATGCTCCCAAAGACAAGTACCTGGTAGTGAATGCGGATGAAATGGAGCCGGGCACTTTCAAGGACCGATTGCTGATGGAAGGTGATCCTCATCTGTTGATAGAAGGGATGATCATTGCGGCGTACACCATACAGGCATCGAAAGCGTATATATTTCTACGGGGCGAGTATACCGAATCCGAAAAGGCGCTGAGTCAGGCTATCAAAGAAGCCAGGAAGGCAGGATTTCTCGGGCGCAATATCCTGGATACCGGCTTTGATCTGGATATCGTTCTGCATACCAGTGCCGGGCGGTATATATGTGGTGAAGAAACGGCCCTGTTAAACGCACTGGAAGGGAAGCGGGCCAATCCCCGGGCCAAACCACCTTTCCCACAGGTCAGTGGCTTGTGGGGCAAACCTACCATTGTTAACAATGTCGAAACTATCTGTAACCTGCCTGGCATTATCAGCCACGGAGTACAATGGTATCAAAGCCTGACCAAGGGAATTGATCACGGGACTAAACTTTTCGGTGTAAGTGGACGGGTTAAGACCCCCGGTTGCTGGGAATTACCTTTTGGCATCACCATTCGGGAAGTCATCGAGGAATATGCCGGCGGTATGCAGGATGGCTATGAACTCAGGGCATTTCTTCCCGGCGGCGGTTCCACAGACTTCCTTTTACCCGAACACCTTGACCTGACGCTGGACTACGATGAGATAGGAAAAGCGGGAAGTCGGCTGGCAACGGGCACCATGATCATTCTTGACGATAAAACCTGTCCGGTTGGAATGGTGGGAAATTTAATGCATTTTTTTAGTCATGAATCCTGTGGCTGGTGTACACCTTGCCGCGACGGATTACCGTGGGTTGATCAGATATTCATTGATCTGGAGCAGGGCAAGGCCAGGCCGAACGACTTGCAGGTATTGCATGACCATGTTGAATATCTTGGCCCTGGTCGTACGTTTTGTGCTCTGGCACCCGGCGCAATGGCGCCATTGGGTAGCGCTTTGAAGCATTTTAAAGAAGATTTTGACGCCCATTTAAGCAAGAAGTGCTGTCCCTACGGGACACATTGAAGTTAACGGAGATTGTAGTGGCAAAAATTGTCATTGACGGTGTGACATTCGAGGTCAATCCAGACAACAATCTGTTGCAGGAGTGCCTGTCTCAGGGGTTGGATCTGCCTTATTTCTGCTGGCACCCATGTATGGGGTCGGTGGGTGCCTGTCGCCAATGTGCCGTTAAACAATATCGCGATGAAGATGACAAAGTCGGTACGGTTGTTATGGCATGCATGACACCGGCTACCGATGGCAGCATTATTTCCATTGAAGATGATCAGGTTAAGAAATTCAGGGCAAGCGTAATCGAGAGCCTGATGATCAGTCATCCTCACGACTGTCCGGTATGTGAAGAAGGGGGTGAATGTCATCTACAGGATATGACGCTGATGTCAGGTCATACCTATCGGCGTTATGACAGGGACAAGGTAACCCATAACAACCAGTATCTGGGTCCGTTTATCGGGCATGAGATGAATCGCTGTATTACCTGTTACCGCTGTGTCCGGTATTACGATGATTATGCCGGTGGTACCGATCTCTCGGCCCAGGCAAGTCACCATCACATTTATTTTGGTCGCCACTCAGATGGCTGTCTGGAAAGTGAATTCAGCGGTAATCTTGTCGAAGTCTGCCCCACAGGTGTGTTTACCGATTCCACTTTCAGTGAGCACTATTCTCGTAAATGGGATCTACAGAGTGCCCCAGCCGTGTGCGTTGGTTGTTCAGTGGGCTGTAATATCACCCCAGGCGAACGTTATGGAACCCTGCGCCGGGTAGTCAATCGTTATCAGGGCCAGATTAATGGTTACTTTCTCTGCGACCGGGGCCGATTTGGTTACGGCTTTGTTAACGCCGATGAGCGAATAAAATCGTCCTTCAAGCGAGACAACGAACAACAGATTGACCTTTCACAAGAAGAAGCGCAGAAACTGCTGCCAGTACAGGAAGGAAAAACCATTGGCATAGGTTCAGCGAGGGCCAGCAACGAGTCTAATTACGCACTGATGAAGCTGGTGGGGGAAGAAAATTTTCACGCAGGTTGTAGTGATACAGAATTCGATTTACTGCGAGCAATTCTTGAAATCCATCGCGATCCCGATTTTCATTGTCCATCAATCAAGGAAATCGAACAGGCCGATGCCATACTGATAGTCGGTGAGGATGTAACCAACGTGGCACCAAGGGCGGCCCTGGCACTGCGTCAGTCCGTTCGCAATCGGGCTGGCGAACTAGCTGCAGCAGCACGTATTCCAGCCTGGCAGGATGCCGCTGTCCGCGAACTGGCCCAGGACGACAAGAGCCCATTGTATATCCTTTCCGGTTATGCAACCCGACTGGATGA
>JAESQX010000094.1 GCA_016764875.1 Gammaproteobacteria bacterium
GTTTGTTTTTCGGCCGGATTGGTGAATATTTTATCAGTAGCATCATGCTCTACCATATTGCCCAGATACATAAAGGCAGTAAAATCCGAAACTCTTGCAGCCTGCTGCATGTTATGAGTAACTATAACGATCGTATAATTACTCTTAAGCTCATCAATCAGCTCTTCTATTTTTAATGTTGAAATAGGGTCAAGTGCTGATGCCGGCTCATCAAGCAGCAACACTTCAGGTTCAACGGCAATGGTTCTTGCAATAACCAGCCTTTGCTGTTGACCTCCCGACAGACTGAGCGCACTTTCATTCAGGCGATCCTTAACCTCATCCCACAGCGCTGCGGCCCGTAACGATTTTTCTACCACGCCATCTAAAACCCGTTTTTTATTTACCCCTTGAATACGCAAACCGTAGGCGACGTTCTCGTAAATGCTCTTTGGGAAAGGGTTTGGTTTTTGAAAAACCATTCCAACTCTTCGCCTGAGATCGGCCACATCAACAGATTTTTGATAGATGTCCATTCCATCCAACTCAATAGTCCCTTTGATCACACAACCGTCAATCAGGTCATTCATTCGATTAAAACATCGCAGCAGGGTAGATTTACCACAGCCACTTGGACCTATGAAGGCGGTAACCCGATGTCTGGGAATGGAAATATTAATTTCATTCAAAGCCTGCTTGTCCATATCGTAAAATAGCTTAAGATCTTTTACCACAAGACATTTATCAAGCTCGTCTAAAGCCGGCGCCAGTTCATTGCCTTTGGCTAACACAGCTGATACGTTAATTTTTCCTGGCTTGCTTTGCTCTCTCATCAACACTCTATCCTATTACGCATCTTTCTACTTTTACCTGGAATTTAATTATCATATGAAAACATATTTCTTTATACATCCAGTGCCTTGTATTTTTCCCGTAATCGATTACGAATCGAGACAGCGCTCAAATTAAGTATCGCAATCACAACCACCAGTAATAATGCTGTTGCATACACCAACGGTCTGGCAGCCTCCACATTGGGGCTCTGAAAACCTACATCATATATATGAAAGCCCAGGTGCATGAATTTCTGATCCAGATGCAAATAGGGATAATTCCCATCCATGGGCAGGGAAGGAGCGAGTTTCACCACACCAACCAACATTAATGGTGCCACTTCTCCGGCTGCTCTGGCCACAGCCAGTATCAGACCAGTCATCATGGCGGGGCTTGCCATAGGCAGCACAACCCTCCAGAGGGTTTCAAACTTGGTAGCTCCCAAAGCCAGACTACCCTCTCTTACGCTACGGGGGATACGTGCGAGGCCTTCTTCGGTAGCAACAATAACCACAGGAACTGTGAGCAGGGCCAGAGTCAATGACGCCCATAATATACCTGGCGTTCCAAATGTTGGAGCCGGCAAAGACTCCGGATAAAGAGCCTGATCTATTTCCCCGCCAATAAAATATATAAAGAAGCCTAATCCAAATACTCCATACACAATAGAAGGAACGCCGGCCAGATTATTGACAGCAATACGGATAGCTCGAGTGACAAAGCCCTGCCTGGCATATTCTCGCAGATAAATGGCAGCCACCACACCAAAAGGTGTTACGAATACCGACATAAGCAACACCATCATTACGGTGCCGAAAATAGCTGGATAAATACCCCCTTCAGTATTGGCTTCCCTGGGCCCGGTTGTCAGGAATTCCTTGAGTTTTGACGCATAGGTGACAAGTTTATTCCCCAGATGCATGGTGTTAGGTCGATAGGCCCTGACCACATCGGCAACTTCAAACTCTACCCGTTGCTCCTCTGCAGCCATAAAAACCACTTTATCCCGATCAATGCTGGTATAAAGGTTCACCAGTTCACTTTGCAAGATTTCGTAATTTTCATCCAATATCACACGCTCGGCTTCGATTTCTGTTATGGCCTGAGGCGTGTCTTTACCGTCCAGTTCCAGACGGCGTTGTCGAAGCCGTAAGCGCTCCACCTCGTAGTTAATACGGCCAATTTCCTGCTTCTCGATTTCAAGAATCTGCTTTCGAAGTTTAATCGGCCTATCCAGCCTCTCCAGAAAAGCTTGCCAAATTTCATTATCACTGTTGCCACCCGCCACACTAACAACAGATTCTCCATCTTCTATCACTTCCGTCAGGAAACCATAAAAATTACCCCATTCCATCCTCTCCAGTACTACCACGTTTTGCGGGTATTCCAGATCGTGTAGAAAATCGGTAAGTACCCAGGAAAAATCGCTGCCGGTCAGATCCCGATTACCCAGCTTGACGAGATTTCTTTCGTAGTAATCCGCACTCGCATCAACTGGAATGCCCGAAAATATGATTTGGCTCGCTGGAACCCTCTCGGACTCAACAAACTCACCAATAATTTCAATGGACTGTACCTCTGAGGATTGCGATGGCGGGGAATAGTCCGCTCTCACCACGTCCGCTGGCCAGAAATGCACCATTCCTTTTACCGTTAACACCAGTAACAGACCCACAACCATTAGCAGACAGATGGTCACAGCGCCGGCATTCGCCCATATCCAGGGGGTACCTGATTCGATCCAGTGTAAAAACTTTTTCTTCATATCGTACTGTACTTGTTTCTGAGTCGCTGCCGAACGATTTCAGCCAGCGTGTTGAACACAAAAGTAAACATAAACAGTGCCAGGGCCGCGAGAAATAGAATTCGATAGTGGGTACTGGCCACTTCAGATTCAGGCACCTCTACCGCTATGTTAGCCGCCAGGGTGCGCATCCCCTCAAATATATTCATATCCATAATCGGTGTATTACCCGTGGCCATCAGTACAATCATGGTTTCGCCTACGGCACGACCAAAACCGATCATGACGCCTGAAAAAATACCTGGGCTCGCCGTGGGTAGTACCACTCTGTACATGGTTTGCCAGGGAGTCGCCCCCAGTGCCAGGGAACCGTAGCTCAAATGTCTGGGCACATTAAAAATCGCATCTTCAGCTATGGAAAAGATAGTAGGGATTACGGCAAATCCCATAGCCAAACCCACTACAAGGGCATTTCGCTGATCATAGGCAATCCCAAGATCATTGGTAACCCAACTGCGCATATCGCCACCGAAAAACATCCCCTCAAGTATTGAGGAGAACCCAAAGGCAAAATATATCGCCGCAATCACTACCGGAATAAGTAGTGCAGATTCCCATCCATCAGGAACCGTGTGCCGTATATTTTCCGGTAACTGCACCCAGAGAAAACTGGCTAGCAGAATGCCCAGGGGCATTACAAAAAGCAGGCTAAAAATACCAAGCAGGTTATTCTCTATAAAAGGCGCAAGCCAAAGGCCCGCCAGGAAACCCAGAACCACCGTGGGCATAGCTTCCATCAATTCAATCAGCGGCTTGACCTGCTGACGCATCACCGGAACCATAAAGTACCCGGTGAATATTGCACCACAAATTGCCAGTGGTGCGGCCAGCAACATGGCATAGAATGCGGCTTTTAAAGTGCCAAATGCCAGGGGTACCAGTGAGTATTTTGGCTCAAAATCGTTGCTGGCCGCAGAAGATTGCCAGATATAGTCCGGCTCACTGTAGTTCTCATACCAGACCTTACCCCACAATGCCGAGAAAGATACTTCGGGATGCTCGTTGTAAACGTCCCATACCGAAATCCGGCCATCCGCAAATTCAGCGAGCAGGGTATCCCCTCTTGGAGCTATGGCTATAGCCCTGGGTGCCACATCAAGCAATTGCTCATAAAATACGCGTCTTTGTGCGGTGGTGTTATAGATACCAATGTAACCTTCGGCATCCACTGTAATAAAGTTTTTCCGCCTTTGCTCGGGAGAAACCGCAACTATTGGCGCCGGCGAAGAGTTGAATGCTCTCACCTTCTGCAATGTCACACGTCCGTCATCAGTGCCGAGAAACCACTGGGAAACCGTCCCACCGTCATCTGCCACAAGTAATGAAATACCACCTAGCAGAAAGGAAATCTGGGTTGGGCTACGCCCTGGCTCAAGCAAGTCAATCTCTTCGGCAACAGACGTGTTTTCGCCGTTCAATGCAGGCCGCAATTCAACCAGAGACAAGCGCCCCCTCGCGGAAACAAAATAAAGCCATCGCTGATCACCATCTATGAACAATTTATCAACATTAGGAATCTGGGTAGATATCGAAACTTGCTCCACATCAAAATCCGCTTGACCACCACCGAAGTTGAAGGAAGAAAACAGATTCCTTTGCTGGGTAATTCGCAGCAGATTGGTGTTGCCGGAACTATCTACTCCGGCAAGTATCAGCACGTCACTTCGAACGTTCACAGCGATCTGATCAACAGCCGAACCTGACAACAAGTCAAAGGCCTCTTCGCCATAGGGAAAGCTGATAATCGGCTCTATCTTCCTCAAACCACTGGTGTCGTAGGTGGTTTCGAAATCATACTGCGCTATCAATGCCTTGCCGCTGCTCAGGCCAAAGGTGAACAAGCCACTTTCTTCCGAGTCGATAGCAAAACTGGTAATAAGATCCCCGGCGGGAAGGTTGATTTGAACGGCATCAATAAGGGAGCCGTCGGCAACCGAGAAGAATACAGCCCGCGCGTCGTCACCAAGGCGCATACCAATCTGGGACTGTTCCTCCACGGCAAGATGTAATAAATCTGCGCTCTGGGTTTGAACCAGGGTGTATTCATCCAACTGTTGCACATCTGCGGACTGAAACAGGGGAATCACTTCATACAACAGATAGACAAAGATCAGCAGGATCGCAATAACTACTCCGATCCCCCCTACCGCTATTAACACCCCGGCCAACCGATCATACAGGTAGCGCAGTTTACGACGGTAGGGCCGACCGGACAGAAACGAGGCTAATTCGGATCCATCTCTGCCAGGAGACATGGCCTCTTTACGATCAATCTCGGAACCCTTTGGTAAGCTCATGTTTTATATGCTATTTATGTGCTAATTATTAACAATCAGGCTAGTACCGGTTTTGCCCGGGGAGTGGAAGTTGTCGAGCTCCACAAAACGCAACCCAACCCGGTTTTCCAATCCCCTACATAAAAGAATCAGCTCCGCAGGGAGCTGATTCTTTTTCAAGCGAGGCTACAATAACTTACAAATCAAGGCTTTTCAAAGTAGCTTCCACAACCTGTGCCGGCAATGGGATATAACCGTCTTTGATGACAACATGTTGACCGATCTGGGACATAACCAGCCGGATAAATTCTCTCTCAATGGGAGGCAATGGCTTGTTTGGCTCCTTGTTGACATAGACATATAGAAATCTTGCCAGTGGATAGTCGCCACTGACAGAGTTGCCAGGATTCGCTTCATAGAAATCATCACCGGCATCACGTGCCAGAGGTACCGCACGCACACTGGA
>JAESQX010000095.1 GCA_016764875.1 Gammaproteobacteria bacterium
AAGCCTAATGTCAGGAGAAATAAAAGCGCTGGTCGCAGCAGGTATGTCCGAACCATATTCAAGTCTTCTTGTTGATGAAATGGGTACATATAGGAACCCGGCAAGAGCGATCTACATTCAAAGGGTCGCTGAATCAGCGATCAGAACGTGCCGTTTATTTTCAGAGAGAGCAAACGGCCCGAACCTTCACATTGATCTTCAATTTCTTCCAATATGCCACTATTGATTCTACCCACAAAACGCTGCCGTTCCCGACATTGCAGATTGTTGGTGGCAAACCTGGCGTCAAAACGGAAACGGGTGCCTCCAAAGGCTATAAATTCTACAAAGCCGTCCACTTTCGGATCGCCACCACGTAGCTCTATATCATCAATATCATAGCGTCTCATATTGCCGTCAAAACGATTATTCCAGCTCAACCCGTAGTTCATATTAAGCCGGGGGACATCATGGCGAAATCCTACGTTAAATCGCCCGCGCTCAAAATTTCGAAAACGACGATCTATGCCCAGAAATGGATCCTTGACCTTGGAAGTCATTACGCCAAGCCGACCCGTTACCAGAACATTAGGGAGGTTAATCATACCCATTCGAATACTGAAATTGGTGCTCAGCCCATACATATCACCATCACCAATATTGCCGTTGGCGGACCTTAAATCATCTTCCGAAGTCGAAACGTCCAGGCGATCAATTACATCAGAATGTTCGTGATACCAAAGTCCCGCACCAATCACCCCAACGTCATTGGGCAGGCGGTATTCCGTTTTAATGTCATATTTCCAGTAAGATTCCGGGCTCAATTGTGCATTTCCGGCCTGGGTATCTGAATCATTGTCGTCCGTGTCGGAGTCCGCCACAAAATCTGAGAAAGTAAGTTGCCTTACTGTTCGTTCCACTGAGGCCCGCAGTTGAAACATTGGGGTCACATCGAAGCGATAGTCCAGCTTGGGTTTCCAGAAATCAAAGTCCTGTTTATTAGACAAATCCCCGGTCTGGATAATTTCTGACGTCTCCCATATCAGGGCACTTTCCAGAGACATACGACGATTAAACTGCCAGTTATGCACCACAAAGGGTTCGTAACGAATTTCTTCCACGGAGGAGTTGGCATTTGATACGCTCACCGGAATCAGACCACCAAAATCAGGTGACGGCGTCCCTTCAGTTAAATCCTGACCAAGACGCAACTCGGAGTCCAGAGTCGTTTGAGCCCGCTCAATTCCCATTTCGATACCCTGATTCTGGAATAGATTCATGGTATATGAGCTTCGTACAATTCGCTCCTTCAGCACGCTGCTTCTGTCGAGAAACAGTTCTTTATTTTCAGTGCCATCATCCAACAATTCGAAACGTTCTCTGGTACTTGCCTCGTTATTTTCGTTGGCAATAAAGAGTATTTTAAATCTATCGCCATTATCGCGTTTGTATTCGTAATCGCCGCCGATTTCCCAGTTATCCTGTTCGCCTGGGATGTCCTCTCTTTCCCGGGACACAGCTCTGTCGCCTCCGGTCAGATCAGTGGTCCAGCGATATATATTTGTTGGATTATCTTTCTGCGCATACAGGGCATTGAACTGCGCACGGCTGTTGTCACTGATCTGATAATCAAGATTGGTGGAAAGCTGATAGTTGGTCTGATCCCTGATACGATCCTCACGAACCTCGTCGTTGGCAGAAAAATCCCCCAGCACACTGGTTTCTTTGCTCAACTTATGGTCGTAACGAGGCTCGGCAATAAGACTTAACAGAAAGTT
Organism: Gammaproteobacteria bacterium; assembly: GCA_016764875.1. Classification (GTDB taxonomy): domain Bacteria; phylum Pseudomonadota; class Gammaproteobacteria; order Pseudomonadales; family Pseudohongiellaceae; genus NORP240. The sequence goes on from JAESQX010000095.1 coordinate 1,758, forward strand.
GAGATCGCCGGTCTGCCCGGCGTAATCAAAGGAGCCTCCGGGCTGAGTCTCGTGATCGATGTGCCGATCCATGTTGATCTCATAGGAAAAGCTGCTACTGGACAGATTTTCAGAGGTAACTACATTAATTATCTGGCTGCCTCTTACATCAAGATCTCCGGATGTGCCGCGTATAATTTCAATGTAATCCACCTGATCGGCCGAGATACGATCCAGCCGGCTGCTGGTTTCATTGCTCTTGCCAGCCGTACGTTTGCCATCAACCAGTATCTGGTCACCGCCGCCGCCGCCCAGACCACGTCCACCTCTGGCCGCACTGCGATTGCCGCCGCCGGGTGATCTGCCGCCTCCACCTACCCTGCCCACACCAGGAATTCGATCCACCATGTCCTGTGCTGTAATTGGCGCATACTCGGTGAAATAGGTCGCTGGATAAACAATCGTGGAGTCATCACCGGCTGCCTCCTGTGCAACGACTTCACCGGTAGTAATCATGGCAACCAGAATAAGGAATATCCTGATTGAGGGTTGAGGGAATATCCCATTCATGCCTGGTTCCTTTAACTTTTCCTGTGGTAGATAGCTATATAGAGTAGAAATTATCGGCTTCTGGCTCAATTTCTTGCCAGAGGTGCGTGAGTTACTCAGCTTCGGGAGTTTACAGGAACTTGACTGTCACATTTGTGACAAATTGTACGATAGTTTACTCCGAAGGTACTGGCCTGTAGCTGATTCAGTAGTAAGATCATGGCCTTCTAGAAGCATCGGGGTTGGGTTACACTGGTAAAGTGTGATCAGACGTAAATACGAGAGGGTTCGGCATTGGAGCAAGCAGGCGAAAAATCATTTCTGGTGAAATTGCTGGCGGGTGAATATGGTCTCGCCACCACTTACTGGTTTTTTTACTTTGTGGGCGCCGCTATCTTTTTTGTTAGCGCCAGCGCCGCTGTGGATGTCGAACAATGGCTGGGTCTTCTTATTATCATTGCCATCATGCTTGGGTATACAGTCCTGTTGCTAATTGGGATTCGCGCCGCCTACAAGGGGCCACAATTGTGGAAAGTCATGTCTCGAACGTCTTCGGTTTTTATGATCATTAACATCCTGGTGGGTATCACCGCGCTCGGATTTATATACTAGCCTGCTTGGGAATCTTATATCCAGGCGGCTGGATCTACCCCATAGAACCTGACCAGTTCCCGAAACAGCTCTTCATGCCCTTTAAGCATCTGTCCGGGGCATTCAAAAAATGTTTCAGTGGCCACGGCAAAAAACTCGGCCGGATTGGTGGCTCCATAGTGATCCATCAGGCTATTTTGCCCCCGTGTAGCCTGTCGCTGTAGTACTTCGAATTCCTCTGAGAACACATGGGCCCAGCTTTTGTATGCGCCCTTCGTTTGCAACAGGGGCGCGCCATTGCTGGCTCCAGACTCACTGTCAAGTTGATGGGCAAATTCGTGGAACACCACGTTGTGACCATCCTGTAAATTACGAACTCCCTTCTCAACATTGTCCCAGGCCAGAACAACCTTGCCCTGGTTCCAGGATTCCCCCAGCATAACCGTATGATTGGTGGACACCAGTCCCAGGTCATCCCTTACCTGCCGGGTGG
>JAESQX010000096.1 GCA_016764875.1 Gammaproteobacteria bacterium
AATGGCAGTAAGATTGCGGTTTTAAACGGGACTAACGCCGATCAAATTCTGCTTGTAACTCGAAGCTCGGGTAAGCAGCTGGATAAAGAGGGGATTTCTGTATATCTGGTTGATTCTGGCCTTCCCGGGATTACCTGTCGGGGTTATCAGAATGTGGATGGGCACAATGCGGCGGAATTCGATTTCCACAATGTCCAGGTTGACTCGGGCGCTGCCCTGGGGGAGCCTGGCACGGCATTTGATGCCATTGAAAAAGTGATAGATGTCGCTACTGTCGCGGTGGCAGCCGAAGCAATAGGAGCCCTGGACTGCCTGCTGCAGAAAACCGTGGAATACAGTAAAACACGACAACAGTTCGGTGTGCCCATTGGAACGTTTCAGGCGCTACAACATCGTATGGCTGACATGTTCATAGAATGCCAGCTGGCCCGGTCCATAATGTTGAGAGCGGCGATGGTGCTGGACAGCCGTGCCAGCGACAGTGAAAAAGCGAAAGCCGTTTCTGCGGCGAAGAGCAGGCTGGGCAAGGCTATATTCAAGGTGGGACAGGAAGCCGTGCAGTTGCATGGTGGTATTGGTATTACTGATGAGCTGGACGTTGGCCATCTGTTCAAGCGAGTCACAGCCATAGAAATCCTGTTTGGAAATATGGATTACCATAGAGTGCGATTTGCCTCTTTGTAAGAACTCTCGATCCACTGAAAAATTGTAATTTCTTCCATACCTGGTTGCTGCCTCTGAAGAGGTGAGCCGAAGTTTTCGGAATCCACGGAAATTGGTGACGTCGCTATAGCACCGTAAATTATAAGGTTAAAGACAGTGGCCCACAGCAATCTCGTTGACAGTACTTGTGAGATTCGTCAGGGGGAAGAACTGGATGTTCACAAGTTAAAAGATTATTTGCGACCATTTCTTGGCGCTCAGGTAGCTTCCCTTGAGTTGCGACAGTTTCCGGGTGGATTCTCCAACCTGACTTATCAGATCTGCTGTGGCGAAAAAAAATGGGTTTTGCGTCGCCCCCCTTTTGGCAGCACGGTTAAATCAGCCCATGATATGTCCAGAGAGTTTCGGATCCTGTCTGCTTTAAAGGATGTCTACGTCTACGGCCCCAGACCTGTTCTATATTGTGATGATCATTCCGTTATAGGCTGTGATTTCTACGTAATGAATTACATAGAAGGACTGATAATTCGCAAGGACTACCCGCCTGGTTTGAATCTTTCGCCGCCGCAGGTACACCAGCAATTGCTGAACCTGTTTGATGCGTTGGGGGATCTTCATTCGGTTGACCTGAAGGAAGCCGGGCTGGCCGATTTCGGTCGCCCTCAGGGATATGTGCGCAGGCAGGTGGAAGGCTGGAGCAAGCGCTGGGAAGCCGCCGTCACCCCCGATGCGCAAAACATGGAAGAAATAATAAAGTGGCTGCATGACAATATGCCGGCTGAAAGCGGCAGGGTCAGCGTAATTCACAATGATTACAAGCTGGATAATGTGATCTTTTCTGTTGCAGATCCACTTCAGGTGATTGGCGTGCTGGACTGGGAGATGTCAACGGTGGGGGATCCACTAATGGACCTGGGCTGTACCCTGGCTTACTGGGTACAGGAAGATGATCCGGAAAGTGTGCGTCAGTGTCGCACCATGCCCAGCGACACGCCCGGAGCTCCTAAGCGAGCTGAAATAATTGAGCGATTCAGCCAGCGCACTGGTTTGTCGGTGGATCACTTTCCTTTCTATTTCTGTTTTGGCCAATTTCGCCTGGCGGTGATCGGGCAGCAGATTTACTACCGCTATTACCACGGTCTCACCCAGGATCATCGGTTTAAAATGATGGTGGAAAAGAACCGTGTTCTGAAGCACATGTGCGATCTGATCATCAGCGGCAAAATTGAAAACTAGAGCTCCCCTAGAAACTTACTGAGCTCCTGAATTCTGTTCGCACTAATCAGGTCCACCCCGGCATTATTTAATTCTGCCCATACCGGCGGGATATCAGGTGAGGCCCAGAAGCGTAGTTTTACATTGTTGTCGTGGGCCAGCTGAGCGAAAGTGATGAGACTCTGGCGCTCCTCTGGTGGCATTTCTCCCGCTCCTCTCCACTGAAATACCGAATTCCAGTCATCGCTGATCAGGGGCATAAAATTGGGATTTACCGATCCGCTGGTCAGATCCGCCAGGCTTCCGTCGAAGGCAGAAAACCGTTCGGCCTGATTTTCCATCAGATCTCTTGGCCGGTTGCCACCGAGGATAACTGTTACGGCCCCTAATTCGGTGCTGTTAGAAGTGAATCGAGTGAGGAACCTTTCGTAAGGCCCTAATGCTCTTTCCAGTTGCTGATAGGTGGCTTCTGCGGCGGTTTTGATATTTACGATCAATAGCAGTGGTGATGTGGTCTCCGGGTAAACCTGTCCGTTATTACGGGTTACTATCAAGCGAAGAGGCTCCAGATAAAGATTTCCAAGGGATCTCCCGAGCTTCAGGTCGTTAACATCCTTACCCACCAGCAGTTCTCCGTTTACCAGGTATACATCGGCTTCGACACTTGCATAACGAAGTTGCAATGCGCTGAATAATGGTCTTGGACGTTCATAATCATCAGTTGAATGGGCGGGTAGTGGAATTCTCGTCTGGGCGAAACAAGCGCTTGCCACTACTGTGAAAAGTAGTGTCATAGTCAGGGCTATCGGGAATTTAGTTTTCATCAGTTTCTTTTCTCTCTCGAACTGCGGCAATTCGGCGAAACTCCCGGCTCATCATAAAAGCACTGAGCGTGGAAATTAATGCAAAGCCGGTAAGTATCATAAAAACCTGCGACCAGCCAACCAGGTCTGACATGGCACCTGCGCCGAATGTGGCAATAGCGCCGCCAATGTAACCAAGACCATCAATAATTCCAGTGCAAGAACCGGCACCTTTTGGCCCTGCAATATCAAGCGTCAGACAGCCACTACTCATGGAATAGGGGCCTAGCAGGAAGAAACCACAGGCCCCCAGAAACACCAGAATCAAATTGAAATTTGGTGTGTCGGAACTACTTAGTATGGAAATTGCCGCCATTGATACAACGAGGCAGCTTAGCATAACCCACATAGTCTTTGCTCGATTCCCATTTTCTGCGTAATGATCTGTATACCAACCGATAAATACCGTTCCTATTACCCCCAGAAGAGGGAATATGGCCGATTGCAGTATGGCTGCACTGGTGCCAAGCCCAATATCGAAAAGAAATTTGGGTGTCCAGAAAAGGAATACCGAGCGCAGCAGGGTAGTGAGAAAACTGAAGACCAGCAGGTGCCGGTATATTGGCATACGAATCAATGTGGAGAGAATGGTTCTAACTCCCAATTTGGACTCGTCTCCGTAATCCGCCATCTGTTTCTTGCCGGATTCACTGCGACCATAGGTCACCCCGGGAACTACGTCAGTAGGGTCGGCTTTTGATGCAAGGGCAGACCAGATCAGTATGCCGACCAGTATCAGGGCGGGGTATATGAATAATCCCTGCCACGCTACGCCCATGGCTACCAGTAATCCTGCAAACAGGGTTGCCGCTACGCCGCCAAATTGGAAGCTGACACTTATCAAACCCATTACGGTTCCATTGCGCTCGGGGGGATACCAGTTGCCGATGGTCTTGGTTAATCCACCCCAACCCATGGACAAAAAGTAGCGGCAACAGCACCACACCACGATAAAGGCCGTTAAACTTCCAGACATTGAAAAAATAAGATTCCAGAAGATTGCACCCGCCATTCCTATGAGGAAAATACGCCTGCCGCCAATTTTGTCAGCCATTGGTCCATTTATAAATTTACCCACGGCATAGGCAATTTCAGACAATGATGCAATAAGTCCCAGTTGGGTATTGGAGAAGCCAAACTCCTGTTCCAGCAGAGGAAACGCGGCTGAAAGGTTGCCTCGACAAAGGTAATAACCTACATAACCAACCAACATTACCCAGAAGGTGGAAACACGCCAGCGGTCAAGTCGTCGGCTATCTTCGGGAGAAACGGGTATTCGTCGGTTGTTTTGTATAGTGTAAAACATCACAGCAACTTGTAATGTGGCCTGGGAAAATTGAATAAATTATGAATATATCGCGCATAGATTTAAGTTGTCTTCAACCAAGGATGCGCTGGGGAAGAATAAAAGCCGTTGCCGGAAATGTCCACATAAACGAGAGAAAGCCAGAGCAAGGGTTCATTAACAGCTAGCCTGGGGCAAAATTGCTTTGTTTCGCGGTATCCAGATGGTACTTTACTGGCCACGGCCCCAAGTCACTAAGAATTTATTTAATAGCAGGCAGTTATTATAGTGGGACAGGTTCTAAACCCGGCACATCAGGCACTTCTTCGTATCACAGTCTTAAGTGTTGCCTTTATTAGCGGCTTTGCAATCATGTGTGTGGAGTTGATAGGTGGGCGTATACTTTCCCCCTATTTTGGCAGCAGCGTATATGTTTGGGGAAGCATTATTACCGTGTTCATGCTGTCCTTGTCATTTGGTTATCTTGCCGGGGGCAAGTTGTCTACACTTAATCCCAGCCCTGTTACCTATTCACTTTTTTTCATCGTTGCGGCCATATTAATTTTTCCAATTATACTTTTTTCTAACGGCATAATGGAACAGGTGTTCCTGGTTATAGAAGATCCTCGTTACGGATCTCTGGTGGCGTCAGTTGCATTATTTTTTCTGCCCACCTCGATACTGGGCATGATTTCGCCCTACTCAATTCGATTGCTGGTGCAGAACGAAAATCACAGCGGGCATGTCGCTGGTCAATTATATTTCGTGGCGACGCTTGGCAGTGCGCTTGGAACCATGGCAACCTCTTTCTATTTTGTGCTGTGGTTTGAAGTGAATCAGATTCTACTGGGAACGATACTGACATTGATTGCAGCCGGGTTGCTGGTACTTGCAGTGTATTATCTGCCACAACGATCCGCCACTGGAGCCGGGCAATATGAAAGCTAGACAGAACTATGACAGAGCATTGAAGCGGGCTATTATTCTGTTGGCTGTCCTGGTCTGCGTGTTACTTCTTCCGGTACTTTTTTCTCTCTCGGCTGACGCTGACGTGATTCATGAGGAGCGCTCGCTTTACCGTGATATCACAGTGGTTCAGAACGGACATCGACGCTGCCTGATTTTTAATGTGCGAATTGGTGACCGGAATCAGACCTGTGTGGATGTGAATGAACCGGAAAAGCTGGTTTTTTCCTATACGCGCATGAGCTTCGCAGGTTTATTGTTACGTTCGCAACCAAAACGAATTCTTGTGGCGGGGTTGGGTGGCGGTGGCATTCCCATGACGCTGGCGGGTCTTTATCCCGACGCAAAAATTGACGTGGTGGAGATCGACGGTGCCGTGGCCCGTGTGGCCAAAGAATATTTCTTCTTTGAAGAAAGTGACAACATGAAAGTGACAGTAATGGACGCGTGGGTGTTCATAAAACGTGCGGTGCTGGATGATGTCAAATACGATTATATAGTGCTGGATGCTTTTACTGGAAATTACATTCCTGAGCACCTGCTGACCCGGGAGTTTTTGCAGGAAGTGAAGCAGGTTATGGCGCCGCATGGCGTACTGGTGGCCAATACTTTTTCCACCAGTAAATTCTATGACCATGAATCAGTTACTTATCAGAAAGTATTCGGAGAATTTTTTAATTTTAAAATGCCTGCCTCGGGCAATCGTATAATTATTACCCGACTGTTGCCCTTACCGGAGCGTGGCGAACTGATTAGCGAAGCGCAAGTAATTGCAGCAAGCCTGGAGAAGTACGATGTGCCTATTCTCGAGTATCCGGCGCAAATGTCTACCGTGGTTGATTGGGATATGAGTCGACGGGTGTTAACGGATCAGTTTTCACCGATCAACTTACTTCGGGACAATTGATCAGGCTGAATCCAGGTAGCCTGGATTAATTGGTAATTATGGCTCGCAGCTTTGCAATATCGAGAATTTCTATTTCCTTGTTTTTTACTGCAATTAAGCCTTTCTTCTGTAGGGCGGTAAAAATTCTGCTGACGGTTTCCAGTGTGAGTCCAAGGAATTCGCCTATATCGCCACGTGTCATATGCAATAAAAACTTGTCTGGTGCCAGGGATACCCGGGAATAGCGGCTGGACAGGCTGAGGAGAAACGATACGATGCGTTCCTCGGCGGTGTAGCTGCTCAACAGGGTATGTATTTGCTGATCCTTGGCGATTTCGTTACCCATAATGGCAAAGAAATGGTGCTGCAGGTTCGGCAGCTCACGGCTTAGTTTTTCCAGCTGCGTAAAAGGAATTTCGCAAACGGACGCATGTTCCAGAGCCGAGGTGGAATTAGCATAGGATCCGCCAGCAATTCCATCCATGCCAATTATTTCGCCGGGCATGTAAAATGCCGTAACCCGTCCCTGTCCGTCTGATCCCAGCACATAGGATTTAAAACTGCCCGAGCGCACAGCAAAAACAGATTTAAAAGGATCATTCTGCCGATACAAGTGATCGCCCTTTTTTAACGGGCGGTTTCGTTGAACAATTTCATCAAGCTGGTGAATTTCTGCTTTGTTCAGTGCGATTGGCAAACACAGTTCGTTCAAACGGCAGTTTGAGCATGAAATGGCAGAGTTATGCGGGCAAGGCCGGGTAGCAGCTTGTGCTACGTTGGCGGCTCGAATCGGGTCAATTCTCCGAATTCCAGCAACACGCCCGGCATTTTCGTTCGCCGAAGACATATCCACTCCTCAATCTATTGCAGGTGGTCAATTTTGACACCAAAATTCAGTTTACACAATCCATATAATATCCCAGGGCATCACAGGAGGGGGAGAATCACTCACGGCCTGGGGAAATTATGAGGGGACGTGTACCGGTTTTGACAATTATTTGCATTTGGGTCCGCCCATAGGCTCAAAAGAAGAATTAGTAGTCTTCGTGCAGAGCGTTGTCTGCAAGATTGATTTAGATTATTGTCTGTTCCTGCATTAGTATTAACATGTAGGCATTGACGAGGCGGGTGATACATATCGCCTGCACAGTCAAATAACAAAAGCCGTAGGCAGAAACCGGGCTAATAATCGGTGCGTGCCGAACAATGCTTGATTACCACGGAGTCCTCAATGTTTGAATTAAAAACAATATTAGTCATCATCGAGCCTGGTGCTGATACGCAACCTGCCCTGGATCGGGCGAAGCAACTGACCAGGTATGCAGATGCGGAACTTGAGCTGTTTATCGCGGATTACAGTACTTATCTGGAGGACGGATATTACTTTGACCCTCTCAAGGCACAGGAACTTCGCCGTGAACATGGAGAAAAGCACCTGCAGGAACTGGAAGAACTGGCTCAACCATTACGGGATAACGGATTGCAGGTTTCTGCTGCCACGGCCTGGGGTAATCCACCCTATGAAGAAATTATCCGTAGAACACAAGAGCTGAAGCCAGACCTGGTGATCAAGAGCACCAAACATCATGAAAAACTGGCGCGACTGTTATTGTCCAACGATGACTGGGAGTTAATACGTTATTGTGAAGCACCAATGTTGCTGGTGAAAGACCGTGCATGGACGGCGGAACCGGTATTTGTTGCGGCGGTTGATCCGGAGCATTCCCATGACAAGCCAGCTTCGCTGGATCACAAACTGGTCAGTACCGCTGGTGTAATGGCCAGGGCTTCAGGTGGATCAGTGCACCTGTATCATTCAACACATTTGCCACCGTTATCCGGTTTATACCCCATTCACAGTGATTACAAAACAGATATCCAGAAGGTCAATGCTATTGCAGAACAGTACGCTGTGCCCGACGCAAACTGTTATGTGAGTGATGCTGAGATCACTGCAGGGTTACCGGCACTTGCGGATCTGGTGCAGGCCAGCGCCGTGGTTATGGGTGCGGTATCACGATCAAGAGTGGATCGCTTGCTGATTGGCAATACGGCTGAAAAGGTTCTCGACAAGCTGGAGTGCGACGTGCTGATTGTTAAACCAGATCACAGGCCGGCACCAGAAAGGGTGCTGCTCTAGCAGGGGGATTATTTATTTTCCGACTAATACAGTCAATACGTCACAACAGGCGCCATGTAGCACTTTATTTGCGGTTGAGCCTAGCAGAATTTTCCAGCCCGAGTGACTGTGGCTGCCGATCACAATGGCATCCGCTTCCAGTTCTGAGGCCAGATTACGTATCTCAATAGCCGGCGCACCCAGTAGAGTGTGCTGATTATCCTTGGCGACATTAAACTCATCAGCAATCTCGGTGAGATTCTGGGTGGCTACAGCCATGGCTTCCTGCTGTAGTTCGTTGATATTAATAGCGTAGGCATCCATGCTGTAAGCTGCCGCGATGGGCTCTACCACATGCACAAGATTAATTTTGCTGGAGTCACCGGCTGCGACTTTCAGTGCGGTTTTTATGACCTTCTGGGCGTCGTCTGATAAATCAACGGCAACGACAATTTTGTTGTAAACGCTCATATCTTTACCTTTCATTGGTTTTTGCCAGAGTCTTGTCCCCGGCAAGGTGCATTAACTTTGTGATCTTATAAGGTTATTGAAGGTCATATGTTCGAATATTGAATTGACCTATGTCAATAGCCCGATTAAAACTATAAGTCTTCGCAGTGACCCGCCTTGGCTAAAGGTACGGTGAAAATAGCCAGGCAATCCCATTTCTAATACGTACAGGGAGGCTGATTGCTCTTAGCTGCTGGTCAGTTACCAGCAGGGAATTTTCGATTTTGGGTTTGAAGTAAGCGGCCAATTGAGCGTTTAGTACCGGGTCAAATATTTCCAACCCCAATTCAAAGTTCAGCCTCAGGCTACGGGCATCGAGGTTCGCCGACCCGACCAGGGAATAGTTATGGTCTATGATAAGCGCCTTGGTATGAATGAAGGGCGGGGGCTGAAAATAGACAGAAATGTTTTTTTCAATGAAGTAAGGCAGTATTTTCTGGCTGGCCCAATGTATCAGGAAAATATTGTTTCTGGCGGGAAGCAATATTTTGACGTCAACCCCGCGTAAGCGGGCACCCACCAGGGCTGAAACGATTTCCACGCCGGGCAGGAAATAGGGAGTCATAATCCAGACGCGTTCCCGGGCAGTGGAAATAATGCCAACCAGCAAATCGTTGAGCCTGTCCAGATGTTCATTCGGGCCATCCAGGACCAGCCTGGTCCATATTTTGGCCTGGGTCAAGTTAGCATTAACGGGTTTAAAAGCGGTCAGCTCTTTTTTGCCATGGGAAGAATGCCAATCACGAAGAAATGCTCTTTCGAGTTCATCAACTATTTTACCGGTAAAACTGAAGTGTAGATCAATGACCCGGTGTGGGTTGTTCATGTTAGAGGCCAATTGACGGTTGCCGATATTTTGACCACCGGTGAAGGCGATTTCACTATCGACGATCAAAATCTTGCGATGATTGCGCAAGTTGACGTGTATCGCAGGCGGAAAAAGTGTAATGGGATTAAAGCGCGCAAAGTTCAGGCCACAGTTTTTAAGCTTTTTTCCTACCCTTGGTAGCGACATGTATTCGCCCAATCCGTCAATGATAACTTTGACGACTACTCCCCGGTTCTGGGCATCGCAAAGCGCCGTAATGAAGTTTTCGCCGGTTTCGTCGTTATCAAAAATGTAACTGGATAAATAGATTTTTGTGCGGGCATTGCGTATCGCCTTTAGCATGGCGGGATACAGCACTTCGCCGTTTTCCAGCATCGTTACCGAGTTACAGGCTCGTAACCCCTTTCCAGTAACGTTTTCTCCTACCGCCGAGATTGGTCTGAAATTGGTGTTTTCGGGTTCACAGATACTGGCAGATTCATCGGCTTCGAGTCTGGCGAAATAGCCTTTCAGCGCCGCCTGGTGCAACCGGTTGATACCAAAAATCAGGTAGATCAGAGGGCCAATAATGGGTATCACAAGACAAAAAACGATCCAGCCAAAGGCCGACTTGGAATCGCGCTTGGATAGCAATGCGTGAGTTGCCGCGCCGATCCCGGCCAGTACGGCTAATAAATAGATTATAAGGGGAGAGATCAACTTGTCACCAGTTCCACCGAGCCCATGATTTATTATACGAAGGTCTCAACCTGCGTCCATTGCTGGCGCCTATTTCCAGGCCTTCATCGCTGTGGCACTAACCCTGGAAATTTACTTCCGCCAATAAAGCGCAATGGTCAGAAATTTTACGCCATTCAGGGTCATTCATGATATGGCATGATCTGGCGCGGAGTCCGCGCAGATATATTCTGTTCATTGGCAGCAGAGGGCGAAAAGAAGGGAAAGTTTTTGCTACCTGCTGGTTATGTTCCTGGTATGCATCGCGGACATTAAGCTCGCGAATCAGAGTATTGTGGCAGCTTTTACGCCAGTCGTTAAAATCTCCCGCCAGGATTAACGGCTCGTCATCAGGAATGTTCTTTTTCACGTATTCCACCGGAGATCTTGTTTGACTCCTGCGCTCACGCTCGAATAAACCAAAATGCACGCACAACAGGTGGAGATTGTTAACTGTAACTCCATGCAGGATGCCGCGCTGGGAAAAGTTCATCAAGGATATATTCAGGTTGTGCCAGTGTTTGAACGGCATTTCGCTGAGAATGGCATTGCCGTGATGGCCTTGCTGGTAGATTGCGTTTTTCCCATAGGCGTGGTGCGTCCACACAGAATCAGCCAGATACTCCAGCTGATTGCTCTGGGGCCAGGTGGGTATTTTTCGGGCATGGCGCGCATGCTCTCCCACTACTTCCTGCAGAAAAACGATAGTGGCCCCGCTGTCTCTCAGACAGTGGCGTATGTTTTCCAGGGTAAACCGTCTACGCCCCGTAGAAAAACCTTTATGGATGTTGAGACTAAGTACGTTAAAATCAATGACACTCATGGTTACAATATACCAGAGGTTCCCGGAGATGATGGACCTGGCAGAATTAATTGTTGAGCTGCATCAATCCCTGTAATCTGGGGTTGCTATAGATTAGGAAACACTGAACAGAAACAGTGAGGAGTTATATTGATGGATTTGGAACAAATCAAGTCAGAACTATTGTCATCGAAGGCAGAGATTGAGTCGCGGCTGGAACGAACACACAAGCACATCTATCAAAAGGATGAGCCTGTCAGCGCGAATTTTAGTGAGCAGATCAAGCAAACCGAGAATGATCAGCTGGTCAGGGCGCTGGAGGAAGAAGGGCTCGATGAGCTAAGACACATCAATAATGCCTTGCAGCGGCTGGAGACAGGTGATTATCTTCGTTGCTCCAGTTGCGGTGGAGAAATAGGCGAGCAGCGCCTATCAGCCATACCTTTTGCGGATCAATGTATCGGTTGCGCAGACTCGGCAAGCTGATTTACAGGCATTCAGGGCTAAATGAGCAAAGGGTTTTAACCCTCTATCTTGAAGATCAATAAAGAGGCCATAGCATGCAGTCTTTAGATAAGATTCTGGTAGTACTGGATACCTATGAGGAAATTCTCGAAGGGGAGGGAAATCTGCCCGTAGAGGTGTCGAAGGCTCTTCAGTTTGTCTCCAATAAAGAGAAAACCAGGATTCTGCTTGTCAGCTGTGGTTATGAAAAATTTCTTCACGACAGCTATTACAACATTGGCGATGAGCTTAGAGTATTGCGTGAAGAGCATTGCAGTCGTCTTGAAGAAAAGTTGAATAGTATTGCCCGTCAATTGCGAAAACAGGGCTATCAAATTGAAACCCAACTGGTTTGGGCTTATCCGAGATATGAACAAGTAGTTAAAAGTTCCATCGATTTCTCTGCCGACCTGGTGATTCAACATACGCGGCCTTATTCCAAGCTTGCACGGACATTCTTAACCAATGACAGCTGGCAACTGGTGAGGTTTTGTCCCAAGCCGTTGTTGCTGGTTAAAGATAGAAAATGGAAGCAGGAGCCGATTATCCTGGCGGCGGTTGACCCTGTACACAGTCATCATAAACCACTGAAGCTGGATCATAAAATCATTAAAACTGCATTGAAGGTCAGTAAGAGTCTGGGTGGCGAACTGCATGTATTGCATGCCTACGCCGAAGTGAGTCGTCCGTTTGCATTGCCGGATATTATATTGAAGGCGCATTCCACGGCTTTTGAAGAGCTGTTAACTGACTTCAATATTGATTCGGATCACCGGCATCTGGTGGACGAGTCACCGGTATTCGCTCTGCAGCGTTTCGAAGGCAACTTAAATTCTGACATACTTGTGATGGGAGCACTTTCTCGCTCAAGATTGTCAGATGCACTGATCGGTAACACGGCGGAAAAGGTACTTGATTACCTGGAGTCTGACGTGTTGATCGTAAAGCCCCAATCCATCTCATAGCGCAGCCTGTTTAATATTCAGCCTTGAAGTAAAGTTGAGCGAGATCCGGCGCTCTTAGTTGATGTCGGTATAGGCCACAATCAACTATTTCGCGCGACCGCTTTTGCATGTATTTAAGTCATTCCAAATGTTGGCTTCAACAGCCTGCCAGGTATTTAGTAGCCTACCCTCTCATCAGTCAGCAGGAACCTTGGGTCCTGGTTTTCCTTCGATGTTATCGCGGACGAGGTTTCCGAGGAATTCTGTGAAGGGCTTAATGTTCTGATGGACGCTTGCCGCTTCCAGTGATTGCATGTAGTCATCACGTTTTTGGACGGGAATGATTGTCCATGGATAGCCGCCTGATGCGAGCATGACATTCATCAGAAATCTGCCTATGCGGCCATTGCCATCAATGTAAGGGTGGATATAAACAAACACAAAATGTCCCAGCACGACGCGAACAGCCGGACTGTATTCCTCTCTTAGTAGTTCGAAGAGCAGGGGCATCATGTCCCTGACCGCCTCACGAGAAGGCGGGGCATGCATTGATTTGCGGATAAAGACGGGTCTGTTTCTATATCCGGCCAGATCGCTGGCTTTGAGGATGCCTGCCGTGATACTCGGCGCAAAAAGTTCGCGGTACCACGTGGAGTGGTCATCGTCCGCTACTTCTCCGGCATTCTGCCCATCAAGGACTTTTCTTATACTGGGCGTAACTACTTCGAATGCTTCGTGATAGCCACGAGCTGCCAGTGCGTTGGTTTGCTCACGATCTTTTCCACTATTGTCCGGGTTCCATGCACCGGATCGCACACGCTCAATTAATTCGGCGCTTACCCGGTAGCCTTCAATTGATAGTGAGTGATAGGCATCTGTTACATAGATTTCCTCGACATGCTTCATATAAGCGTCGATGTTTGTTTTCTTTTTTGGAGCTTCTGGAAAGATATCTATTACTTCCTCACGCATGGTGTGCCACATTAATTTCACACGGGTGACGTAAGGGGATGGCTCACGTGTTCCCATAACAAAAGGTGCTTGCTCTTCAAACGGATCATTTTCCCGCACGTCATAACCCGCAGATTTCATGGTTTTGATGATCTCGTCGGCGATTTTGTCGCGGCCTATATTGCGGAATGCTCCTGCAAGTCGGCCTGCAATTTTGCTATGGCCGCCATCTAGCAGGATGGCAAGAACATCGGATGTATCCTGAATCATTGCCAGTGCGGCGCGTGCATCTGTAGAGTTCTGCCTGAATAGTCCAGGGCCGGCAAATACCAGTGATGCCGGCAGAGTGTAGATACGTAACTTATCGCTCTGCTCGCGGTACTCTTCTTCTGGCAGGGCAAGCTTTACGTCCATTAGCGATGTATTGTGCGGCAGGTTAGTCGGCTTGTTGCCGCCTTTAGGAGCGCGTACCAGAAGTTGCTGTGGCACTGTCCGGTTTCCGGCATGGAGGAATAGAGATTGCTCGGGTGAGAGGCACCATTCCTTTTCAAAACGCTCCTCCAGGTAGGCAGAGCAGAAATCCCAGAACAAGGCATACCATCCTGTGCTCTCGCCCCTTTGTTCTTCGGGATCGGACGGGACATACCAGCCTTTCATTACTTTCTGTAAAAAGCCGTTTTTTAGCAGCCGCTCGCTATGGGTCCTGCTCAAATCAGTAGAGCGGACGGCGACAATGTCCCTATCTTGAAGCTCTTTTAGAGCTTCAAGGGATTCAGCCAGTTTTTCCGAGGGGCTTGCCATTATCTTCTCCTGCTCTCGTGCGCCTACTAGGTTATTCTGATGTGCGAAAATTAGGTCTTTGCGTTGTTCAATTGCCAGGTTATTAGGTTGTACTATATATAGGTTATTGCGTCAAGGACAAGGCGATCTAGTAAGTATTCCTGGATAATGGGTTGTTGTAGCTGATTTTGCGGGGGAAGGCCTTGAATTTCAGGGACAGTTTACTTAATTAAAAAGGAAATGCTCACAAATCTTTGCGAGTTCCGGCGGGTGGGGTTGTGCAATAAAACCCTTAATCTCCATTACTGCAGGGAGGCGAGTTCGAGGAAGAAATTACCACCCTTCCAGTTCTTATCAATTAAGTAAACTGTCCCCGAAATTCCACTTTGAGTATTTCACACCGGTTGCTGTTTCTGTAACCTACTGCCCGTGTCACTGCCGTTGTCTCACGTACAAGCATGAGGGTGAACCTATGAACGCCAGAATGAGAGTCTTACTGGAAAAGCTGGAAGAACTTGAGGATGAACTGCTTGAAGAACTTCGTGAGCAGGGGGAGGATCTCCAGTATCACCTGGAGGGTACCCGGGTAAAATTTGACAGGGCAGTGGCCGAGGGTCACCTGAAATTCAAGACCAATGTAATACCATGGTTTCGCGCTGCCTCCTGGCGCAATACCCTCTCGGCGCCGTTTATCTACTCACTGATAGTGCCTCTGGCCTTACTTGATTTGAGTATCACAATTTATCAATTGATTTGTTTCAGGTTGTACCAGATACCGGCCGTGAGAAGATCAAAGTACATTGTTCTGGACCGGAAATACCTGTCCTATTTGAATGGCATTGAAAAATTCAACTGCGTGTATTGTTCTTATGGTAACGGTGTAATTTCCTATACCAGGGAAATAATTGCCCGTACAGAACAATACTGGTGTCCCATTAAACACGCACGGCAGCCACCTGGCGTTCATAGGCACTATGCTAAATTTCTTGATTACGGAGATGCGAGAGACTACCAGGAGCGGGCTTTGAAATTTCGCGAAGAACTCAAGACGGGTGACAAATAATCAGGCCGCTTTCCTTATCAAACCTGACAACGTTGCAACCGTGTTATAACTCGGTACCGCAATGCTTGCAGTACTTGGCGTCTTCATCGTGCCGGGTATGACCACAATTAGTACAGGTTGTCGAGGAAACTGTAGTTACAGACTCCCGTCGCTGGAATTCATGCATCAACTCGGCCCCTATAATCCCTGTAGGCACAGCGATGATTGCATAGCCGCAAATCATCGCCAGTGCGGCAACAAACTGCCCCAGCCCCGTGCTCGGATAAATATCCCCGTAACCAACAGTTGTTACGGTAACGATGGCCCAATACATGCTTCGGGGGATGCTGTTGAAACCATTTTCCGGACCCTCAATGATAAACATCAGCGTGCCAAATATTACAATTAACATTACAACACAAAACAAAAACACGAATATTTTTCTGCGTGCCTGCACCAGGGCGCTAAACAGAATATTGGCTTCGCCGACATAGCGAAATAATTTTAGTATTCGAAAAATTCGCATTACTCGCATTATTCGAATGACTACCAGATAAGCCGTGCCGGGGAACAGGAAGGCAATGTAGGTGGGTAGAATAGACAACAGGTCTATTATTCCGTAAAAGCTGGTTACATAACCCCGGGGGTGGGGTGAAGAATATATTCGCAGGGCATATTCAATGGTAAATAAAATCGTAAAAAACCACTCCATAGCCAGCAAAATATTTCCGTAATTGTTGTGATAGCTTGACACCGAGTCAGCTATAACGGCACCAACACTGACCACTATCGCGCCGATTAGAACAATATCAAAGAGCCTTCCGGAGCGTGTTTCATACCCGAAAATGACATCGTAAAGCGCGGCTTTTAATCGATCGTTAGCTGATTCTTCAACATTCATAAGTTTTAGGTTCGAAGATGGAGGGTAAGGAATATAAAAGTGCTTCCCCGGCAGTTGGCAACATGGATTTGAATGTCAGGGCTTGATAATCAATACGTCACAGGGGCAGTCATCCAGAATTTTTTCAGCCGTATTCCCTACAATGGCACGTTCCAGAAAATTACGAGACAGGGCTCCTATCACAAGGATATTAGCCTTGCTCTGGTCAAGAAAATGAATCAGTGAAGGTACCAGATCTCCCCGCGACATTTGCACACAGTCTGGATCTATACTGTGACTAGCCAGCACTTCGTCCAGTTTTTGCTGGTGTCTTTTGCGAATTTCTTCCACTTGTTCTGAGGTCTCGGATGCGGTTGGAAACATGGTGCTAACGAAGGGGAAGTAGCAATGAAACACTCGCGCCGTCTGCTTGAATTGTGAGGCCACACTTTCAGCCGTTCTTATCAGCAGGTGATCCAGCTTTGTCTGGGCGGCCTTGTTGTGAAGTGGATCTATGGACGCGACCACACTGCCATTATCGAACCACTCTCTGGATTTAACCAGTAATAAAGGGCAGGGACTTTTGCGGATAAGTCGCCAGTCAGTATTGGAAATCAGTGATTTTCTCAACATGTGATGGTGGTGTGTGCTTTTCAGTACCAGGTCTGGCTGATACTCCTTTATCTGGGCAATTATTGATTCCGCCAGATGATGTTCCTCGGTAAACGCTGACGTGGCATTGATCCCAAGATCAGTGAACTCGTCAACAAGGTCTTCCAGCAGTTTGCTGTAATGTTCTATGAATAGCAGTCTTTGTTTTTCAAAGAAATGGCCATCCATGCCCTCGTAGGCGTAGGAATGTTGGGTGAGGGTATTGGAGCTATTAATGAAAAACCTGACAGACGCCGGAATGATTTTCAGGATGCTTTTTGCACGGTCTATTACGAAATCACGTTCAACGGTTGGATCGACTATTACGAGGATACTGGCAACTATTTTCATAGGGGTTCCGGATTTTTATTATAGCTTGTTTTATGAACAGCCAGAAAAACCATGCTTCTCATTAGTTGAGAAGCATGATAGCAGCCCCTTGCTGCCACTGTATATTCCAGAATCTTAATCAATATTGATTTTGCGAACGTCCGGTTGCGCATCTTCCGCTGTTAACTTGGGCACGTTCAGTGTCAAAACCCCATCCTTGAAGTTCGCCTGGATATTTTCCTGCTTTATACCATGGCTCACGGAAAAGCTTCTTGTGTAGGAGCCGCTGCTTCGCTCCCGGCGAATCACTTTGCCTCTTTTTTTCTCCTGAGATTCAGTTTCCTTGCTGGCTGAAATGGTTAAAATGTCGTTTTCGAGCGTAACGGATATATCCGCTCTTTTAACTCCAGGAAGATCCGCAATCACTTCGTATTGAGAGTCATTTTCATGAATATCAACGCGCATTCCAGTTAAGCTTTCGGTTGTTCCTGGTTTGCCCACCACCATTGGAACCCCGGTAAAAAAGTCATCAAACAGCGAGCCGAAGTCGGATATCTGGTTTCTGGGGATCAAGTTCATTTTTTGCTCCTAATGTTTTGCATATTTGCCGATATAGTCACTGGTCACGTATCATAAAGTTTTCTACTTTTGATCGGATGACAAGTAACGTTTGTGCGGCACTGGGCTTTATCAAGTCCTTGGCTGAATAATTTTCTGAAAACGGGTTCATTTTTGATCCAGCTCAACTTTCAGCTTGCATTGAACCTGTTGCGCATAAAAGTGTGTAGGATGGAGTTGGGGTGGATAGACGTGGCAGCCAATGAGAGAGGAATAGTTATAGTGACTGAAAGTTCAATAAAGAATATAAAGCAAGGGTTATGGTTGCTTGCAGCGGCCAGCATGATTTTTTCAACGGCCTGTGGTGGACCGGATTCCGGTACCCGGACAGGCTCTGGAAGTACAGTTAATGTACCGTTTGTGCCTGAAATCAGTGTCAATGAAATCATGGTGGGTCAGATTGATCATGCGGCCCATTCAATTCTGGAACTCACAATGGATTCAAGCCAACAGATGACTATTGGTGCGTGGCAGGAACTCGAGCACTACGCTATTCAGTTACAATCCAGCACCTCGGCTATTACCATGGGGGGATCGGGAGTGAACGATGCCATGTGGGTGGCGCAGTCAGGCTGGCGCAATTTTGCACGTCAATTGAATGGGGCCGCGGTGCAGGCGCTTGAGGCGGCGAGACAGCAGGAATTACCCGCTATGTTAAATGCGGGGGATAAGATACGCGCGAGCTGCGACGGCTGCCACCAGCAGTATAAGCCTGAAATACCCACTGAAGGATTCTACAGAATTCATTGAAAGTGCTCATGAGGGCAGCTTAGCTGATACTTTTCCAAAGTGGATTTCCCCGAGTGGAGCCTGGGCCGAACGATCCAACCCGGCGCCTTTTCCATATTGCATGTAATAATAATTCATTGTAGTTGGTTGCAGGGGTCAGTGGTCATATAATTGACCGGAGATTCCCTGGAATCGGCGGCCTGTGTTTTACAGTGAGAGAAAGATCTATGTCCACAACTATTATCCCTGAAGCTTATATATGTGACGGTGGCCGGTCGGCCTTTGGACGACACGCAGGCGCCCTGGCTCCGGTTCGCCCTGACGATTTGTTGGGCCACATCATCAGGAGCATTGTAGAGCGAAATAATTTTCCTCAGGAATCCTTTGAAGATGTGATTATTGGTAATACCAACCAGGCGGGCGAGGACTGTCGCAATGTCGGGCGCTTTGCCGCCCTTTTGGCAGGATTGCCAACTTCGGTAGCGGGCATCACGGTGAATCGACTGTGTGGTTCGGGTCTTGCCGCCACCCTAGACGCTGCAAGGGCAGTAAAATGCGGTGAGGGAGAGCTTTTCATAGCAGGTGGTGTGGAATCCATGAGTCGTGCTCCTCTGGTTTTATCAAAGGCTCATGCGGCTTTTGATCGTGGCCAGCAGATTGCCGACAGCACCATGGGAGCACGTTTCACAAATCCGGCCATCACCGGCGAATTTGGAAATGACACCATGCCGCAGACAGCTGACAATATTGCCCGGGAGCTGGGTATTTCCCGACAGCAATGCGATCGGTTTGCGGCGTTATCCCAGGCAAAGTACAAGGCGGCAAATGAAGAAGGTTTTTTCAAGGGTGAGATTATCCCCGTCGACGTGCCCCAGGGGCGAAAAAAGCCACCATTAATGGTGGGTACTGATGAGCACCCTCGACCCGCTACCGACGTTGAGACTCTGGCTACATTACGACCCTTGTTTGAGGGGGGCGTGGTAACAGCGGGTAATGCCTCCGGAATTAATGATGGCGCCGCTGCACTGATCGTGGGTAACCGCGCCATTGGAGAAAAATTCGCCGTCAAGCCCAGAGCGCGAATCATCTCTGGCGGTGTAGCTGGAGTAGAGCCCCGTGTAATGGGACTAGGTCCCGTATTCGCAGCTCGTAAAGCACTTGAACGGGCTGGCCTGACACTTGCCGATATGGATGTTATTGAAATTAATGAAGCGTTCGCCTCCCAGGTGCTCGGATGCCTTAAGGAGCTGGAGCTGGATTTCGAAGATTCTAGGGTCAATCCCAATGGCGGCGCCATAGCCATGGGTCATCCATTGGGGGCCTCAGGGGCCAGAATTGCATTGACTACGATGCGCCAACTGGAGAGATGTAAAGGACACTATGCCCTGCTCAGTCTTTGTATTGGCATGGGGCAGGGAGTTGCCGCAGTTATAGAACGAGTGGAATAGAATAATAATTCGATATGGATCTTGAAAGTAGCGAGAGCCAAACAAGCAAACAAAAGGAATAATTTTAATGTCAAGCATAGTCAGCTATGAAATTATCGGTAACGTTGGTGTGATTAGCGTTAACAATCCACCTGTTAACGCCCTCTCGCAAGCTGTTAGAGAAGGAATTCTGAATGCTCTGAATCAGGCTCAGAGTGATGCAAGTGAAGCTGTGCTATTGCTTTGTGAGGGACGTACGTTTATTGCCGGTGCGGATATCACAGAGTTTGGTAAGCCACCTCAGCCACCGTCATTGCCGGAAGTTTTGACGGCCGTGGAAAATTCGAAAAAACTGGTAATTGCAGCCCTGCACGGGACAGCTCTTGGCGGCGGGTTTGAACTCTCCCTGGCCTGTCATTATCGCTGCGCCGTTGCTTCTGCCCAGGTGGGTTTGCCGGAAGTGAAGCTGGGATTGTTGCCGGGGGCAGGAGGCACTCAGCGAGTACCGCGTCTGGTGGGTGTAAAGGCCGCTCTTGATATGTTGACCAGCGGCAAGCCTATAGCCGCTGAGAAAGCCTGTGACATGGGGCTGATTGATGAAATTATCCCCAGCAGCGACCTCAAGGCAGACGCCCTTAACTATGTTAAGGATCTGCTTGATTCGGGAGCTCCCCTAAAGCGGGTCAGGGATATCAACATTGATCCGTCCTCCATCGAGCCAGGGTTTTTCGATAACTACCGTAAACAACTATCTCGCAGAGCGCGAGGGCAGATAGCCCAGGATCGTATTGTTTCATGTGTGCAGGCGGCGGTGACCATGCCCGTGGACAAGGGTTTGCAGAGGGAGCGGGAGTTGTTTATGGAGCTGTTGACTTCGCCAGAGTCAGCAGCAATGCGGCATATATTTTTCGCTGAACGTGAAGCGTCAAAAATAAAGGACGTAGCAAAAGATACCCCGGTAAGGGAGATTAACAAGGTAGCCATCATTGGTGGCGGCACCATGGGCGGTGGTATTGCCATGTGTTTTGCCAATGTTGGGATTCCGGTAAAACTACTGGAAATTGATAACGAAGCCCTGCAGCGTGGCATGGGAATTATCCGTAAGAATTATTCAATCACCGTACGCAAGGGCAAGCTTAATGAAGCCCAAATGGAAGACAGGATCAAACTGATCAGTGGCATAACCGATTATGCTGATCTTGCGGATGTGGACCAGGTTATCGAAGCTGTGTTCGAGAATCCTGGCATCAAGAAAGTCGTGTTCGGCAAGCTTGACGAGGTATGCAAGCCCGGTGCGATTCTCGCTTCCAACACGTCCTACCAGGATATCGATGACATCGCATCTGCCACCAGTCGTCCGGAAGATGTGGTAGGCATGCACTTTTTCAGCCCCGCTAACGTAATGAGGCTGCTGGAAGTCGTGCGTGGGGAGAAAACTTCCGATGACGTGCTGGCAACGGTTATGAAGCTTGGCAAGAAAATTGGCAAAGTCTGCGCATTGTCCAAAGTATGCTACGGGTTTATCGGTAACCGTATGTTGTCCGGTTATGGCCGCGAAGCCCAGATGTTATTACTGGATGGCTGTACTCCTGTCCAGGTTGACTCGGCGCTGGAGCAATTTGGCATGGCCATGGGTGTTATTGCCATGGGTGACCTGGCCGGCCTGGATGTCGGGTACAAGGCAAGGCATGCACGTACTGATTTGCAAAAGGACCCCAAGGCTTATCGCATAGCAGACTCTCTGGTGGAAAGCGGCCGCCTGGGTCAGAAGAGTGGGGCAGGGTTTTATAACTATGATGCGACCACGCGGGCAAGGTCTTCTGATCCTGAGGTGGAAGAGTTGATTCGATCAGAAGCCGAAAAGCTCGGTATTCAGCCGCAGCAGTTTACCGATGAAGAAATTCTGCAACGATGTTTTTACCCGCTGATAAACGAAGGCGCCCTTATTCTGGAACAAGGTATTGCTCAAAGACCCAGCGACATAGATGTGGTGTACGTCTATGGCTATGCTTTCCCGGTTGCCAAGGGTGGGCCTATGTACTGGGCCGACCAGATCGGCCTGAAAAATATTTACGACAAGGTTTGTGAGTTCCGTGACAAGTATGGCGAAAAGTACTGGACGCCAGCCCCACTGTTACAAAAGCTCGCTGAGGAAGGTAAAACATTTGCCCAGTGGTCCAGGGAAAACGGTTAAACGTTTGGTCGGGAGAGGGTAGATGATTGTCTATGAAACTACGCAGCCCGGCGCCCCCCTTGCCCGGGTAGAAAAAGAGACGCCAGCCCCTAAAGGTACTGAAATTCTACTGAAGGTTGTAGCCTGTGGTGTATGTCACTCGGATATTCACTTACATGATGGTGCATTCGATCTTGGTCATGGAAAACAGCTTGATGTGGCAATCAAAGGGCAGGTACTGGGCCATGAAATATTTGCACAAGTCATTGCAACAGGCCCGGATGCTACGAGTGTGTCACCCGGTGACCGCCGCGTTATCTACCCCTGGATTGGCTGCGGAGAATGCGCTTCCTGTCAGCGCGGCGAGGAGCATCTTTGTACCCCGGGTCGCGCCCTGGGAATTGCCAGCCCCGGAGGTTTTGCTGATCATGTCCTGATTCCCCACGGTCGTTATCTGTTTGACACCGGATCTATCTCCGGTTCCTTTGCAGCAATCTGCGCCTGTAGTGGCCTCACAGCTTATGGGGCATTAAAAAAGCTTGGGGAACCGGGGCCTAATGATGAGGTGGTGATTATTGGCGCCGGCGGTGTTGGCATGATGGCCATTCAAATTGCTTTGTCAGTTTTCAAGATACAGCCAATTGTGGTGGATATTGATGACACGAAACTGGAAGCCGTCAGGCAACTGGGAGTTGAGAGGGTCTTCAATTCCTCAGATTCTCAATCAGCCAGAGAAATTCGCAGGTTAACCGGCGGAGCCTACGCATCAATCGATTTCGTTGGCTCCGAAGCTTCAACCGGTTACGGGTTAGCCTGTTTACGTAAAGGCGGCAGGTTGATCATCGTCGGGCTGTACGGTGGTTCGCTTATCATGCCCATCCCGCTTATTCCAATGAATGCCAGAATCATCCAGGGGAGCTATGTTGGTTCTCTTGATGACTTGGGTGAACTGATGGCTCTGGTGCGAGCGGGCAAGATTGCACCAATCGATATTCTTGAACGACCTCTGGCAGAGGCAACAGAGGCACTGGCTGATCTGAAAGCCGGCAAGGTTCGGGGTCGACAGGTGCTGATTAATGCCTGAGGATCCTGATACCAGGGAGCACTTGTAACTGGCCAAGGTGAAGAGAAAAGCCGAAGATCAAGTGTGATAACTTTTATAATGTTACAACAAAAGCAGCGAATGCTATTCGCTAAACAAGGTTGATTATGGATGAATCGTTGAACGTGTTTGATGACCCGCTGGTACCCTGTGGCGCCGATCCGGTTACGGGGTTTTTCCGTGACGGTTGCTGTAATACCAACGATGACGATGTTGGCTCTCACACTGTCTGTGTGGAGATGACCCGGGAATTTCTCGAGTACTCAAGGTTTCGTGGTAATGACCTTACTACACCGGCTCCTGATTTCGGTTTTCCGGGTCTCAAGCCGGGCGATACCTGGTGTTTATGTGCGGCGCGCTGGCTTGAAGCTTATGAAAACAATATGGCACCCAGGGTATATTTGATGCGAACTCATAAGAAGGCACTACAGATAGTAGCGCTGGATAAACTAAAGGAATTCGCCGCTGACTTGAACTGGCAGATAATTACCGGCTGTCAGAAATTGGCTGGACGGATCACGATAGAGTCAGGTAAAGTTCTGCTTTGCAATTAATACTAGATAACCAAAAAAGATGGGGAGTAGCGTGCGAGATTTTATTTCCAGCAAATCATTACGATTTTTTCTGTTACCGATACTAACTAGTTTCTCTTTTGGCCTGAGCGCCCAGCAATATCCGGATCCGGAGCGATATGAAGAGGACTTTCAACAATTCGAGCAGCAGGACCGTCTTAGTCCC
>JAESQX010000097.1 GCA_016764875.1 Gammaproteobacteria bacterium
CAGAAAATTTCACCTCAATGGATTCAACGTGATCATTCACTGCAACCAGTCGGTTGAAGATGCCTGGCTGCTTGCCAACGAACTGAATGAAATCCGCGATGATTCAGCGACGGTTTTAACAGCCGACCTGACCCGTGAAGAACAGGTTCTGGATATGGCAAAAAAGGTCCCCGAGTGTTTCGGACCACTTGCTGTACTGGTAAATAATGCGTCCGGTTTCTACCCCACCCCTTTTGGCGAGGTTACATCCAGACAGTGGCATGACCTGATGGACAGCAATCTCAAGGCGGCTTTTTTCCTCGTTCAGGCACTGGCCGGCCAGATCCGCCAGCAACAGGGTGCGGTTGTCAATCTGATTGATATCTATGCCGCTGCGCCGTTGAAAAACTACGCCGTATACAGCATTGCCAAAGCGGGACTAAAAGCCATGACCCGGGCGCTCGCCCTTGAACTGGCACCGCAAGTCCGGGTAAATGGAGTGTCACCTGGCGCTATTATTTGGCCATCCGGACAGGAAGGTATCCCCCTGGCTAACAGCAAGGAATCCATCATTGAAACTATCCCCCTCGGCAGGTTCGGGGCAGCAGAAGAAATCGCCGAGGCTGTGCTCTTTCTTGCGGTCGGAGCCAGCTATGTAACAGGAGAGACCATCAGGGTTGATGGTGGTCGGGCGCTTAACCTCTGATTCAGTCAGAGATTCCCTGTTTGCAATTCCAGTCAATTTCAATTTCCTGGAGCTTTTGCCTGGACGGCTCATACTCCTTCCACAGCTGTCGGTAGGTTTTATGCAGAAGCGGATGAATAACCTCTGGAAGTATTTGCGATAGCGGTAACAACACGTAGGCATTTTCAGTTATTTCGGGCCGCGGGAGCGTCATACCGGAATAAATCCCCTGCAACTCATCATAGATAAGCACATCGATATCCAACGTGCGACCGGAAAACTTTTCGGCTGTTCGATCACGGCCCTGCTGGTCCTCCAGCTTCTTCAGAATTCTACTCAGCCGGCCAATATCATCCTCAACATTGACCAGTGCCACCAGGTTCAGGAAATCATCCCCATCAAAACCCACAGCCTCGCTCTGGTATACCGGAGAAAGTTCAAGATTGCCAAAATGTAATTTCAGGGATTTTACGGCCCGGGAAATATTGGCGACAGCATTGATATTACTGCCGATGCCTAATGCGACTACTGCCATCGGATAATTCTCAATAAGAATAGGGCCTGGATTTATCGCCTCGCTCAATAACGACACCGACATCGTCCGCGCCCGTTACCGCGCCAGGCTTGCCGAGCTGCAATCTTAACCAGGGCACCTTGAATTCATCCATGACGAGTTGAGCGATTTTTTCCGCCATAGTTTCAATGAGAAGAAACTCGGATGGTTCAATGAAGGCAATCAGACGCTTGGCAACTTTCTTATAATCCAGGGCCTTTTCTATGTCCTCACTGTGCGCTGCCGCACTGATATCGGTAGCCATTTCAAGATCAATGCTTATGGTCTGTTTCTGCTCCCGCTCCCAATCGTAAATCCCGATGATGGTGTCGATTTTTAATCCGCGAATATAGACAATGTCCATGACTCAATCCTGTTATTTTTCTAAGCTATTATTTTATTATCCGGGCGTTTGCAGAGTATCCAGAGGCCAGCGCGGCATAACGATAATTTCCAGATCATCCCTCTGCCCCGCTTGTAGCCGCTTGCAACCGGCATAGGCAATCATGGCCCCGTTGTCAGTGCAATACCTGGGCTGCGCATAGTAAAGGCGGCTATCCAATTGATCAACCAGCCCCTGTAACCCTTCTCGTAAGCGTAAGTTAGCACTGACTCCTCCAGCAATAATAAGCGTGCGCAATCCGGTCTGTTGCAGTGCTCGCCGGCACTTGATTACGAAAGTGCTGACAACGGCATCCTCAAATGCCCGGGCGATATCAGCGGCTGTCTGACTGTCGATGTTTCCGCCGCCATCCTGCTGATCTGCAATGGTGTTACGCACGAAGGTTTTGAGGCCACTGAAACTGAAATCCAGGCCCGGTCGATTAACCATGGGTCGGGGAAAATCAAATGCTCCTTCGCGGCCGTTCTCCGCCAGTGCGGCAACCCTTGGCCCACCCGGATAGGGCAATCCCAGCATTTTACCAACCTTGTCGAACGCCTCACCGGCGGCATCGTCCAGCGACTCCCCCAGTAATTCATACTGTCCTATCGCCTCCACCTTCACCAGTTGGGTATGACCACCGGACACCAGCAGGGCAACAAAAGGGAATTGTGGAGGCTCAGCTTCCAGCATCGGTGCCAGCAAATGGCCCTCCATATGGTGCACGCCCAGAGTGGGAATCCCAAGCCCCATACCAAGCGACCTGCCAATGGAAGCGCCAACCAACAATGCCCCCACCAGCCCTGGCCCTGCTGTATAGGCAATGCCATCCAGGTCAGTTTTGCTTATGCTGGCCTTATCAAGCGCTTCCATGATAAGAGGAAGCGTCTTGCGAACATGATCTCTTGATGCGAGTTCCGGCACCACACCACCATAGCTGGCGTGAATATCGACCTGGCTGAACAGGCAATCAGCCAGCAATCCGCGCTCGCTGTCATAGACTGCTACACCGGTTTCATCACAGGATGTCTCTATACCAAGAACAATCATAAAGGCTTCGATCCAGACCAATTTTATGGAGATGCAAGCACCTTATCGCGGGCTTGCGAGCAGGAAGGCTGCCAAGTTTACGCTAACTTGTGTGGATTATTAACAATCTGAGCCCTCTGGCCGTAATTAATTGCCTAAAATCGCTGGATTATTTTGCTTTTCCATATTTTGGGCATTAACATATGCGCCCCTGTGATTCTACTCAAAGATTAATTAGGTGATTTGATAGATGCCCCAAGTAAAGTTGAAAGAGAATGAGCCCTTCGACGTCGCATTAAGACGTTTCAAGCGGTCCTGTGAGAAAGCTGGAGTCCTGGCCGAAGTTCGACGCCGTGAATTTTACGAAAAACCAACTGCGGTCCGAAAGCGTAAGGCAGCGGCAGCGGTAAAACGCCACCTCAAAAAGCTTCAGCGGGAAAACCGTAGAACCCAACGATTATACTAGTGGTGGTATCACCAACCGGATATGCATCCGTCGGTGACCTGCTAGCCTATCTTCTTCTTTTTGTAAGGCCGGAGCGGTAATGGCTCAAAGCCCACTCAAGCTTCAAATCAGTGAAGCGATGAAAGACGCTATGCGAGCCAGAGACAAGGCTCGTCTTGGTACCGTGCGCCTTGCCCTGTCCGAGATCAAGCGGGTGGAAGTTGACGAACGCATTGATCCGGATGATGCCAGAATTACGGCTATCCTCGATAAAATGGTGAAACAGCGACGGGAATCGATAAAACAATTTAAAGCCGGGGGAAGACCAGACCTGGTGGAAATAGAACAATCAGAAATCCTGGTGCTGCAGGAATTCCTACCCGCCGCACTGGAAGAAGCCGAACTGGCACAAATCATCCAGAAGGCCATTGCTGATTCAGCCGCCCAGTCAATCAAGGACATGGGTAAAGTTATGGGCCTGGTTAAACCACAGGTAATAGGCCGCGCCGATATGGGGCTGGTCAGCGCTCAAATCAAATCCTTGCTAGGCTAATCACGCCATTGGCTGACAATATTGCACCTGTAATATAGTTGCACTACAGTTCATGAGCCCTTTCCTGTTTCCAGAGCAGGTTGAATATAATTAACCGTGTGATCCGGTTGTAAGTACTTTATGGCTGGATTAATTCCTCAATCATTCATCGATGACCTGCTCAACAGAGCAGATATCGTGGATGTGGTGGATAAGCGGGTCAAGCAACGCAAGACAGGCAAGAACTATTCCGCGCTCTGCCCGTTCCACCAGGAAAAATCTCCCTCATTCAGCGTTGAACCTGATAAACAGTTTTACTACTGCTTCGGCTGCGGGGCCGGTGGCAATGTAGTGGGCTTCGTGATGAACTATGACAATGTGGATTTTCCCCAGGCCGCGGAAAATCTGGCCGCCGAGTACGGCCTGGATGTCCCTCGGGAAGCCAGTTCAAAAGCAGAACAGCAACGACAATCCGAAACTACCAGATTGCTGGAACTACTGGAAAAAGCGAGTCGGTATTACCGGTATCAGCTGCGAAATCACGACAATAGGCAACTGGCGGTGGATTATCTCAAGTCCCGTGGGCTCAGTGGTGCGATAGCAAAGGAATTCAACCTCGGCTACGCGCCACCGGGCTGGGACAATATTCTTGCAAGCCTCGGCCTGACCGACGATAACAAACGTCTGCTACAGACCGCCGGGTTGGTGATTGAGAAGGATCGACCTAAAACACCTGGCAGCGAACCGGAAGCCGTCGCCGATACAGAAAAAATCCCTCACTATTATGACCGCTTTCGTAATCGAATCGTGTTTCCCATTCGCGATAATCGGGG
>JAESQX010000098.1 GCA_016764875.1 Gammaproteobacteria bacterium
AACGGATTGAATCAGGCGACATGATCAGGGCACTTACCGCCATGCGCAAACTGAAACTACGCAGCACCAGGGAAGTCAAGCGGCGACAGCCCTATGTTTTGCCACCTCTTTACAGAACCTGAACCTGCATTTAGAAAGTGACACTGAACTTGTGGATGGATTCGATATCGAAGCTATCTATGGCGTGCATTCAGGGCATTCAAAAGGTTATTGACATCTGTATCGTTGTTTCTTTCTCAGCACATGGACTACTGACTGAAGCCGGATTTGCTACTTTTAATCCCCCTTCAATACCCTTTGCAACGCAAAATCGCTTAATATTCAATACCGGTGCACCGGCACTACCTCAGTAAAAAGCGCTGGAAAAATTCAGGACTAAAATATAATGCTGATGCGTAATGTGACTGATTTAGTGGCCGTCGCAATAAAATACGAGTTCTACATTGATTGATTCACGCCCTACCAATCGAAACGTCTAAACACAAATGGTTAAAAATTCCCGTAGCGTTTACTCAACCAGCTCTGGCAGGCTATGCCCCGATTGCGAAAAACCCGTTGCCAATTGCAGCTGCAAGGTAACTATTACCAATAACTCAATTGGCAATACCGTCTATCTTAGCTGCGAGCGAAAGGGTCGTGCTGGCAAGGAAGTGACTGTAATCAAAGAGTTCCCAGGAAATGCCATGGTGCTAAAACTCATGGCATCCGAATTAAAATCCCAGTGCGGTAGCGGTGGCACCGTCAGTCAGGGCAATATTGAAATCCAGGGAGATCACCGCAACAAACTTCGGCTGATTCTGGAAAGCAAAGGTTACCGCGTCAAGTTATCCGGAGGCTGATGCCTTTTTTATAAACGGGACAAGTTGCACCCGGAAATGCCGCATTTCCTGCCGCAAGGACTTCAAACGACCCTTAAGAAGGCTCTCATCATCGTTAACCGGTGCATAGTTTAAGCCAATGTACATATCCGTGATTTGCCGCAAGTGAGGCTCCAGAGCGGGTTGCTGTGACACCACACGTTGGTAGTAATCCATGGGGCCCTCGCCTTGCTGTCGGCCTAAACCGATCTTCTCCAGATCACGACAACAATCCCGGTACAACTTTTCCGTTGCAGATACATTTTTATTGTTTTTGACACGCAACACCACCAGAGCAATAAAAAGCAATACCAGGAACGCACCCGCCAGCATCACCATTAATATTTTCTGCTCGGAGGTTTTTCCGAACAGGTTTTCGAACAGCTCCAGACGCTCTTCCTGCCCGTAACCTACCACACGCCGGTTCCATTCATATTCAACCGC
The DNA here is from genome assembly GCA_016764875.1 of Gammaproteobacteria bacterium. Taxonomy (GTDB): domain Bacteria; phylum Pseudomonadota; class Gammaproteobacteria; order Pseudomonadales; family Pseudohongiellaceae; genus NORP240. Next base: position 1,302 of record JAESQX010000098.1, read on the forward strand.
ATCCATTCTTAACCGCAGCATATTCCCCCAGCTCGAGTTGCGAAATCGTGCCAGAGACAAAAGTGACTCGCCCATAAAGTCAGGATCATTCTGCAAGGCTGCCTCGACACCCAGGTTTATCCGGTCCGGCGAAACGATGGATGTGGGATCAAACCGCACCCAACCTTCCCCTTCCAGCCAAACCTCAGTCCAGGCATGGGCGTTGTACTGATACACCATCATATAGTCTTCAAAACGATTGTATTCAGCTCCCTGGTAACCAACCACTACCCTCGCCGGCACGCCGGCTGCGCGCATCATATAGGTAAAGGCGCTGGCATAATGTTCACAAAACCCTTCCCGGGTATTGAATAAAAAATCATCAATTCGGTTATCGCCGAGCAAGGGCGGATTGAGGGTGTAGTAGAATTCCTGCTGCTGAAACAGTGACAATACGGTGTAGACAAAATCGCGATCGCTCTCAACCCCCGCCCGTAAGGATGTTGCCAATTCTTTACTGCGTTCATTACCTTCTTCGGGCAACTCAATAGAACGGTTTCTGAGGCTATCCGGCAATTGCAAATCAGTTTCGTATTTTCGAAAAGATTGCAAATCGTAACTTTTACGCTGAGTCACAAGCTTGTCGTCGAATAATTCGTATTTATATCCCCGCGATATGCCTGCTGACAGGGGCTCTGCAAGATGCAATCCATACAGCCAGGGCTGTCGTGTTGGCTCCAGAATAATGTTGTATTGAATTGATTCGCCAGAAGTTACATAAGAATCTTCTGCATTTGCAATCAAACGGGCACGCATTGCCGTATCTGGATAAACAAAAGTATCCTGCCGGCGCCATGTTGTACCATCAAAGTAATCAAGAACCAGACCCCGCCAATAAAGGTTTGCATGCAGTGGCGGCGGCGAATTTTCGAATGTAACCCGGAATGCCAGATCGGTTGAACGCCCCAACCTACTGATATCCCCTGGCGACATTTCATCCGAGACGCCTATGGTTGCGGAGCCTGATTGCATCGGCACACTCCACAATGGTGCAATCCTGGGAAACGCCAGAAACAGCACAATCATCAACGGTATACTCTGGCCAATGATTCGAACCGCGATCTGAAATGTACTCGTCGTATCGTAACTACTGGCGGATCTATTCAGGGAGACCATGGTGCCGATCGTCACCATTATTACCAGGGTAAAATAAATAGTGGTAAGCACGCTTTCCGAATAAATAAATGATACCAGGGCCATTACGAAGCACAGACACAGCACCACATAAATATCCCGCTTGTTTTGCATCTCTATCAGCTTGAAAACAAATCCCAGCGCCAACAGCGTAGTAGCGGCCTCAAGGCCAATATCAAGGGAGCGTATCTGGCTGATTGACAGCGCCGCGATACACAAGACAACAAAGACTCGCATGGATTTCCCCGGGTAATCCAACTTGCCCATAAAAATCAGTATGCGCCACGCAATGCAAACAGCGGCAATGATACTGACCCATATTGGTAACCGAAGGCTTTGTGGTGCCAACGCCAGCACCACCGAGGACAATACCCAGATCAGGCCAGCACGAGGTATCTGGTAGGCAAGTTCCATTATTCCACTGATTCCTGTTTGGAATTCATACCGGCAGAAGGCGCCAGGTTATAACGAGCCAGCGCCGCCAGCACCTGCGATCTGTGCTTAGTACCGGTAGAGGGTTTAATCTCTATTCCTGGCAACTTGAGCCCAAAAGACGTGTCTGCGGCGGAAAGTTTGAGAACGCAAAAACAAAGCTTTGAAAGTCTTTCCTCTGTCCCGAAGCCATAATACATGTCCCAATCCAGCCAGAGGTGGTCGTCGTTATAGTTCACAAACTGCTTGGTCAGCATCCCCTGTCCCCGGGCTACATTTTTCCAGGACACCTGTTTCAACGAGTCACCGGGAATATAGGACCTGAGTCCGTAAAAATCATCGGCCCCATCACCGTTAATCATGGCAGTGCCCGACCCCGGACTCCAATTGGCAATCTGACTCAGGGAGGCGGTTATCGGTTTTGGATAGACCAGACAGCACAGGTTCATATCCAGCACCGACCAGGCGCGAAATAATCCAAGAGGAAAACAGGTGGATATCCGTAATCGGGGGGCCTTGAATTCGCCCCGCTTCCCGGTCCTGGCGAAAACGGAAACCTTCTCCTGGTCATGGGCAACCAGATCGGTTCGTATGGTAGTAGAATCCAGTAAATTCAGTTCCAGGGATTCGTGGGTGCGGCTCGTTTTACGGCTCAGTAACACGGCAAAACCGGCATCCTCCCCGCAAAAGACCGGCGTCGTGGGCAAACGGGTAATAACAAGGCCGTTAAGATTGTTAAAGGTATAGAGCATGGTGACAACGAAAATACTCACCATTAGAAAAGCAAGACCGAAAGCCAGACTGATTTCGTAATTTATCGCCGCCAGGAATATCACGGCCGCGGCGCTGACAAACATCACTCCATTACCGGTGGGTAAAATAAAGATATTACGGCGATTCAAATCAGCTTTATTCGCCGCTGGAATTCGGCGGGCCATCCATTGCAGGGATCGCCTGGCTATCCAGGAGCGGATTTTGAAATTGACCATCAGCGAGCTTCCCTGGAAGCAGAGGAAGTTTTTGAAGTCAGCGGGCAAGACATATTACTGATAACCAGGGCTATTCGATAACATCTACTTCGTTCAGTAGATGCTGTGCCAATGAGGCACCGGTATGACCATCCTCGTCTGTGGAAGCCCTCAGGCGATGCTCCACTACGGCGGGCAATACTGCCTGAACATCCTCCGGTATCACATGCTTTCTTCCCGCCATCAGCGCCCAGGTGCGGGCAGAGCGCATCAATGCAAGACCACCCCGGGGTGATAAGCCGAAGTGGAAGTCTTCCCTGTTTCGGGTGTGAGCGATAATGCGCTGCACATAGTCCAGTAATGAATCACTGGCGTGAACCTGCATCGACAAATCACGGAATTGTTTTACATCCCCCGCCGACAGACATTGAGAAACGGCACTGGCATTGTTTATTCTGGCATCCTGCATCAGTATTTTTCGTTCGGCCTGCTGATCCGGATAACCCAACCGTAAACGCATCAGGAATCGATCCAGTTGAGATTCCGGCAATGGATAGGTGCCGGATAAAGTAACCGGGTTTTGTGTGGCAATAACGAAGAAAGGCTCCGGTAGAGCCCTCGTTTCACCTTCCACGGTCACCTGCCCCTCTTCCATAGCCTCCAGTAGTGCACTTTGGGTCTTAGGGGTGGTGCGATTGATTTCATCGGCCAGAATTAACTGGCTGAAAATGGGGCCTGGATGAAAACTGAAACTACCTTTGGCCTGATCAAAAACTGAAATACCCAGAATATCAGCAGGCAAAAGATCACTGGTGAACTGAATTCTGTTGAAATCGAGCCCGAACACTCTGGCCAGGGCATGGGCCAGCGTAGTCTTTCCCATACCGGGCAGGTCTTCGATCAACAGGTTCCCGCCGGAAAACATGCAACAAAGTGCAAGGCGTATTTGCTTCTCTTTACCCAGCAAAGCTTTGCCAAGCTCGGCAACGGCCGTCTCCACCTTGGTTTCAACTTCCGAGCTCAAATTATTCACTGCAGGCTGATCCTGCTTGGTGTTCTTCAAATTAACAGAAAACATAGTTTACTATCCTGGCTTTAAAATCCTGGCGCCCTAATCCTGCAAATCTGCAAGCAGATTATTTTCTTTTCCAAAACCCGAATTTTTTTTCTGTTTCTTGGTCGAGTCATTGCGGTCATTTTCCAACCTTTTTAAATATATTTCGTCAACATCACCGGTAACATACTCGCCGTCGAATACTGAACATTCATACTTGGTAATTTGTGGGTTTCCCTCCCTGGCCGAATCAATCAAATCGGCCAGGTCTTGATACACCAGCCAGTCGGCACCTATTTGCTCCTGGACTTCCTCATCTGTTTTACCGTTGGCAATCAGCTCGCTTGCGGCAGGCATGTCGATGCCATACACGTTTGGAAACCGAATAGCCGGAGCCGCGGAAGCAAAATAGACTTTGCGCGCTCCTGCATCCCGCGCCATTTGAATGATTTGCTTGCAGGTTGTACCACGCACTATGGAGTCATCCACCAGCAGAACATTTTTACCCTTGAATTCCAGCTCTATGGCATTTAATTTCTGACGTACTGATTTTTTACGCTGGCTCTGGCCCGACATAATAAAAGTACGTCCGATATAACGGTTTTTTACAAACCCTTCCCGATATTTGATGCCTAGCGTGTTAGCCAATTCCAGTGCCGCTGTACGGCTGGTATCCGGAATAGGTATAACCACATCAATATCATGGGCCAGTTCAAGTCTGCTCACTTTATTCGCAAGTTTTTCCCCCATTCTCAAGCGTGCCTTATAAACAGAAATGCTATCCATCAGGGAATCAGGTCGAGCGAAGTAAACATGCTCGAAAATACAAGGTGTAAACTCACCGGGTTCGACACATACCCTGGAATGTAGCTTCTTATCCTTATCGATATACACGGCTTCGCCTGGCGCCACATCCCGTTCCAGCTCGAAACCTTGAGAGTCAAGTGCCACACTTTCCGAAGCAATCATATACTCGGTGCCATTTTTAGTTTTACGACTGCCAAAAACCAGCGGTCTGATTCCATTTCTATCTCGAAAACCCACCACTCCGTAATCCGCTATCATGGCTACCGCCGCATAACCTCCACGGCAACGATTGTGCACACCCGCAACAGCCTTAAACACGTCTTCCGGCTTTGGCGCCACTTTGCCGAGACGCTGTAACTCATGAGCAAACACATTTAACAGTACTTCTGAATCCGAATCGGTATTGATATGCCGAAGGTCATCATTGAATAGTTCCCGCGTCAGTTCAGCGGCATTGGTCAGGTTACCATTGTGGGCCAGAACGAGGCCGTAGGGCGAATTGACGTAGAAAGGCTGTGCAAGAGCCGGACTGGAACTGCCCGCGGTGGGATAACGTACGTGGCCTATTCCCATCTGGCCGATCAAGCGTCGCATATGACGTGTGCGAAAAACGTCCCTGACCAGACCGTTATCCTTACGCAGATTCAATTTGCCGTTATCACAGGTCATTATTCCAGCGGCATCCTGCCCCCTGTGTTGAAGAACAGTTAACGCGTCATAGATACATACACCGGCTTCAGAATTTACAACAACACCTACCAGGCCACACATGGCGTACCCCTCACCTTACCAAATTAACCAACTAGAGAATTTCATCTGCTTCCACGGGCTCATCCAACAACGACAGGTCACTAACGAATATCCTGGACCATTCAATCATTGAAACACTATAGGGAATAAGCCGGGATTGCTGCCAGGTGATATTGGTGGATAAAAGTCCACTCAACACAAAAACAAACATCATGACGATTATCCCGCCCCTCGCTATGCCGAATATCCCCCCAAGAAGCCTGTCAGTAAATTTTAATCCCGCCACACTCAGCAGCCTGGATAACAAGTGGTTAATCATTGCCCCCACCATTATCGTAATAATGAACAACAGGGTGAACGCCGCCACGTAACGGGTTGTTTCCCCATCAAATATTCCGGTAAATAAGGGTGCCAGGCTAGTACTGTATACCCTGGCCACGATCAGGGCTGCGACCCAGGTCACTAGTGAGAAAACTTCTTTAACCAGCCCTCTCCACAGCCCAAAAATGCTGGATATCCCAACCACCGCGATTATGACAATATCAACCCAATTCATTCCTGACATCTGATTCATTGCAGCCACAATCGATTAAAGAGTATCTACTTCAAATCGCACGACAATTCCGGACAGCTGGAATTCATCCTGCAATTGTTGCTTGAGTTGCTCAGTCTTCTCCCGTTCCACCTGAGGACCGACAAATACCGCTGTAAGCACATTCTGATTTACTGAAAATTCGCGGGTATAGGCTCGATACCCGGCTGTCAGAAGCCGGCGGGTTAAATTTCTGGCATTGTTTGAGTTGGAGAAAGAGCCCAGTCTTACACTCCAGCCGGTGGGCAGTCCGGCCTCATCAAGGACTGGGGCTGTCGCTATCGCCGGCGAATCAGCCTCGATGACAGTCACCTCCTCTACAACGGTAGAACCAGGCCCAGTCTCAACTACAACCTTTTCATTGGCGGTGACCGTAGCAACAGAATCAGCCAGGATCACCGGGCGTTGGGGAATCGGGTCTGGCATTACCTGCAGGGACGGAGGTTGCGGGATGCGACTACTCAGGGGCCGTTGATAACTCCCCTCACCATCAAAAATTATTGGCAAAAAAATCATCGCGATTGCCAGCAGTACAACCGTACCCACCACACGCTGTTTGGTGCTTTGGTTCACCTGTTCGCCGCCTGTATTAACTCACGAATTTCCGCAACTGTATAAAAAGAACCGGTTACTAAAATCAGATCCTGTGGCTGGGAATTAATACAAGCCTGCTGAAAAGCAAGATCAGTACTGTTAAACACCAGAGGATTTCCTGCTTCAGCACGCTGCCCCATTTGCGATACCAACTGGCTTGCCGGCATTGAGCGTGCCTGATCAACCTGGGCAATACACCAGCTGTCCACCACCAATTCTAAAGCCTGACAGAATCCTTTGGTATCTTTATCTGCCATCATTGCCAGCACTGCAATGATTCTCCCGGGGATAGATCCCCTCTGCCGGAGAAGCTCCAATCTGGCGGCCAGCAGTTCGGCCGCTGCTGGATTGTGTGCCACATCAAACAGCACACTCCGGTCATGTTGGCGATCATAGAGAGTTTCGAATCGACCCGCTAAAGTGGTCTCTTTCATCACCGGGGGAACGCTGACATCACTTACCTTTATATCCAACGTATGAAGCGTTTGCAGGGCTGTGGCCACATGACGCGAAGAGAGAACCGGTGTTGGCAATCCCCGTAATTCAAGCGGCTGATTGCTGGTATCGACGCCCCACCAGCGCCAACTGTCATCCTCCAATTGTTCTATGCCATATTCCTTGTTGCGTTGTAGCGCTGATACCCCCAGGGTCTCAACATGGTTCAGCAGGCTGCGGGGCGGGCTGGTCTCCGCGCAAATGAAAGGTTTGCCAGCCCTGATGATTCCAGCTTTCTCGATACCAATCAGTTCTCTGTTATCCCCCAGCCAATCCCTGTGATCTATATCAATACTGGTAATAACGGCAACGTCCGGCTCTATTATGTTGACCGCATCCAGACGTCCGCCAAGACCTACTTCAAGCACAATAACATCAAGCTCAAGCTGCCCGAACAACCACAGGGCAGCCAGAGTGCCAAACTCGAAATAGGTCAGAACAATTTCAGCACGGGCAGATTCCACCCGCTGAAATGCATCACAAAGCGCGGCGTCTGTGACCTGTTTACCTTGAATTCTGACCCGTTCGTTATATCGATGCAGATGGGGAGATGTATAGCAACCAACACGGAGACCATTGGCCAGTAGTAAAGCTTCAAGGACTGCCACACAGGAGCCCTTGCCGTTAGTGCCGCCAACGGTAATCACTCTTGAGGTCGGATGATCAAGGCCCATGCTCGTGGCGACGCTGGCGACACGGTCCAGACCAAGCTCAATTTCCTCAGGATGAAGACGCTGTATATAATCGAGCCAGGAATCAAGATTCACTTTGGAATGTGTTGCAGCCCAATTAGTTACGGTTGTCCATCAGCTTTTTAATCAGTGATGAAATCCGATCGCGTAAATCCTTACGCTCGATAATCATGTCGATAGCGCCATGCTCAAGCAAAAATTCACTGCGCTGAAATCCTTCCGGTAATTTGACCCGAACCGTCTGACGAATCACATCCGGGCCGGTAAAACCAACCAATGCCTTGGGCTCCGCAATATTAACGTCACCCAGCATAGCCAGGCTCGCTGACACGCCCCCATACACGGGATCAACCAGCACCGAGATAAAGGGAAGGCAGTGATGTCTGAGTTTTTCCAGGACCGCGGAGGTCTTGGCCATTTGCATAAGAGCTATCAGAGCTTCCTGCATCCTGGCACCGCCACTGGTGGAAAAGCATATGAATGGCAGGTCATTGGCGATGCAGGTATTAACAGCCTGGGTAAATTTTTCACCCACTACAGCTCCCATGGAGCCACCGATAAAACCAAACTCAAAGGCGGCAACAACAACTTCGAGCTCATTGACAAAGCCTTGTACTACTATCAAGGCGTCTTTCTCGCCGGTATTTTTCCTGGCCGCCACCAACCTGTCTTTGTATTTTTTGAGATCCTTGAACTTGAGAGTATCTACCGCCTCCATGTCGCCGTACAACTCCTGCTGCCCTTCCTTATCCAGAAATAGCTCAATGCGACGTCGGGCGGTAATACGTAAATGATGGTTACACTTGGGGCAAACTTCGAAATTACGCTCCAGGTCGCCCCGATAGAGGGTTTGATCGCAACGGGGGCATTTTTTCCACAACCCTTCCGGCACAGAATTTTTCTGCGAGGCTCTTAAAGAAGAACTCGAAATAGAGGGAAGTATCTTATCAATCCAACTCATTAATTTAACATTTCCTTAGCTATTACAACAGGATACGTCTATCAGTTAAAGTTATCCAGTATTTTCCTTACCGTAGCAAACAAGGACACCGTAGCCGCTATATCCGCGTCTGAATGCTGTGATTTGTTTTCAAGCTCAGCGATTCTTTCCACCAACGCACTGCCAATCACCACGCCGTCAGCCAGTTCTGCCATAGACGCCGCACTTTTTTCGTCCTTTATCCCGAATCCAATTACCACCGGAAGGTCGGACAGCTTCTTGAGATTCCTGACGTTACGCCGGATGGATTCAGTGTCGGTAATGGCTGCGCCGGTGACACCCTTGAGTGAAACATAATAAAGGTATCCAGAGCATTGTTTACTGATAAGCTCGGCTCGTGCGGCACTGGTGGTGGGTGCCACAAGAAAGATAGCGTCCATTTGCTGCTGGCGGAGCAACTTAATCATCTGGCCGGATTCGACTGGCGGCATATCCACAATCAGCACGCCATCCACTCCCGCCGTACTGGCTTCGTTTACGAAACGCTCATAGCCCATTATTTCAATCGGATTCAGGTAGCCCATCAATACCACGGGAGTGTCCGCATTACTCTGACGAAACTGTGACACCAGCTCAAGAACATCTCTCAGCGTTGTCCCTGCCGCCAGGGAGCGTTCAGCCCCTTTTTGTATCACAGGCCCATCGGCTGAAGGGTCACTGAATGGAAATCCCAGTTCGATGATGTCTGCCCCTGCCGCAACCAGAGCGTGCATCAGTTGCGCCGTGGTGGGTAAATTGGGATCTCCTGCCACCAGGTAGGGAATTAATGCTTTCTGTCCCTGACTCTGTCGTGCCTTGATTGTTGCGCCAATTCTACTCATTTAATTACTCAGCACTCCCCTGGATCTCAATGCCATCAAGACGGGCAACCGTTTCGATATCCTTGTCGCCACGTCCGGAAAGATTGACAACAATATGGCGATCATGGCCCAGCTCCTTCGCCAGCTTCATGGCATAGGCCACAGCGTGACTGGATTCAAGCGCCGGTATAATTCCCTCAAGTAGAGTCAATTCGTGAAAAGCCTTCAACGCCTCAGCATCAGTGGCATCAACATAACTGACACGGCCGATATCCTTTAGCCAGGAATGCTCCGGCCCAACTCCTGGATAATCCAGTCCAGCGGAAACCGAATGTGTATCTTTTATCTGGCCGCCACTATCCGTCATCAGGTAAGTACGGTTTCCATGTAGCACTCCTGGCACGCCATCACTCAGCGGTGCGGCATGTTTACCAGTGGGGATGCCGTAACCTCCTGCCTCAACCCCATACATTGCCACCGCATCATCGTGCAGAAATGGATGAAACAGCCCGATTGCATTAGAGCCTCCACCTACACAGGCAACTAGAGCATCAGGTAGCTTGCCAATTTGTTGCAGCGACTGTTCCCGCGCCTCGCGCCCGATTACACATTGAAAGTCTCGAACCAATTGGGGATAAGGATGAGGACCGGCTGCCGTGCCAATCATGTAATAGGTATTATCAACATTGGTGGCCCAATCTCTAAGGGCCTCGTTCATGGCATCTTTCAGAGTTTGAGTGCCGGATGTTACAGAGATCACTTCGGCACCCAGTAATTTCATACGATAAACATTGGGTGTCTGACGTTGTATATCTTGTGCCCCCATGTAGACATGACACTCAAGACCAAGGCGAGCTGCAACGGTGGCACTTGCCACACCATGTTGCCCGGCACCGGTTTCAGCGATGATACGGCTCTTGCCCATGTGTTTTGCCAGCAGAGCCTGTCCGATGGTGTTATTTATCTTGTGGGCGCCGGTGTGGTTTAAATCTTCACGCTTCAAATATATCTTGGCCCCATCACAGGCCTTGCTCAGGCGCTCGGCAAAATATAATGGTGATGGTCTGCCCACGTAATGTTTCAGATCATAATTAAATTCTTTCCAGAATTCAGGATCTTCAGAAAGCTGCTGGTAAACATCGGCCAGCTCATTAACCGCCGCAACCAGTGTCTCTCCCACGAACATTCCACCATAACGACCAAAGTGACCGCTACTATCAGGACCATCCAGGGGATCATCCAATCCTGTTTCCACCGGTGTTGCCTGGTCGCCGCTCACTACCTTTTCCTCTTTTTCATCTATTTAAACTTTATTCTGCCCGGCATCATGAACAACCGAAAAGAACTTCCTCATTTTCTCCGGGTCTTTAATCCCCGGGCTTAATTCCACACCGCTACTCACGTCAACACCATAGGGCCTTACCATGCTGATAGCCGCGTTAACATTGCCCGGGTTTAAACCTCCGGCAAGAACAATCTGATTTTGAAATTCAGCAACCAGCGCCTTTGCTATGGACCAGTCAAATGCTTGGCCTGTGCCCCCGGCACTGTTTTTCGTATAGGTATCGAGTATTACCGTACACCTGCCAGCAAACTGTTGCAGTTTTATCCGTGCATCGGCCAATTCATTAACTCGAATCGCCTTGATATAAGGCACACCGAATGACTCGCAAAATTCCACAGATTCGTCACCATGAAACTGTAGGCAATCCACCACCGACGTTTCCAGAACGCTTACTACTTCCTGTTCAGCGGGATTTACCAACAAGCCCACAACAGTAACAAAAGCAGGCAAATTAGCTGTGACCACAGGTGCCTGTGCGACAGAAACGGCTCGGGAGCTGGGCGGATAAAACACCAGCCCGACAGCGTCTGCGCCCGACATGGCCGCCGACAGGGCATCCTGATTACGGGTCAGGCCGCAAATTTTTACTCGAGTTCTAGCCAAGGTATGTGAATCCGCTAAAAGCGCAGCATTCTAGCAAAATAAGCCAACCCAGCCTATGGATAAGGGCGTAAAAAGCTGGGACCGAGTTCCACCTGGGGTAATCCGTATTCCTCAGGATAAGTCACCTGAACCAGATATAATCCGGCCGCCGGTGCGGTAACGCCCCCTGCCGTTCTATCTCGTGATTGTAGAAGTTCACCAGCCCAGTTCGGCCCACGTTCTCCGCGACCGACTTCCAGCAACATACCCACAATATTTCTCACCATATGCTGTAAAAAAGCGTTAGCCTGGATGTCCACCACTATGTAGCGGTTTTTCCGCTGTACATTGATCAAGTGAATACAGCGATCCGGTGTCCGGGACTGACATCCCGCTGCTCGATAGGCACTGAAATCGTGTTCGCCAATTAAATGCCGGGCGGCCTCATGCATCCTTTCTATGTCTAATTGCCGGTTCACATATGTCAGCTGGTCAGCCAATAAAGCTGGCGCTACCGGGGCGTCGTAGAGTAAATATAAATAGCGTCGCGCGGTGGCCTTGAAGCGGGCATGGAAATCCTCCGCCACTACTTTTGACCATATCACTCTGACAGAAGGCGGCAACAGGCTATTGGTTCCGGTCTCCCAGGCACGGGAGCCTCGATCAATATCACAATCAAAGTGGACCACCTGAGCTGTCGCGTGAACCCCCTTATCTGTCCTGCCTGCACATGTCAGGGCAACCGGGCGATCAGCAATCCTGGAAAGTGCTTTTTCCAGCGCTCTCTGTACAGTTGGGAGTTCGGGGGCAGCCTGTTTTTGCCAACCGGAAAAATGACTACCGTCGTATTCTACCCCCAGGGCGATTCGATAAGTGTGTTTTTCCTCGGGGTTATTGTCTTGCACTACAGCGCTATGTCTCAGCAGATGATGAAAAAGATGGGCGGCGCATCAGGTTCAAGTGCGCGTTGATAGCGCCATTGGATACAGTCCGGGGCCGGCATAAAGGTAACTATAGATCGCTCAGGTACAAAAACAGCCTGACTATTCTTCAAGGGTTTCCAGCAAGGATTTTGCTTCTGTAGCTTGCGCCTTATTGCCTTCGGTCACTACTTCTTCCAAGATTTCGCGAGCCCCATCGACATCACCCATTTTCTGGTACGCGTAGGCCAGATCCAACTTGGTAGCCGCTTCATCATCATCTGACAAAAAATCGAACTCTTCTTCTGTTCCTTCCGTCACCAAATCGGCGTCGGCCGCCAGGAACTCAAGGTAATCGAGCTCGTTATCTGCTTTTGAAGCAGTTCCTGGTGTTGCTGTAACGTCGTTTTCATAAATCTTTTCGATTGCATCAGGTTCTTCATCATTGAGTACAATCTCTTCAGCCTCTTCTAAAGTGGTATCGTCATCAACGAAACCCGGGCCACCTTCATCAAATACCTCAACCTCAAATTCAGTACCATCATCCATTGCCGAATCTATGTCCATTTCAGCGGCCGCATCAAGTTCCTCTATGTCGATTTCTTCAATTTCAGGCTCATCCTGATCCGTAATATTTTCAACTTCTTCTGGCTCAGAGGCCTTATCCGCCTTAGCCTGAATCGCCTCTTCGGCTGATTCAATTTCCGTATTTTCATCGGCCTCTGGAGAAATATCGAGTTCCTCAGCCGTTAGTTCAATCTCTTCAGCCTCTTCTATCGAAGTATCGCCATCAACTAAGTTTTCCAGGCCACTTTCATCGAATACCTCCGCCTCAAACCCGGTGTCGTCATCGTCTGCAATATCGATGTCAGATTCAGCCTCTGTATCAAGTTCCTCTATAGCAATATCTTCGATGTCATCGATATGAGGTTCATCTTGTTCGCTAAAATCTTCAACAACTTCAACAACCGTATCTGCCTCTGCCTGAGCGGTTTCTTCAATGGATTCAATTTCCGTGTTTTCTTCTGCCTCAACCTCAATCGATGTATCGGGTTCTTCTATGGCTGTGTCTTCAAAGTTCACAATTTCCGTATCTTCTTCTGATGTATCCGCGTCGGATATTTCCTCGACTTCATCCAGCTCAAAATCGATAACTTCCCCAGGCTCATAGGGCGACTCAACATCAGCAGCCTCTTCAGCTTCAAACTCCAGATTAAAGTCGACACTTTCACCAGTATCTGGTTCCTCGCCTTCTTCTGTTTGCTCCGTAAAACCTTCCAACTCCGTAATGTCGGTTACATCGAAGTTGACACTTTCAATGGCGGACTCAGTGTCCCGGCCAGTTACTTCATCATCGCTTGTGGCATCACCCTCGTCACTCGACTCGTCAGTAGCAACACTGAATTCAAGTGTCTCCTCTTCATCCGCCTGAATAGATTCTTCTTCAGAATCCGCAAGATCAAACATGACATCCACATCGTCATCAAATTCTTCAATCTCTGCCGAGATTTCAGTGTCCGCTTCCGGCTCACTGTCTTCGGTTTCTTCGGCTACCTCAATATCTGATTCATTGTCAGATTCGCCATCAACCTCCTCGTCTTCAAAATCGGTCAGGTTAAAATCCATGTCTTCGGCAACTACGGCGTCTTCCATGGCTATCTCCACGCCGGCCTCATCAATCAGATCGTCAAGGTCGAAATCGATGTCATCACTTGCTTCTGTTTCTTCTGACGGCTCCTCCAACTCTTCAGACGCTTCTTCTATATTTTCCTGTAATTCTTCCAGCTCTTCTTCCGGTTTTAATGCTGAATCTAACGGCTCTTCTATTTCAGTTTTATCATCCTTCGACAAATCTTCTTCAGCCTCATCGAAGGCCTCAACGCTGTGCTCTTCTCCCAACCCAAGGTCAATTTCGACTTTTGATGTCAAGGTTTCCGTTAACGGAGAATCTTCAGGCTCTTCAATATCCAGTAGCTGAGTGAATCTGTTTGTTTCCTCTGCCTGCTCAACGGCGGCTATTACTTCCTCGTCATTGGCCAGCTCATCCATCTCGGCCGGTTCATCCAGCTCTTCTTCAAACCCATCCTTGGACACCTTGCTGCGCCTGAGCAATAAAGAGACCAGCAACACAACTACCATAATAATAACTATGATTAGAATCATAGAATTACTGCCCAGAACATCCAGGATATTATCCAACACTGTGGCTGGTTGCGCTTGCTCTTCGGCAACAGGTTCTGATTCAGGTTCAGCTACAACCTCCGCCTGAACGGCCTGCTCTGCCGCCGTTGCAAGTGAGTCCTGGAGCTGAGCTAATTGCTGGTCCTGTAATGTGATTATTTCCAACGCCGAAGAAATTTGCACATCAAGATCGTCTAATCGGGCTATCAGTGCTTCCTGCTGTAGACGGGCTCGGTCAGTTTCTTCTTCTTGTATTGCCAACCGATTTTCAAGTGCCTGAATCCTGCTGTCCAATTCGGCATTTTCATCCGCCAATTGGCTACCAGCTCCGCTATCAGTTGGTTCTGTATCCTCAGCGGTGAGTACACTCAACTGACCCTGCTGGCCGGCAGCGCCGCCGTTTGGTCCAGTGGCAGGTGCGGCAAGGGGCTCTATGCCTATGTTAGCCTGCTGATTCTGACGCACCACGTCAGAAACCGCTTGCACTTGATCTACGGTTTCAATATCGCTCAGATCAGGTATCCGCAGAACCTCTCCAGAGCGCAACAGATTAATATTTCCGTTAATGAAAGCATCCGGATTGAGACGTTGAATAGCCATCATGGTCTGTTGCACAGAAACCGAGCTATCAGGCCTGACCCTCAGGGCGACTTCCCACAGCGTATCTGACTCCTGAACTTCCACCGTATTGGGAATTGGAGCCACATCGGTATCTTTCGCCTGCGATGTCGAAGTAACTTGCTCCTCAAAAGCAGCTGGCTCAATCTCCTCTACGGCTGATACCTGCTGTACTTCCTCTGGTTCTGGGTCTGAATCTGGTGTCGCCGGAACATCGGGCGTTGAGGGTATCGGATCAGGTGTTCGATCAACTACGGGTTGACGTTGAACCACTCCCTGAACTGGTTCTGTATCAGGTTTTGCTACCGAAGTTATGGGCTGTGCCAGAGACTGTGCAGGACGATCGTCAAATACCGGCAGATCCAGCAACAAAGTATGTTCGCTCAATATGCGACCGGTGGACCAGCGGGTATCCAGAATAAAGCTTAGAAAAGGCTCCCGGACCGGCTGCCGGGTGGTGAGGTTAACAAAAACACCTGCGGTGGTGGTTTCAACCTCGAATCTCAGACCAAGGAGAAATCCAGAGCGATCGACATTAAAACGCTCAAAATCTTCGGGAGAGGCCAGTCCTACGATGATTTCCTGTGGGTCCACATTGCCCAGGTCGTGTATTTCAACACGGGCATTTAACGGCTGGTTCAAGGCCGAATCCAGCGTGACAGTACCGAGGCCTACGGCATACACCTGAGTGGCCACTAACATCAGTAGCGTAGATAGAAAGACAGCAGCTTTGCGTACCATATAACTCTTCCTTTAAATTCAAGGCCTTATAAGCAGGGATACAACCCTATAAAAACTAAAATATTCCTTGTTAATACAACAGAGTACGCTCTGCTCTTCGAGTTTATTATAAGCTGTCTTAGCGTGCTTGTAGTGAATCCATCCAAAAACGGACTTCCCCTCTAAAAACCGTCATAAACGAACCCTGGAATTTATTAAGACAAACCCTTCACTACCGCTTGCAAGTATTCATTATAACAAGTCTTTTATCAATACCTCAGCTATCTGAATAGAGTTAAGAGCAGCCCCTTTACGCAAATTGTCAGAGACAACCCACATATTAATACCATTAGTCAGTGATATATCCTGCCGGATTCGACCCACGAAAACTGCGTCCTGGCCCACAGAATCACCAACTGCCGTGGGATAGCCTCCATCCTTCCTTTCATCCATTACCACCACACCAGGCATGGCCGTGAGCAATCGGCGCACCTC
This sequence comes from Gammaproteobacteria bacterium, assembly GCA_016764875.1. Classification (GTDB taxonomy): domain Bacteria; phylum Pseudomonadota; class Gammaproteobacteria; order Pseudomonadales; family Pseudohongiellaceae; genus NORP240. Next base: position 17,520 of record JAESQX010000098.1, read on the forward strand.
TTCCTCGGTAATTGGCCCATTGGTTTCGACCTGCACCGCTTCGGAATGCCCGTAAAAAACCGGTACCCTGACGCAGGTAGCGCTAACCTTAATATTCTCATCCCCAAGTATTTTGCAGGTCTCCCAGCACATCTTCATTTCTTCCTTGGTGTAGCCGTTATCCATAAAAACATCGATATGCGGCAAGGCATTAAAGGCAATCTGCTTGGGATAAACCTTGCACTGAACATCTCTTCCATTTAATAAATCAGCCGTCTGTCTGGCCAGTTCCTTAACGGCCTCTTTCCCGGTGCCCGATACAGCCTGGTAAGTAGCCACACTGATACGTTTTATGCCCACCGCATCGTAAATCGGCTTTAAAGCCAGCAGCATCTGAATTGTCGAACAATTCGGGTTGGCGATGATATTACGGTTGGTGTATTCGGCGATCTTTTCTGGATTGACCTCAGGAACAACCAGTGGAATATCATCGTCATAGCGGAAGCAGGATGTATTGTCGATAACCACACAGCCTGCCGCTGCCGCCTTTGGGGCAAACTCTGCGGATACGCTGCCACCGGCTGAAAACAACCCAATTTGGGCCTGAGTGAAATCAAATTCCGCCAGATTTCCTACTTTTTGTGCTTTCCCTTTAAACATGATGGTAGATCCCGCCGAACGCTCACTTGCCAGGGGGAAAAGCTTGTTTACGGGGAAATTACGCTCCGCCAGTATAGTGAGCATCGCTTCGCCTACAGCACCGGTGGCGCCTGCTATGGCTACATTAAAACCTTCCATTTTCATCTCTCAATTATCTATTGTCTGAACTTGCCTGAATCGGCTACCTGCAACGCAGCCTCGTCTTTACCTATGGAGTTGGTGGCCATCAGCCCCCGCTGCTTTCCGCCCCGCTACTGAAATACCAGGGAGATTTCTCCCGCCAATCAGCTTCGAAGTTTTCAATTGTTTGTGCATCCTGCAGAGTCACTCCAATTTCATCCAGCCCATTAAGCAGGCCGTGTTTCTTGTACTCGTCGACGGTAAAAGGAATCACCTCTCCATCCACGGTAGTGATAGTTTGCGCTGGCAAATTCACCGCCAGGGTGTAACCCACATTAGCCTCCACGGCATCAAATAACTTGGAAACAATATCTTTATTTAAAACAATGGGTAACAAGCCATTTTTAAAGCAATTATTGAAAAATATATCGGCGAAGCTGGGGGCAATAATTACGCGGATACCGTAATCATCCAGCGCCCAGGGAGCATGCTCCCGGCTAGAACCGCAGCCAAAATTTTCCCGCGCCAGAAGTATAGTGGCATTCTGATAGCGCAGCTGGTTTAACACAAAATCCGGGTTCACAGGACGCTGGCTGTTGTCGGTATCAGGCTCCCCTCTGTCAAGATAACGGTGTTCATCAAACAGATTAACGCCAAATCCGGTACGTTTTATCGACTTGAGAAATTGTTTCGGAATAATGTAGTCAGTGTCCACGTTAGCCCGATCCAGTGGTATTACCACACCCTCTTGTGTATTGAATTTTCTCATTATATTAATCCTGGGATGACTGCCTGACATCAACGAAGTGGCCCGCAATTGCCGCCGCTGCAGCCATGGCCGGGCTTACCAGGTGAGTGCGCCCCCGGAAACCCTGGCGCCCTTCAAAATTACGGTTTGAAGTAGAGGCACAGTGCTTGCCAGGGCCCAGTTGATCGGCGTTCATCGCCAGGCACATGGAACACCCGGGTTCACGCCATTGCAACCCGGCAGCCTTAAATACCTGGTCCAAGCCCTCTGCCTCAGCCTGAGCCTTCACCAGTCCTGAACCTGGGACCACCATCGCCAACTCAATTTCATCCGCCACCTTTTTACCGGCTACCACCTTGGCCGCTTCCCTTAAATCCTCAATTCTGGAATTTGTACAGGAACCAATAAAAATACAATCCAGGTGTATATCCTTAATCTCCATTCCTGCCTCCAGGCCCATGTATTTAAGGGCCTGTTCCATATTGCCGCGCTTGCCTGGATCTTTCTCAGCCGCGGGATAAGGAATCCTGCCGCTTACCGGCGCCACCATTTCCGGAGACGTGCCCCAGGTCACCTGGGGTTCTATGTCGCCAGCGGACATCTCCACCACCTGATCAAAGATCGCATCATCATCACTAACCAACTGTAACCAGACCTGGACAGCCCGATTCCACATTTCACCCGCCGGAGCAAATGGCCTGCCCTTGAGATAATCCAGTGTGGTTTCATCAACGGCTATCAGGCCTGCCCGGGCACCTGCTTCAATGGCCATATTACAAACGGTCATACGCCCTTCCACAGAAAGCGCTTTGATGGCTTCCCCACCAAACTCGATGGTGTAGCCGGTGCCACCGGCCGTACCAATTTTGCCTATTATGGCCAGCACAATATCCTTGGCGGTCACACCTTCCTGTAACTGGCCGTTCACGCGTACCAGCATATTTTTCATCTTCTTTTGTAATAAACACTGTGTGGCCAGCACATGCTCTACTTCAGAGGTGCCGATACCATGAGAAAGGGTTCCCAGAGCCCCATGGGTCGATGTGTGAGAGTCGCCGCACACAATGGTCATGCCTGGCAAAGTGGCGCCTTGCTCAGGCCCGATAACGTGCACAATTCCCTGGCGCGGGTCATTCATACCTAACTCAAAAATTCCGAATTCTTTACAGTTATCATCCAGCGTTTGAACCTGAATCCTCGATACCGGGTCCTTGATCCCCTCAAGACCCATCCTGCGCTCCTGGGAGGTTGTGGGAATATTGTGATCCGGGGTGGCAAGATTGGCATCAGCTCGCCAGGGCTTACGGCCAGCTAACCGCAGACCTTCGAACGCCTGCGGCGAGGTCACTTCATGGATGAGCTGTCGGTCAATATAAATAAGGGCGGTATCACCCTCTACCTGCTTAATCAGGTGTGACTCCCAGATTTTGTCGTATAAAGTCTGTCCTGCCATTTAACTTTTCCTTCGGCTCTCGCCTGGACCTCCAGTTGTTCCTTAAATAATAAAGCTATCTTCTTGAATTTAAACAATAATATAAAAACCACTTATAGTAGCTATAGACGATAGTACTACGAGTATTCACTAATACGGATCGGCCTTCAGGCCCTGGTTTTTATACCGCTATTCTGCCCACGATGACGCAGATAATGGTCCATGAGGACAATGGCCATCATGGCCTCTGCAATGGGGGTGGCGCGAATACCTACACAGGGATCATGGCGACCCGTGGTCACCACATCAACCGCATTTCCATGAATATCAATGGATTTTCCCGGCAACCGTAAACTGGAGGTTGGTTTCAGTGCAATATTGGCGACAATATCCTGTCCGCTGGAAATACCTCCGAGAATACCTCCGGCATTATTGGAGAGAAATCCCCGGGGAGTAATTTCATCCCTGTGTTCGGTCCCTTTCTGTTCTATGCAGTCGAAACCGGCACCAATTTCCACGCCTTTTACGGCATTGATACTCATAAGCGCCGCGGCAAGCTCAGCATCCAGTTTATCGAATACCGGCTCGCCCAGACCTGCAGGCACACCACTTGCAACCACGGTTATCTTTGCCCCTATTGAATTGCCTTCCTTGCTCAGGGATGTCATGTAAGCTTCCATCTCGGCTACTTTGCTGGCATCCGGACAAAAGAAAGGATTACGATCTATTTCTTCAAGATCCACCTTCTCGGCTTTAATAGGGCCAAGTTGGCTCAAATAACCCCGGATAATGACCCCTTCTGACTCAGCCAGATACTTTTTGGCTATGGCCCCTGCAGCGACACGCATTGCAGTCTCGCGCGCCGAAGAACGACCACCACCGCGATAATCGCGGATACCGTATTTTTTCCAGTAGGTAATATCAGCGTGGGCAGGTCGAAATTGATCCTTGATAGCACCATAGTCTTTCGATCGCTGGTCCGTATTTTTGATTAACAGACCAATAGGTGTACCGGTAGTGGTACCCTCAAAGACACCGGATAAAATGCTGACCCGATCTTCTTCGCGGCGCTGGGTTGTAAACCTTGATTGCCCAGGTTTACGTCGATCAAGATCAGCCTGCATGTCGGCTTCGGTCAGACTCATACCCGGAGGACAACCATCAACAATACAACCAATAGCCGGCCCGTGACTTTCGCCAAAGCTGGTAACCGTGAAAAGCTTGCCAATTGTGTTACCGGACATGGAGCTAACCTTGAATTTTACTCAGGGATTTCCCTGCAAAAAGCACGGCATTGTACACTAAATAAAGTTGTCTCTGTACTTCAACAATTGCGAACGCGTTAGCATAAACACCCCTTCCCCGCCATTATCGAAACCCATCCAGAGCAAGGGTACACCGGGTAGTCGCTCACTGAGAGCGTGATGGGAATAACCTACCTCCATCAGCAGGATTCCGTCTTCTTGTAAATACTCACCGGCTTGGCGTAATACTTTTAGAGGAACGGCAGGCCCCTCGTCGGCGGACAGAAGACCCAACACCGGTTCATGGTGATACTCCGCTGGCAACCCGGCAATTTCCTGCGCCGACACATAAGGAGGGTTGCACACAATCAGATCATAAGATTGCTTAATTTCAGCAAACAGATCCGACTCCATAGTCTGTACCCGTTGCTGCAAACTGTAAATATCTATGTTTTCCTGAGCCAGTTGCAAGGCCTCCCCTGATATATCAACCAGATCAACCTTTGCCCCCGGGAATTCCATGGCACAGGCGATTCCAATACAGCCACTGCCAGTACACAAATCCAGTATGCTGGCCGGCTCTGCCTTCAATAGAGGTTCAAACCGATTCAGTATCAGTTCGGCCATCGGAGATCTGGGAATCAGCACCCTGTCATCAATTTTAAACCTGTGCCCGGCAAACCATGCGCTCTGCACCAGGTATGCCACAGGTATGTTTTTATCAATTCTTTTTTCTGCTCTGGCGTCCAGAAGCGCAACCTCCTGATGAGTAAGTTGGCGCTGCAACACACTTTCATCACAGTCGAAATTGATGTTTAAACTGCAAAGTACCAGGTACCAGGCATCACCTTCGGCATTGTCGGTACCGTGACCATAACTCAACCCTGCCTGCTGTAGGCGGCTAGCAAGTTCTGTTATGTAGTCACTTATAATCATACTTTTCTCACGGCCCTGATTTACGCCCGCTGTGACGGCAAGCCCTTGCCCAGCCCCCAGCAAACCGTCATTTAACTATACGGTTACTCGGCTTGAACATGTTCCTTGAGAACGAAATCGACTGCAGGGCGCGGTGATCATATAATTACCCTGAGGTTCCCTCGTGTTATCGTAGGATAACGCTCAACATTAACCGGAGAATATCGCCAGGCTATGGAAGACGCTTACAAGAAAATCATCGAAGCTATAGGAGAAGACCCAACTCGAGCAGGTCTGGTAGACACTCCCGGCCGAGCCGCCAGAGCAATGGAATTTCTGACCCAGGGCTACAAACTGAACATTGATGAAGTTATCAATGGTGCCTTGTTTCCATCTGATTCCGATGAGATGGTCATAGTAAAAAATATCGAGCTCTACTCTATTTGCGAACACCACCTGTTGCCGTTTATTGGTAAGTGCCACGTCGCCTATCTTCCCAGCGGCAAAGTAATTGGTCTATCCAAAGTGGCCCGCATCGTGGACATGTATGCCAGGCGCCTGCAAATTCAAGAAAACCTGACCAATGAAATCGCCAACGCCTTGCTCACCCAAACCGGTGCCAGCGGTGCGGCGGTAATTATCGAAGCACAACATATGTGCATGATGATGCGAGGGGTGGAAAAGCAGAACTCGGTTATGACTACATCCTGTATGCTCGGCGCATTTCGCAGCCGTCAATCCACCCGCAGTGAATTTCTCTCGCTCATCCAGTCGAGATAGCGCCGACTTACTTTCGCAGTACCAACTCGATTCTGTTTGAGCAATCCCCTTCGGCACAATCTGGCGCCAATGGGCCGATCCCCTGGGCATTTATTCTGCTCGAATCAATACCCAGGCTTGTCAAATGTTCACGAACCTGGCTGGCGCGGTCAAGTGAACGGGCTTTTAAGCTGGCAATATCACCTGCCCCGCTTAAATGAGCCACCAGGTAAATCTGCAATGACAGATTTTTCTCTAACAACGATACAACGTCGTCGAGCCCCTCACCAACCTGGAGCCGGTCCTGCTCATCAAACTCCAATCCGCGAACTCTTATGCTTCCGGTATTTCGTAATTTTTGCAGCAGAGAATCAGCCCCCTCGGTCGTGGATTCGCTCTTCATATCCACTATTTCCAGATACGCGTAGAGCCGCTTGTTAGCCCGCGTGATGACATAGACTGAAAGGTAATTTTTGGTTTGAGTAGCGCCTGATAATTCAAGGGCCATGAAAAATTGATTTCGTTCGGGGCCATAAAGAATCCTGTTATTAAATGCGGTATTTGCCCAGTAATTACTATTCCCGCACTCCCGGCCG
>JAESQX010000099.1 GCA_016764875.1 Gammaproteobacteria bacterium
AAACTCTGGCTCAAGCCCTTCCCATGGCCCTTTCAGGGTGTACTGTGCACTGGTGAGGCTGTCCACCCGGTCGCCAAAAATTCGGTCAAAAAGATAGGCCCCAATGGCCAGCGGTATATTAGCTGTCAACAAACCAATCCAGGGTATGTTATCGCTAAGGGGCAAAGTCAGGTACATTTCACCATCGATAGTTTCATTTTCCAGATCCACCACACCACCGATCTGATAGATACTGGATGGCCCGGATATAATTAAACGATCATTAATAGAAACCCTGCCATCCTCAAGAGTGAGATCGCCGGTTATCTCTTCATAGGCCAGACCGCTGCGCAGCAGGTCATCACTTAACCTTGCTCGCCGCATGATAGCGCTCAGATTGATAATACTGATCAGCTTCAAAGCTCCCGGCCCACCACTTCCCTGCAGAAAACGACCATCCTCAACCTTGAGCAGTAAGCTGCCGCTTAAATCCTTCGCCGCAAAAAATGCCGGAGATCCTGGCCAATCGAGGGCGACATCAAATCTTGCCTTGTCACTCTGTAGAAGTCCCGCGTAGCCATTCGCCTCCAACACCTCAGCCAGATCGTCCGCCAGAACCATGCCGGTCAGATAACTATGATGATCGATTCCGTTGTAATGCCAGGAGAAATGTGGCTCGATTTCAGTTTCGGCAGTACCTATCTGCAGGCCACGAAAATTGGCGATAAGATTTGAAAATTCGGCCCCATCCGGGCCCGGATCCAGAGTGAATTGACCGAGGCCGAAATCCTTTTCGCCAATAATCAGTTTTCCAGTGAAGAACTTGATTCGTGGAAAGCTGCGCGGATCAATCTGCGCCAGAACATCTATGCGCTCCTCTTCTTCGGCAACGCCATCGTCAGGTTCCAGTTCCGATTGATCAGGTTCATCGGAGTCTCCTCCGGGTAAGCGCAGGAATGCCAGGTAGGCCTCGATGTATTCCTCATTATCGAAGGGAACCAGAACCGAGCCGGTAATTGCATCACTAATCAATCCGATGGTCCAATAATCAGTGTTGTCCAGATCCTGGATTTCAACATTAACCGTCTGCAGTTGCTGCCCAAAAACATCCAAAATACCAACATCCAGATTCACCAGCGAAACCCAACTGGTCAAGTCTCGGGCCGGCGAACCCACCGACTGGGTACTATTGAGCATATCCAGCCATTCACTTACATTCAGAATATCCAGATTTCCTCTGAGTTCCAGGCCAGGCGAAGCTGTCTTCGAAATCCATGGATCTGCTACCCCGGGAAGCGTCCCCAGGTAAACGATGCCATTGGAAATCGCCTCATCCTCCAGGGCAACCTGGATAGTTAACTGCGAACCCAGCGTCCCCTCAATGCGAGTGCCCTGATTATCAAAGTCTACCGTCAGGTTCAGTGGCATTGGCTGGGATTGTTCTTACTGAAAAGGTTGTGGAAGCAACAGCGCAAGCCCCTGCAAATCCGAATTAATCCTGAGGCGTGTTGTGGTTTGCTGCGCCGGGCTCTGCTGCACGGTGAGCTGGGCGGTATAATTCATTTCCCCGGAGGTGCGCAGCAACAGATCCCGGACAAACGCGCTTTGACCCGGCCAGCGGGCCAGCACATTACCATCCACGACGCCATCAACCTGAACATCTGTTACAAAACCTTGCGGCCCATCCTGGGTCGAAGTTACGGATACGCTGGCGCTATTATCGAAAAGCCGGGTTTGTAACACACTGTCATGCAGGCCTGTATCAGTATCAAAATTGATAACGCCGGTAACATTATCGAACTGCAACTGGTACTCGGGCAGAAACAGGCTATTGGAGTCCAGCGTCGCCGACACATTAACCCAGGGCTCAGCTGCCGGCTGATTAAATGGAATCCGAAGATCAAGTTCTGCAATGACATTTCCCTGAACCTGCCAGGAATCGAAGGTGTCAGCAAAAGCATTTCCCAAGGGCACCACTTTCAGGAAATCCATGCCAGCCTGGGTGGTCCCGGTGCTGATTCCCTGAACCGTCAACCACTGCTTCCCGTTCAAGTCACGCCTCACTTTCCCTGTTGTGGGGCCAATATCCAATTCCAGACTTCGACCGTTTTCAACCCGGATATCAATATCCTGATTGTCGACGATCGCTTTACCTGATACCCCGTAGAGCTCTGGCCACTCATCTACATAATTCAATTGCCCGTCATCAAAATCAAAAAATGCCTGAAAGGTCTTTTCCAGAGGTAAAGAACCCGGCATAACGGAGCCATGAAAAATTATGCCACTATCGAACACTGACGCATCAAGTAGCGCCTGGTCCAGCCACTGCATGGTACTTCGCAGGCCCTGCGGAATTTTAGGTCCTGTTGGCAGGTACGGTGATTTTAAATTTCCGTCTACCCGAAGCACCCCCACCAGCAGACTGAGATCCTGCGATACCCGCTTACCATCACGGCTGACCGCGGTGGATGAGAACTGTGCCCGACCATCCACTATATCTGACTCGGCCGTTATCATGCTGCTGGACAGTTTTACGACACGTCGGCCTTGAGATTCAATTCGAAAATTCAATCGGCCGTTCACATAATCATAGTTCCAGCTGTCCAGAAACACATTGGGAATTCGAATAGTAAAGTTTTCCGACTCAACCTCGGCAACACCCTGGGTCACACCCTTTCCAACATCATGGCTGAGTTCCAGATAGCCGTTAATACCGGTCATATCCGGCGATCCGTGGGCTGAATCGACTCCGACGTTTTCGATATTGGCACTAAGTTCTATATTTGATTCCACATCGTCTTGCAGGGGAAACGCAACACTGAGGTTTCTGAGTTTTCCCCGGGGCCGAAAAGCATTAATCTCTCTCGCCACACCGGTGCTGACCAAGCCTGATGCAACGACGATCTCTCGCAGAATGTCCAGATCAATAGAGTCGGCCTTGAACCGGACAATGCCGTCATCGTCAAGTTGCACATGAGCACCAGATTCCGACCACGACCGTTCGTTCCAGTTAAACTGAAGGTTCTGGATAGAAAAATCCCAATTACCCTCGCCAGCATCCAGCAATAATCTTGCGCTACCGCGTAGTTTTTCAAAGGTGAGCATGTCGCTCTTATCAAATCTGAAATTAAGACTATCAATATCACCTTGCAGGAAAATACTTTGCACCTGCCCTTTATCAAGATCAATCCAGGCATGTCCTCCACCCACCATCTCACCCAGAGTAATCTCGCCGAGTACTTCATTAATAGAAGAGGGCGAATAGTCCGCCTGGGGAAGGTTTATATGCAACAACCCTTTCACCTCGTCCAGGGTGTCTCCCGTGACTTCTGCCGACACCAGAATTTCGTGGTCACTCCCATCCACTGTGGTATTGATATGGATGAAGTGATTACCCGAGGAATTCTGTATAACAGCTGTTGAATTAAGCAAGCGGGTAGAATTACCGGCCAGAGATTGCAGTTCTACATTGAGATCAGTCAATTCCAGTCGCGATACCCTTTGAATAGTTTTATAGACTATATTCGGATCAAAGGTGCCTGTGGGAGAGTCGAGGTTCATACCTGAAATCTGCCAGCTACCGTCTTCCCGTTGCGTGGCCCCGATCTCCAGACCTTCGATAACAAAATTCTCCAATACTATCTGACGTTGCCAGATGGTCTGGATCATATTGAGTATGATTGTCGCCCGAGCAAACTTCAGCGCCCTTTCTCGGCCCGGTCCCGCAATATCAGCCTGTAATACCTGAAATTGCAGACCCTGTAGGCTAATGACTGGATTAAATCCTTCGAAGTAGCCGGTCAGGGAATCAATAGTTACCTCAACACCCGCCGCTTCAGCAATTTGTTCTTCC
>JAESQX010000100.1 GCA_016764875.1 Gammaproteobacteria bacterium
AATATTTTTTCCGTCTATTTCCAAACATGCATAAAATACGCCTTCTTTCAATCGGGTAATTTTTACTGTTTTCAAATTACTATCGATACCCTTGATGATATTGCCTATTAAATCGTGTGTCAGCGGGCGGGGTGTTTCCATATGTTCTAATGCCAAGGCAATTGATTGTGCTTCGAAGGCTCCCACAATAACAGGTAACCGGCGTTCACCATCAATTTCTTTTAGAATAACAGCATAACTGCGACTCGGTGGATGGAATGAAATTTTATGGACTTTAACTGCGATCATATGTTGAATACCCTTGTTATAATATAGACTTCGTAATCAGCCTAGTTCAATACCTTTATTCAACTTTGATGATAATTCTTCTTTTAATTGCATGATGGGTTTCACCGGAGTTGGCGGATAAAAAAAACCATAGAGGATTTAAAAGCCAAATGGAAAAATAAGATTGAAACCGATCTCAATCCCAACGCTCTGAAAGAAACCAAACAGAAGTTGGCTGATTTGCAAAATAAAGTCAAAGGAGGAGGACTGGCGGATATTGCCAATGCCTTAAAAGATTTCAACACCCTGCAAAAAGATATTCAAAGTCAAATCAGCCGCATCACCTCGATGAAATCCGAATTCGAAAAAGACCTGCAAATGGCGAAGCAACAGGTTGCCTACTTGAAAAATCTCCCGCAAAAGGATTTTGAACGATTGAAAAATAAATACTCGCTGAACCCGGAAGGCAGCAAAAACATTCTCGGCTCATTGCTCGAAGGCCCTTTAAAAGAAAAACTCGACAAAGCCTGGAAAGCCTACAAAATGATAAGCCCTTACTTAAACCGGCCATCTTCCCCAGCGGAACAGGAATACGTTCGCGGCAAGGGCATAGATATCCTGTTTGCCAAAGCTTCTCCCTATCCAAACTTTCTCCTCAAACATGGCAACCTGTCTTTAATCCTCTTCGACACAGAAGTGAAAGGGGAAGTGCGGGATTTGTCGGACAATCAAAAATTTTACGGAAAACCAGCAAAGATGAATTTTCAATCGGGCAAAAACGAAGTGTTTGACTCATTTACTCTGAACGTCATATTGGACAAAACCGGCCCAAAATCGCAAGACATCCTTGTTGTGAATATACAAGGACTCAGCCTGAAAAACACAGGCCGCGCAGAACTGAAAGGCGGGTTGGCAACAATTACCGGACAATTAACCATCACTGATGAAAACAATTTGCATGGCAAATTCACAGCCGAACTAGATAACGTTTCGCTTTCCATCCCCGAACAAAAAGGCAACGAACTGGCTAACACCATCGCCCAATCGCTATCAACGATTGACCGGATAAATATATCTATCGGTATTAGTGGAACGATAGAAAATTATCAGCTGGATATTAAATCAAACCTTGCCGAGATCATTTCTAAAGCGGTCAAGAATGCCTTTGCCGGAAAAATGAAAGGGTTTGAAAGTTCCCTGATGTCCGCCATTCAATCCAAAACCGCTGACTCCCTTTCCGGCGCCAATAGCTCGCTTTCCGGCCTGCTGGGTCAAAACAAAATTTTAAATGATAGCGGCTCCGCCTACGGTGGTTTATTGGGCGAGGCTAAAGGCGGGGCATCTGGCTTGGCAAGCCCTAAGAGCCTGTCTCTGCCAGGAGGATTCAAACTTCCCTTCTAACCACTAGGTGTTGGGCCAGCTAACAACGGCCCGTCAAGCCGAGCTAACCTGTTAACAGGTCATCTTCGTTATTGCTCATCCCCCCACGGGTAGTGGTGCCGAGGCCCGGAATCGAACCGGGACGGAGTTTCCTCCGAGGGATTTTAAGTCACTCGATCACCAGATATACGAACAATTCTTAGTATTGAGTAATTGCCCGTCTCGCCACCAAGCCGAAATCACATTTTGTGCTGGATATATGCTGGATATTTTGGATAAGAGAGATAAAAAAAGGACTAGTATCTCTACAGCCCAATGAATATGGTCGGGACGACAAGATTTGAACTTGTGACCACTACACCCCCAGTGTAGTGCGCTACCAGACTGCGCTACGCCCCGATCTGGTTTGAAATTATAGCAACGATTGAGGTGAAGACCTATGGCCCGAGCTATGGAATACGTCACTTAATTTGGAAAGATATGAATAAATTTCCAGAGGATACAATTCTGCCGTCGCGATGACCGTTAAAGTCCAGCTAGATGCTTGCAATCAGGCTTTCTACTTCCTTGATTAGCGATTTCAACTCAGCGGTATTGATCGCCTGTTTGGAGAATTTATCATCCTTGCCACTCATTTTTTGACGGGCTCCGCCAATGGTGAAACCTTGCTCATAAAGCAGTGATTTTATCTGGCGAATCAGGATAACGTCCTGACGTTGATAATAGCGACGATTACCACGACGCTTGACTGGCTTTAACGAAGGAAACTCCTGTTCCCAATAACGCAGAACATGAGGCTTTACGTCGCACAACTCACCTACTTCCCCAATAGTAAAGTAACGCTTGGGAGGAATTGGTGGTAATTCGTCGTTATTCTTTGTTTCCAGCATAGTTCTCTACTCTTGCCTTCAATTTCTGACCCGGCCTGAAAGTCACGACCCGGCGCGCCTGAATTGGGATTTCTTCACCGGTTTTCGGGTTTCGGCCAGGACGTTGCTTTTTGTCACGCAAATCGAAATTACCATACCCGGATAACTTAACCTGTTCATTTTTCTCCAGAGAAAGGCGAACTTCCTCAAAGAATTGCTCAACAAGCTCTTTGGCTTCTCTTTTATTCAGGCCCAGTTCGTCAAACAAGCGTTCTGCCATTTCCGCTTTAGTCAGTGCACTATCCGCCATAGTCTCTTACCTAACTAATTCCTTAAACTCGCATTAAATTGTTCTTCTAGTGCTTTGATGCAATTGATAATTATGGAATTTATCTCATCGTCATTAAGAGTGCGTGAAGGATGCTGCCACGTCAAGCCCAAAGCAATACTTTTTTTGCCTTTTTCTATCGCATCCCCTTGATATACATCAAATATTCTCAAACTAGAGAGGTATTCCCCGGCATTCTCATACACTACGGCCAAAATATCTGCGGCCGGGGTCTCATTATTGATCAAAATAGCCAAATCGCGGCTGACCTCGGGAAAACGGGAAAGCACCGTAGCGCAGGGCATTGTCCGTGGATAGATGGCCTCTAATTCCAGCTCAAACATGAATACCGTTGAATCCAGACCAAGATCGCGCTGCAGCCCCGGGTGAAGGGCGCCAACGTAGCCTACAAGCCGCCCCGAACGGACTACCTCAGCGCATTGGCCGCTATGGAATGAGGGATGACTGCCTGGCTGAAAGCAAAAGTCATTGCCACCACGGCTAAAATCAAGCAAAGACTCTATGTCACCTTTTACATCAAAAAAGTCATATATCTCTTTGTTATTACTCCAATTATCTGGAAGTTTTCTGCCAGAAATCAAACCGGCGATCATAGCGGGCTGCTTGATACTATCTTGTTCCGCTCGGAACACCTGACCAGCTTCAAACAGTCGTACTCGTTCCTGTTGCCGATTTTCGTTGTACTGAAGGGTAGATAGCAATCCCGGCAAGATACTGCTACGCATTGTAGACATGTCACTTGATATGGGGTTCTGCAAGACAATGGCCTCGCTGCTTGAGCCACATACCTTTTCCGACAACGTGGGGTCAATAAAACTATAGGTTATTGCTTCCTGATAACCCAGGCTGACCAGATGTTGTTTAAGTCGGGCCAATGGCGTAACGGCTTCAGGTTGGGATTTCAGAGATTGCTTACTGAAGCCCCGGCCCAGGGGCACATTGTTGTAACCATAGACACGAGCCAGTTCCTCAATCAGGTCTGCTTCTATTTCCACATCGAAGCGAAACGACGGCACGCTCACCGTTATGCCCTTGTCGGAACAATCAGTAAGGCCGAATCCAAGCCCGGTCAAGATTTCCCGAATCTGGCTTTGTTCTATCTCAACACCCAGAAAACGTGCCACCGAGGCATATTCAAGCGTCACCTGTTTTGCCTCGGGCAGATTCCCCAGCGCCTCTATTATCGGTCCCGCTTCCCCACCGACAATATCCAGCAATAATCGTGTGGCTCTTTCAGTCGCTTTTTGTTGCAGGTTAAAATCGACACCCCTCTCATAACGATGAGAAGCGTCGGTATGCATGCCATAGGCTCGCGCCCTTCCCGCAATGGCAAGTGGTGAGAAGAACGCGCACTCCAGAAACACATCTCGGGTGCCGGTGGTGACTGCCGTATCCAAACCACCCATAATCCCGGCCATGGCAACCGCCCTTTGATCATCAGCAATAACCAGCGTATTGCCATTCAGTGCTATTTCCTTGCCATCCAGCAGAGTAATCTTTTCGCCTTCCTGAGCCAGGCGCACATCAATCGAACCCTTCAGTTTAGCCAGATCAAAAGCATGCATGGGTTGCCCCAGTTCTATCAATACGAAATTGGTGACATCCACCACCGGATCAATACTACGCAAGCCGCACCGGCGCAGTTTTTCCCGCATCCATAAAGGCGTTTCAGCATCGGGGTTAATATTTCGAATCACTCTGCCCAGGTAACGCGGGCATTGATCCCTGGCGGTAATGGCAATGTCAAAAGTATCGTTGATTGTGGCCGCTACAACACCCACCTGCGGATGCTTTGCTGCCATTTTGTTAAGGCCGGCAATTTCCCTTGCCAGCCCTTCAATACCAAGACAGTCACCACGATTTGGGGTCAGGTCCAACTCTATAGAGGTGTCATTTAAATTCAGGTAATTGCGAATATCTTCACCCACCGGTGCGTCGGCAGGCAGCTCCATCAACCCATCAGCCGAGTCCGCTATTCCCAGCTCCTCGGTAGAACACAACATGCCATTGGATTCAACGCCACGTAATTTGGCATTTTTAATTCTGAAAACTTTATCGCTGTCTGGAGTCAGTATCTCGGCGCCAATGGTGGCAAATGGTACTTTCAGTCCAGCTCGCACATTGGGCGCACCACAAACCACCTGAAAGTCTGCTTTGCCATCACTCACCTGGCAAATACTCAGCTTATCCGCATCGGGATGTTTTTCGACGGTTTTTACTTCACCCACCACGATACCGGTAAACGCATTAGCTACTGGCCCTGATGCGTCAACTTCCAGGCCCGCCATAGTCAATTGCTCTATCAATTGCTGGGTATCAAGGGCTGGATCAACCCATTCACGGATCCATTTTTCGCTGAATATCATCACCGAATTCCCTAGTTAAATTGCCGCAGAAAGCGCAAATCATTTTCGAAAAATGTTCTTAAATCACCGACCTTGTAGCGCAGCATCGCCAGACGCTCCACTCCCATTCCGAAAGCAAAGCCGTTGTATTTGCCGGTATCAATACCGGACATTTCCAAAACCTTTGGATGCACCATTCCGCATCCCATAACCTCCAGCCAACCAGTATGGCCACAAATACGACAACCACTCTGAGCGCAGCTGACGCAGGCTATATCCACCTCCGCCGAAGGTTCAGTGAAGGGAAAGTAGGATGGACGGAAACGCACATCCATATCTTCTTCGAAATAAGCACGAAGGAAATCAACTACCGTACCTTTCAGATCCGCGAAGCTGACGTTCTCGTCTATCAGCAAACCTTCCACCTGGTGGAACATGGGTGTATGGGTCAAATCGGAATCACAGCGATACACGCGACCCGGACAAATCATCCTGAAGGGCGGCTTGTCATTTTCCATGACACGCACCTGGACGGGAGAGGTGTGAGTACGCAGAACGGTGCCGGGGTTGATATAAAAAGTATCATGCATCGCCCTGGCCGGGTGATGCTCAGGTATATTCAGCGCTTCAAAATTGTGATATTCGTCTTCGATCTCAGGCCCTTCAGCCACATCGTAACCGGCCGATTCGAAAATAGCCTTAATCCTGTCCATGGTGATGGTAACCGGGTGCAGCCCCCCCTGGTTTTGTCGACGCCCCGGTAAGGTGACATCCACCGATTCCTGCAACAGCTGTGCGCTCAGTGCGGCTTCTACCAGGGTCTGTTTTCGAAGCCCTATAGCGTCTTGTACCTGACGCTTTACCCTATTAATTACTTCGCCGGCAGCAGGTCTTTCCTGGGGTAACAATTGTCCTAATGTCTTTGAAAGCGCCGTGATACTACCTTTCTTTCCAAGATAGCGCACACGCAAAGACTCCAGGGATTGTTCATCTCCAGAGTCTTCGATGGCTTGCAGGGCTTCTGCAAGAAGAGATTCAGTATCTGCCATGGAACCGGCCCACTTGAGCTAGCAGATTACACGACTAAGCTAGCTTTTGCCTGATTAACGATAGCTGCAAATGCAAGCTTGTCATGTACCGCCAGTTCAGCCAGAACCCGTCGGTCAATTTCTATGTTAGCTTTTTTCAATCCGGCAATAAGCTGGCTATAGCTAATACCATTTTCGCGTGCCTGGGCATTGATTCGCGTGATCCACAGAGAACGAAATACTCTCTTCTTGGCACGACGATCTCTATAGGCATATTGCCCGGCTTTAGTAACAGCCTGTTTGGCAACACGGAAAACCCGGCTGCGGGCTCCGTAATAGCCTTTGGCCTGCTTTAATACTTTTTTGTGACGACGATTGGCGACAACGCCTCGTTTAACTCGAGCCATGATTCTATTCCTCTAATCAATAAATTACTTACGCGTCGCGTAACATGCGTTTAACCGCAGGAAGGTCAGCTGGATGAACCGCTGAGGTTCCGCGCAGTTGACGTTTACGCTTGGTAGTCATCTTGGTGAGGATATGACTCTTGTAGGCACTTTTGCGTTTATAGCCTGAACCGGTCTTTTTAAACCGCTTCGCAGCACCACTATGGGTTTTAACCTTATTCATTTTCAACATACTCCGCATTTGTGAACTCGGCATTTTGTTTGCTCAAGCCACTTTCGATTAACATAAATGCGCTGTCAGCGGGTCAATGACCACTTCCAAACCAATTTCTTTTCAGTAATTAGCTAGCTGATTAACGCTTCGTACGGACGGGCGCCAATATCATGACGATCTGCCGTCCTTCCATCTTGGGGTCCTGCTCCACGGAACCGTATTCAGCTAAATCCTCACGGATTCGAGCTACCAGCTCCTGTCCAAGATGTTGATGGGCGAGTTCCCGGCCGCGGAATCGTAGCGATACCTTGACCTTATCCCCATCTTCCAGGAAACGTATCAGGTTGCGTAGTTTTACCTGATAGTCTCCCGCTTCCGTCCCTGGTCGGAATTTGATTTCTTTAACCTGTACCCTGCGCTGCTTTTTCTTGTTGGCTGCTTTCTGCTTTTTCAGATCAAAGATATGCTTACCATAATCCATGATCTTGCAAACCGGCGGCTCAGCATCGGGAGCAATCAATACCAGGTCCAATCTGGCTTCTGCTGACGCTGCCCTGGCTTCTTCTATGGTTACAATACCGGCCTGGCTGCCATCCGCTGCTACCAGACGTACCTGCTCGGCTTCAATGTGCTCATTGATAACAGACTTTTTTCCACTGCCTCTCATAACTCGCGCGGGCGCTTGCTCTCCTTATTTAAATTAACTTGCTGATTGCACAATTGCACTACTACTTGTCAGTGCGTCCAAATCGGGCAACATCCTGACTTAAGTGCGAACTAAAGTCATCGATTGTCATCATTCCCAGATCTTCACCGCTGCGAGTACGAACTGCAATTGTCCGTAATTCCACCTCTTTATCTCCAACTACTAAAAGGTAGGGAATCTTACTTAATGTGTGCTCGCGGATTTTAAAGCCGATCTTTTCATTTCTCAAGTCCGAGATCACTCTAAACCCTTTATTTTTCAAGGTTTCTTTCACTTCTGTGCAATATTCGGCCTGCTTATCGGTAATATTGAGAATTACCACTTGTTCTGGTGCCAACCAGGTTGGCATGGCCCCGGCATATTGCTCGATTAAAACACCAATAAATCGCTCGAAGGATCCCAATATTGCGCGATGTAACATCACCGGCTCCCGGCGACTACTGTCCTGGGCAACATAATGCGCGCCTAATCGTCCGGGTGTGAAAAAATCCACTTGTATGGTGCCGCATTGCTGCACTCGACCCATGCAATCCTTGAGAGAATATTCTATTTTGGGGCCGTAAAATGCGCCCTCCCCTGGTACCAGTTCCCACGGTAATCCAGTTATTGTCAGTGCCGTTTTTAAGGCCTCTTCGGCTTTGTCCCAGAGCTCATCGGAGCCTACCCGTTTTTCCGGCCGTGTCGACAACCGCAAGATAACATCGTCAAAACCAAAATCCCGGTAAACCGAAAACAGCAGCTCCATAAATTCAGAGACTTCCTGCTGGATTTGCTCTTCGGTGCAGAAAATATGCCCATCATCCTGAACGAAACTGCGCACACGCATCAGCCCATGTAAACTTCCGGATGGCTCATAGCGATGGCAGGAGCCGAATTCCGCCAGACGCAAGGGTAAATCACGATAACTTTTCAACCCCTGGTTAAACACCTGAATATGACAGGGACAGTTCATGGGCTTGATGGCGTACATCCGATTGTCGGATTCCACACTGAACATTTCTTCAGAAAATTTAGCCGCATGCCCGGATTTTTCCCACAGGCTGTAGTCCACTAATTGAGGGGTATTAATTTCCTGGTAGCCATGGGAATTCTGAACAGTCCTCATGTAATTCTGGATAAGCTGATAAATAGTCCAGCCCCGCGGGTGCCAGAACGCCATTCCCGGCGCCTCTTCCTGAAAGTGAAACAGATTCAGCTGTTTGCCCAGTTTTCGATGATCTCTCTTTTCAGCTTCTTCCAGCCGTTGCAGGTAGAGTTTTAAATCCTGCTTGGATCCCCAGGCGGTGCCGTAAATTCGTTGCAGCATTTCATTATCGGAATCGCCGCGCCAGTACGCACCTGCCACTGAAGTTAATTTAAAGGCCTTGAACTTGCCGGTGTTGGGAACATGCGGTCCTCGACATAGGTCGATAAATTCCCCCTGCCGATAAAAGGAAAGCTCTTCATTGCCTGGAATGGCTTCAAGGATTTCAACTTTATAGAGTTCACCCATTTCCTTGAACATGGCAACCGCTTCAGCCCGACTCATCACCGAGCGTTCCACTGTCAGCTCTTCCTTGACGATTTGTCGCATGGTGTTTTCAATAGACTGTAAATCTTCAGGTGTGAAGGCTCGCTCAAAAGCGAAATCGTAGAAGAAGCCATCTTCCACCACCGGCCCAATAGTCACCTGAGCCTTGGGAAACAATCGTTGAACCGCTTGCGCCATCAAGTGAGCACAGGAATGTCGTAGAATTTCCAGTCCGTCGTTGTCCCTTTCGGTAATGATGGCAACTTCAGCATCCTCGGACACCACATGCGAAGTATCTACTAGGACACCGTTTACACGACCGGCAAGGGCAGCCCTGGCAAGACCCGCCCCTATGGATTCAGCTATTTCAGCAACGGTAAGCGGATTTTCATAATCCCGTTTACTGCCATCTGGCAATGTGATCTGTGGCATTTCTATTCCAAATAAAAACCCGGGAAACCATTCCTTATAGTTCCCTGATTAATGAATACGTTCGCGTTAGCTGTTTCAGTTTCTATGGTTTGACTATAGGGCTGATGAATATTGGTAGGCACGACCAGATTCGAACTGGTGACCTCTACCATGTCAAGGTAGCGCTCTAACCAACTGAGCTACGCGCCTAAAAATCACCCTATAGAAAAGATTGGCGATTATATGAGATCACACGGCCCAGTGTCGATGATTTGTCATTGATAAGTTTACTGTTCCAGCATTATCGACCTTAACTCGGCAACCTGATCTCTGGTTGCAGCGGCTTCCTCAAATGCCAGATTACGCGCCTGATCGAACATCTGCGATTCCAGCCTGTCGATTTCCTTGCCCAGCTCTTTAGGATCAGACAGATTTATTGTTTTATAGGCACCGGCTTTTTCTGCCGCCGCCCGTTTACGCTGCCGTGTTTTACCGGCCCCTGGCGCGGCATAAGCGCCCTCCATTACGTCAATCACGCTTTTCTTCACACCCACAGGGGTAATACCATGTTCCTCATTGTAGGCAAGTTGAATGTTGCGCCGTTTGTCGGATTCATCAATAGCCCGCTGCATTGAGCCGGTGATTCTGTCGGCATAGAGTATTGCTTTGCCATTGAGATTACGGGCAGCCCGGCCTATGGTCTGAATAATCGAGCGCTCGGAACGCAGAAAGCCTTCCTTGTCCGCATCCAGAATAGCCACCAGGGAGACCTCGGGAAGATCCAGCCCTTCACGTAACAGGTTGATTCCAACCAGAACATCAAAACTCCCGAGCCGCAGGTCTCTGAGAATTTCAGCTCTTTCCACCGTCTCAATATCCGAGTGCAGATAACGTACCCGCACATCGTGTTCAGCCAAGTAATCGGTAAGGTCTTCCGCCATACGTTTAGTCAGCACTGTCACCAGTACCCTTTCCTGCTGAGCT
>JAESQX010000101.1 GCA_016764875.1 Gammaproteobacteria bacterium
GGCTTCAAGGGTGTCTGGATTAATGACTCGCATGTTGTTGATAACATTGATGCCAGCCCATGCGCTTTCATTTATTTTCCCATCGATATTAATATCGGCGGTATTTTGCTCCAGGCGCTGTAATGGAATCGGAGTACCCCGGCCTGTATCTAGGATTGTTTCACCAGGCTCATTCTGCTGGGCATAGGAATGGCTGGCTAGTAATAGAGAGCCAAGCGGGAGAAATAGTAGATAGCCGATTTTCAATTCAGGAATTTTTGTCTGTGAATTAGGAATTTATACAGTTTGTATTAGTTTGGAGTCAAACGACAGGCTGACCGACCTTTTGAACTAAAGTGTACTCGTTGCCGTGAAGGCTCAACAAGTACTGATTGATTTCAGTTGTTCAATTAGGAAGAGATTATAGCAGCTTCTCGATGGTATTCCCGGTTGTCCTGAAGCAGGTTTTCGGCGTCCATAGATGGTCTTCACCAGGGTTAAAAACCCCCGCAAGACCAGCAGCTTATGCAAAGTTTGCAAATTGTATTAGGCATTCAGGTGGTTTATGCTTGACGCTGATATTTGATAGCAGTAAGTAAGTAGAATAACGATGCCTGCCGCCAAAAAACGCCGCCAAAAAACACCCCACGGAACAGAATCGGCTACCAGTCACGGTGCGGCTGTTATTCAGGGGAAGGTTTCGCTTCAATCTCTGCTATTCCCGCTGGCACTGGTCGCTGCATTAGCTGCAATATCACTGGCTACCCGGGTCCAGGCAAACCCGGTGCTGCTGTGGTCTTTCCTGGGCGCGGCATTGGTGTTACTTGCCTGGCTGGGATGTTTGTTTCTGCAGCTGAAGAATTCGGGTGCCACCCGCTCGTTCCAGGTTATTTTGCGCCCCCAGCATTATATTCAGGGGCTGGTGCAGTGCAGTTTATTTGCTTACTGGGGCTATTATTGGCCGCCGATATACCAGCACCTCTGGCTGCTTGCCGGGCAACTGCTGTTTGCCTATTGCTTTGACATTCTGCTGTCCTGGACCCGACGTGAGAATTATGTGCTTGGCTTTGGTCCGGTTCCCATTATATTCAGTATTAACCTGTTTTTGTGGTTCAGGGATGACTGGTTTTATATGCAGTTTCTGATGATCGCTGCCGGGTTCATGGGTAAGGAGTTTGTACGCTGGCATCGTGAAGGAAAGCTGGTTCATATTTTTAACCCATCTGCTTTTGCGCTGGGCCTGTTTTCCATAGTGTTAATTGCTACTAACACTACTGATCTGACCTGGGGCAGAGAAATAGCTTCCACCTTGACCCTGGCGCCCAATATTTATGCTTTCCTGTTCGTTCTGGGTCTTGTAGTGATGTACTTCTTTTCCATTACATTAGTGGCCGGAACAGCAGCTATTATGCTGTTTGGCCTAAGCGCTGTATATTCGGCGGCAACAGGTGTACCGTATTTTATTGATTCGGAAATACCGGCGGCGGTATTTCTGGGGTTGCATTTACTTATAACAGACCCTTCCACTTCGCCAAGGACACCGCTGGGCAAGACAATTTTTGGTGCTGTATACGGGCTCGGTGTGTTTGGGCTGTACTCTCTACTGGGAGCCGTAGGCGTTCCTACTTTCTATGACAAACTATTGTGTGTTCCCCTGCTGAATCTCAGTGTGATTGCTATAGACCGCCTGGTACGTTCAATTGATTCTGCGGCAATTGTTAATCTATGGAAAGAGAGTTGGTTGTCGCTTCGTCCTAACTTTGCTCATATGGCAATATGGATTGTGGTATTTGCCTCTTTGTCTATGCTGGGGAAAACCGACGGTCAACATACTGGAGATAGTATCCCGTTCTGGCAGCAAGCCTGTGCAGATGGGTTGGCCAATAGTTGTGACAGATTATTGCAGTTGGAATCAACTTATTGCAGTGACAACTCAGCCTGGGCCTGTAATGAACTGGGAGCACATTACCTGGAACAGCGTATCATCGATCCTGATCGCGAACTTGCCTTAAGTTTCTTCTCCAGGGCTTGCGAGCTAAAATTTCAGGCGGGCTGTGTCAACCTGCTGGATCCTTCACCTATATCTCATGAACGCCCACATGAGTTGGATCTCAGGCTGATGCTCAGGCAGGGTGGTTTGAATTTGATGGCCATGCCAGAACAGAAACTCTATGACCGCGCATGCGACCACGGCTGGCAATTTGCTTGTGATGGGGTGGTTGTTTCACTATGACAGAAAAACCTGAGATTACTGATTCAAACCAAAGGACTGCTCCTGGTAGTACTGTCGGTTTTATAATTCTTGCAACACTTATTACCTTTGTTGCGTACTGGATGTTTGTGCAGGGCAGACAAGCGCAGCAGCCTGAAACTTCTGTCTCAGTTTTAGAGCCGATTGCACTGGATGGATTTCGATTGGACCTATGGCAATTACCCGATGATCCGCGACTGGGTTTTGTTGAAATCCCAGCGGGTTCATTTTTGATGGGCAGCAATCCAGCTTTTGATCGACAGGCATATGAGAATGAACGCTGGTCTGAAACCCAGCGACAGGGAAGAGTTGAATTACCGCTTTTCTATATCGGACGGTTTGAAGTAACGGTTGCACAGTATAAAGCTTTTATTGATGCCAGCGGGCATCCGGTAGTGGAGCAGACACTTGAGGCACAAGCTGAGCATCCGGTGACCGGTATTACCTGGACCGATGCTCTGGCATATTGTCGCTGGTTAGAATCAAATCTTGTGAGTTCCACTACTGTGCCCGCAGAAATTCGTACGCTGATCGAACAGGGCTGGCATATTTCCCTGCCGTCAGAAGCACAATGGGAGAAGGCGGCGCGGGGAAGTCAGGGCGCTATATATCCCTGGGGATCGCGGTTACAGGAAGGTCGGGCTAATTTTGCTGGTACAGATACCGTAGCGGTTGGAAGTTACGACTGCCCTGACTGTCAATTTTCTCTGGCGGATATGAGTGGTAATGTATGGGAGTTGACCAGCAGCCCGTTCCAGCCTTACCCCTTCGATCCTGATGATGAGCGGGCCAGTTTGTCAGAAGACGCCCTGTGGGTAATGCGAGGCGGATCGTTTGCGGATGGGCCCCAGAATATTCGCGCAGCTGTCAGAGGAGGGGTGGACCCGGGCGTGCGCAATAATACTATTGGCTTCAGGCTGGTGCTCTCTCCTTGATTGGGCAAAGCGAAAGTGGCCGCCGAGTAGTTAGCGGTTTTTGAAATATTGCGAAGTTTTCATGGAATTGTACGAGGCAATTTACAATGCTGAAGCACCAGCGATCTTGTTGTGTTGCTCATAGTCAGGGCGAGTTCAGAGCGGGCAATTCAAAAATTATCGTTATTCTGTCGTTGTTACTAAGCGTCATCTTGATGCCGGTTTCTCACGGGCAAACAATTCGTTTTGCCCATTGCCTTGCGGGCTGTCCCACGGGGGCTTCTGACACTAACGATATCATCGCAAGAGCCATTTACACGCTGTCATTCAATAATCAAACACGAGTAGCCGATTGGGTATCTTACATTGTTACGGCAGGCTCAATTGGTGTTGCTACTAACCTGTCGAGAGAGCCACAGGCGGATCCCTTTGTAAGGGGCACCCTCAATCAGGGGGATTATAGTAATGTGATTGCTGAGTTTAATCTTGAGAGGAATTACTTTGCCCCTATTGTCAGTTTTGCCGGTACGCCATATTGGAGTGATACCAACTATCTAACCAACATGGTGCCACGTAATGAGAATCTCAATCGGGGGGCATGGTACGGATTGGAGTGGGCGGTGCGGAACCTGGCCAATAGAACGGAAGCTTTGTACGTTGTTACCGGCCCAATTTACGATTCTGAAAAACCGCAGCAATTTCTGGCAACAACAAAACAACATAAAGTGCCAAGTGGATTTTTTAAGGTGATTGCAACAACAAATGGCCAGATGTCTGTGTTTAGCTTTGACCAGGACCTGCCTTTTCATGTGCATCACTGTAAACAATTAGCCTCGCTTGAGGACGTTGAGCGACTGACGGGTCTGGAGTTTTTCCCGGAAGCACCAACCTGGCCGAGCGGGAATTTGAATCAGCAACTTGGTTGTTTTAATAGCGAATAAAAATAATTAATTAATAGTTCTGCTGTTAAGTGAACACAAAAAAAGCCGTATCGAATTTTCGATACGGCTTTTTTAAATCAGAAACTGTTTCTAGTTACAGTTTGTTTGCAGGCCAGGTCGGTGCACGATCACGTACTGTTACAGGTTTTATGCCTTGAAACAGAAACTTCTGAACGCGTTTGCCTTCGTAGGTCTCAGTTGTATATATATTGCCTTCTGAGTCTGTAGCGATACTGTGAGGCGCGTAGAATAACCCGGGTTGCCGGCCACCATCACCAAAGGTATAGAGGATTTCCATGGATTCTCTGTCGATGATGTAGATCTTGAAGTTCTGGCCATCCGCCAGGTAGATAAACTCCTGATCAGCATCAGGCGAGAAGGCAATATCCCAGGTTGAACCCTGGGATAGGGTGGCTGGAGCAATAATCACTTCTCTCACGTAGGTTCCGTCAGTGCGGAATATCTGGATGCGGTCGGCACCACGGTCGCAAACGTAAACCAAGCCGTCGTTGGAAGGCTCGGCACAATGAACAGGCCCACGAAATTGCTGTGGTCCAGGCTCGCCGGGAGTATAGGTTACGTCCGCGTCATCATCAGGACGGTTACCATAGGCACCCCAATAACGTTTAAAAGCTCCAGTGGCAACATCAACCACCGCGACGCGGCGATTGCGGTATCCATCAGCGAAGTAAGCTTCACCGGCATTTGCATCA
>JAESQX010000102.1 GCA_016764875.1 Gammaproteobacteria bacterium
CATTAACTGTATCAACTCTTTAGCCGTTGCCAAACCCAGGCCAGCCCCACCATAGGTTCTGCTGAAGCTGTTATCCGCCTGGGAAAATCCTTCGAAAAGCTTTTCTCGTTGAGACTCCGATATACCAATCCCGGTATCGATCACACTGAATTTTACCTGCATTTTTTCAGAGTCTATGTTCACAACGCGGGCTTCCACCGTGATATTGCCAGCTGGCGTAAACTTCACGGCGTTACCCATCAGATTCCGCAGTACAGTAGCCAATTTTGTCGCATCACCAGAAACAGTTGCAGGGATCTGTGGGTCGCAGTTAAAGCTAATATTCAATTCGTCCCGATCAGCTATCTGTTCGCCGGTGGCGATTTTCAGCTCATCGAGTAATCGCCTGAGATCAAATGGCTCGGATACACTTTTTAAATCTCCCGCCTGAAGCTTGGAAAAGTCCAGCACGCTATCGATGATGCCAAGCAGGTTGGCGGCGGATGCGTCTACTTTAGTCAGGTAATCTTGCTGCTGTTCACTGAGTTTGGTCTGCAGCCCCAGGTGAGTAAGCCCGATGATTGCATTCATTGGTGTGCGAAGTTCGTGGCTCATATTAGCCAGAAACTGCTCCTTGATGGCATTGGCTTCCTGCAGTTGCTGGTTGGTTTGTAATAAGTCGGCCGTTCGATCTTCCACCGACTGCTCAAGTTTACCCAGGGTGGCCGTGTAATGGTTCGCCATGAGAACGGCCATCAACAGCACCGTCAAAGCGAATACAATATAGATTGTATCGGCGGTTCCCAGCAGGGCCCCGTTCATAAAAATGTCATTAATCAGCGAGAAAATCAGCAACAGCAATAAAGCCGTTAACATACCAGCCTCACGATTACCCTTGACGGCGTGCCAGCCCATTAATCCTGCTGTGGAAAGAGCCCAGATGGCAGCCAGGTATTGATACCATGGCAAAGTCAGGTAATGAATTTCGATCGTAGGTATCACTGCCACCACCACGGCGAAAAGCAGGAACAGATACTTGAAGGTGCGCATGGCGAGGTTCAGAGGGATTTTGGCTATCCTGGCCAGTACTTCCGTTGCTAGAAAAGGGCAGAGATAAAGTACAGTATATTCAAGTTTCAAGTGCCACAGGAAGGGGATATCAATGTTGTAACGCCACTGGCTGGTTTCCATAGAGTACAGGGAAAGGGCGATGGCAAACCAACCAAACCAGAAGAACTCCCTCATCGCAGGATTGCGTCGGGCAATAAATAAATGATAAAGGCCAATGGCTAAATAGACCGCAGCCATCAGCATGCTGGGCACAAGGCTACGCTGCGCTGCCAATCGATTCAGGTCGCCGCTGTCACCTACAAGGAATGGTCCTCCATAGGGGCCCGTAGGGCTATTCGCTCTTGCGCTTTCAGAGCGCCAAATGCGCATCGCCAACACCAGTTGCCCCTGGGAATCGATGGCGGACGATGGAATCCGATAAACAGCATGCTGGTTGTATAAAGGGCTGGGTTGCGGAGGTAACTGCCCTATGCCACCAAGTTTTTGGCCGCCTGCGTAGAATTCGTAGGCGCTCTCAACGGCGCCTAACATAACCGCCAATGCGCTTAATTGTTCTCTGGCGTCAGGCTGTTGCAAGTCGAATTGAAGGGTGAGCCGGTACCATGCCAGGCCGCTATATCCAGCGTAACCCTCTGGCGAGTGTGCTGGCACTGTTACCTGTTTCCACTGGCTATCATCAAATGCGGCGACTGCCCACGCCGGATTGTCCCCTGTTTTGAACTGCCACTGACCTGCTATCGTTACTGGCTGATCCAGTAATTTTACGCTGAAAGGTGCGGCCATTATTGACCCAAATGTCAATAACTGCAGCGAAAAAACGATTAGATATTTGCACAGGGTTCGCATTTTTATACCGATAGCATTTCCTCAATTTCGGCTAACAAGGGTTCAACCTCAGCAAAATTAAAATTGTCGAGAGATTCACGCGAACGCTCTAGAAGCTGCGTTACCTTGTCATCTAATTTATGTACTGCAAGTAGTTGACCCACCAGGTCGATTGCCGTGGGGTCCGACGATATAATCGCTTGACGAAATTCAGACAACAGTTGCGATACATCAACACTGCTACCGACGTCGGGCTGGTTCACAGCTACCTGAGCCTCGATCAGGTTAACCGATTCACCGGCTTCCTCAAGTGCTTCGGAAAGTTGGGCTATCTTCTCCTTGCTCACTTCCTGGTCGGAGAGTATCGCCTTTTCGATATCCTCAGCACATTTACCGATATTGAATGCCCCAAGATTATTGGCAATGCCACGCAACTTGTGCGTAATCTCGCGAATTTCAACCGTTTTCCCCTCCTGCAAAAGGTCCTCCAGATCAGGCCCGGTATTGGTGTATTCTTCAAACAGATTTTGTAGTAACTGTAAATAAAGTTGCTCGTTACCCGCCAGGCTTCTCAAGCCCGCCCTGGTGTCAAGTCCTGGAAACGTTGCAGCAATCGAACTGACATTAGCGCTGGTTTCGGGACTTTTTTCTGAAGCTTCTTGCTCTGGCAGATTGCCACTGTAGTCAGCCGCCACGATTACGTCCGCAAGAGCCTTGTAGAGCTCCGAGGGATCAACAGGTTTGCCCACATGGCCGTTCATTCCCGCCTCTGTCGCTCTTTTCTTGTCCTCAGGCATAACGTTGGCCGTCATGGCAAGAATCGGCAATTGTTCGAAATCATAATCCTGGCGAATAACCCTCGTGGCTGAATACCCGTCCATACCCGGCATCTGGATATCCATTAATATCGCCTCGTAATGATTGGCACTGACCTTTCTTATCGCCTCCTCACCTTCACTGGCGGTATCCAGTACCAAAGGAACCTTAGCCAGCAGCTCACAGGCAATTTGAAGATTGATTTCCGAATCATCCACAACCAGAACCCGGGCACCCCGGATTGCTGATAAGTCCTCCGGACCAATACTGCTTTTAAGATTGCGAACATGCCGGGTAATCTGAATACCATATACCTGCATAATAGTATCCAGTAAAGAAGATGGTTTTATCGGCTTAGCCAGAAAGGCATCAAACTGTTCCAGATGTTCATTGCTTGGTAAAGTCCAGGCTGACAGCAGGATTATTTTAGGCGGAGCCAGTGTCTCACGAATGGCGAGCCCGACATCCAGCCCAGTCATTCCAGGCATCATCCAGTCCAGTAGAACCAGATCAAAATTGTGCCTTGACTGAAAAAATTCCAGCGCCTGTTCTCCGCTTTCTACCAGAGTGACTCCGTACCCGAATGACTCCAGGTACTCTTGCAGAATTATCCGTGTTGGCTCATTGTCATCTACCACTAACACATTCAGATTTTGTGGTGCTGCTTCTATCTCCAGTGTGTGGGCCGTACTGCCCACAGCCTCAAAACTCAAGGTAAAGTGAAAACTACTGCCGACACCCGGCTCACTGCTGACCTCGATTAGCCCACCCATCGCTTCTGTCAACTGCTGAGAAATGGCCAGCCCCAGACCTGTCCCGCCGTATTGACGACTGATGGAACTGTCGGCTTGAGAAAAAGATTGGAACATTCGGCTCAACTGTTCCTTATTCATACCAATGCCACTGTCTCGAACATCAAAACGGACTACGACCTGGTCCCCGGCTCGGCTAACCTGTTTCACTTCAACAACTATATATCCTTGTTCGGTAAATTTAATGGCGTTGCCAGCCAGGTTAATTAAAATCTGTCCCAGCCTGGTGGGATCGCCAAACAGGGAATCCGGTAGATTCGGATCACGATCAAATACCAGCTCCAGGTTTTTAACCTGGCAGCGCACCATACAAATAGTCGCAAGATTATCCAATACGTCATTGAGCGAAAATGGAATCTTTTCAATTTCCATTTTGCCTGCTTCGAGTTTAGAGAAATCCAGGATGTCATCGATAATTGTTCGTAAGGCGTTGGCGGCTCCGCTCACTTTAGTCAGATAATCCTTTTGCTTGGTGTCCAGATCACTATCCAGACACAAGCCGGTTAAACCGATGATGGCATTCATCGGCGTACGGATTTCATGGCTCATATTAGCCAGAAAGGTGCCCTTGGTTTGATTGGCTGTCTCCGCATCCCGGCGTGAATCCTCGGCCATCTGAAATAGCTGGGAATTCCGAATCGCCGTGCCCAGTTGGGTTACATAACGCTCAATCGAATCAATTTCTGCTTTACTCAAGTCAAAACTTTCGGAACTGGCGTTAAAGAAAATACAACCAATAGCATTGCCTTCTACTGAAAGCGGACAGAGCAAGATTGATTTCATCTTATTGAGCCGGTAGATTTGTTGATCCCCTACCCCCGCTTCTTGTATAGTCTCTTGAGAAATGGATTGCCGATAGATTGTTTCCTGGTTTACTACTGACGCTGCAATTAGCGAGTTTGAAGCGTCCAGCGGCAACCCGTCCTGCACTAAAATTTTCTCCAATTTCGGATTCAGAGGCAGCCCGGCTTCCTGAGTCATATGCAGTCGCTTGTCTGAACTGCCAACCAGGAATACACCCATTTGGTCGAATTTGAATTTTTTCTGGACCTCGCGATAGATGATATCAATGACTTTATTCACATCTAACGTGGAGTTCACAACATTAGCTATTTGATTTATGTCGGAAATTTCCTTGAACGCAATCTTCAGTTCAGACGTGCGCTCTTCCACCTTGGTTTCCAGTGATCGCTCTGAATCCTGCAATTTTACTATTGCTTTGCGCATGCCATCAGCAGACGCGGCTAATCGTCCTCCGGATTGCCACAAGGACAGCATTACCACCAGCGCCAGCATTGAACTCACCCCGGAATTAACATAGAACATCAGGTTATCCGGCACGGAGGGTGAAATAAAAGGAGGAAAGTTGGCAGTGATACTGCCCGAAATAATAAAAGCTAATGAAATGACAATAATTCTTTGCAACAAACGAGGTACTACAAATGGCATGGCCATCATCACAGGCATAAATGCGCACACTAGCAATACCGCGTAAAGTCTGGCGCCTACAACAATCATTGCAATGCAAAGTAAATACCAAATCGTCACGTTTAACAATACAGACAGTCGAAGCTTGTCCTTAAGTATAATAAAATGAGATCCAACTGAAATGGGCAAAAGCAGGAAGCTGACTAGATTCACTATCATATTGGCAATAGGGCTACTAAAACTTACTACCAGATAAAATGCCAGTAAATCAACGATGATCAGCAATATCGTTGTGCTCAGCGTAAGGCGGGAAAATAACCGTGCCTCCTCGCTTATTTTACTCGTTGCAGCTTTCATTATCTGGAAACCTCTTATAATTATTAGCGTGTTTTGATACAGACGCGTATTATACGCAGTTACATATTTTTCGGAATTCAAAAGGTAGCTTTAGTTAAAATGGATATGCCAAATAACGATAAAAATCGAGTACTAATTGTTGATGACGAACCGGGCAACATAAAAATCCTGTCCAACGTATTGGCGGGCAGTTATGTCATGAGCGTGGCTACCAACGGCAAACAGGCCCTGGAGATCGCCCGGGTCCAGTTGCCCGATATCGTGCTGCTGGATATGGTTATGCCTGAAATGGATGGCATCGACGTCTGCCGCGCTCTCAAAGCCAACCCTGACACGGCAGATATCCCGGTAATTTTTGTCACCAGCATGAGTGACACGATCAACGAAGAGCGCGGCCTGGAAGCAGGGGCCGTGGACTATATCAGCAAGCCAATCAGCCCACCTATCGTAAAAGCGCGCGTAAAAATCCACATCCAGAACTACCTGAGCAAGCGATTTCTTGAAAATCTCTTGTCGTCACAGACAACCAATCTTGACGACGCCAAAGAAGAAGCAAAATCACTATTGGTGTTTGTCTGATTAGTTATTTGAGCTCATCATCTGGTCAATGTATTCAACGAAACTTTTGCGATAGCCAGACTTGGTTTTCTTCCAGAATTGCTGAATGCGGGGAACAGAGATGGCCGCCTGGGTTCTACGACCCCACGCTTCAAAATACTCGGGGTCCAGCTTGTCTTTTTGATACTGCACGAAAACCAGCTCGTTTAATTCGAACAAAGCTGACAGGTAACCTTCAAATTTTAATGTCTCGAGAGTTGTAAGATTTTCATTCATCGCTGCCTTCAACCGAATCTCAGCGATTTCACCAGAATAGGATTCAGCGCGAAATTGAATCGCCAGTTCCATTACCGAGTGAATACTGGCATCGCGAGTTTCAGCCGCCGTATGCTTCATCTGCATTGCCAGATAGACGAGCGTAATAAAAACCGCGAAAGCCCCGAGTAATTCCGATAACGCTCCAATTGCATCCCAATTCATAAGAGTACTCAATTCCTAATTCAGGTCTTCTATCGATACTGACAAGTTAACTCGCCTTACACAATAATTCCACTATGAAACTACTAAAATCGATATATGGCCGTCAGCCACAAAACAGCCAGTCTATGGGGCAACAAGTTCGGTTCGAAATACACTCAACACTTAAGAAGAAATCATCAGGGCGAACCCTTATTAATAGTGACTGATACGTTGACCAATTGTGGTGTTTTTCACTGAGAGTTTATCCTTGATTCAATTCACAATACATCACAGTTTGGCGCTGAACTTTCGTAGTTTTCCCTCGATTCAATGCGTTACCTTGTCAGAACCAATCGCTATGACTGAATAGGCTTAACTATCAATAAATCCGAGTGAATGTAATCCAGCACTCGATCGGCGGTGTTGCCAATGATGGCGTCGGAAAGTCGAGAGCGGGATAAAGCTCCCAATACCACAATGCTTGCCTGCAGGTCATCCACGCATTGCAGTATGGCATTGGCTGGTTTGTCATCTATAAGGTGTACCATCGAGGAATCGATGGAATAATCCTTCACGAGGCTATCTATTGCCTGGGAATGCATCTCTTTGATTTTACCACCTTCAGCGAAAGGGCGGGCCGATTCTGAGTAGGCATGTACCAACTGGAGTGAACCATCCAGTTTCTGACTTATCTCCAGGGAGATATCCAGGATTTTGTGATCCAGCCCCCCCGGCTTGTGATGGCTATGGACTGGATCCACGGCAGCCAATATCACAGGGTTTTCCAACCATTCAGTATTCTTGATCAACAACATAGGTTTGACGCAGGTTTTCACCAATTGCCAGGTATCATGAGAAAGGTTGTGCTTTTCTTCGAATTTCTGTGTGTTGACGTGTTGAACTACCAGATCTACGTCAAGCTCCTGAGCTTCTTTGGCAATATGCTCATAACGGGGGTACGTCCAATGTACCAGGCACTCTACTGCAAATCCTTTTGCCCGTATCGCGTCCGCAAAAAACTGCAATCGTCCCTGCATTTCAGAAATGAATGTTTTGCGTTGTTCAATAGCATCAGGACCGAAATTGGAATAACTATCGTGTAAATATTCCTCAAATCCACACGCAACCAGATAGATTGAAACTTGAGTGTTATCTCCAAGAAGAGTAAGAGTTTTCCTTAATTCCACCGGCATGTGTGCCGGATCATCACGAAAATCGTTGTATACATCCAATACTACTAGAACTTTCCTTTTAAACATCATTCAATCCTCATTAATTATCTGTTGCCATTTATTAGTATGGTTTTGACAAATTAGCTCCTTTATTCGATGCTGAAAAGTTAACTCAGCCCGAGCCATAAGTGTCCCATAAAATCCTCAAAATCGATATATAAACGCCACCGATTTCCACTCGAAATCTTTCAATATGCCGTATTACTTTGCCCCAAATTCAAATTAAATCTTCGAGCTTCCGAAGATTTATTGGTTGCGTAGGGAATTACTGCCAGCTATGAAACAATTCTTCTATGGTGTAACAAGTTTGGTTCGACGTATGTGCAACGATTGAGGAAAAAACCTCAAGGATAGGAATGATACATCCTTTATTGATAGGTATTCCAAAGTAAGATGGAACACGAAACGAAACCACCCTGCCTTTATTACACTATGAGAGAGTATCATGTCGCTGACCCTGAATAGACTACAGGTACAGCAAATCCGACTGGGTGAGCATACCGATTTCGACCGGTGTGTGCACCAGACAGAAGGCACAGTTGCGGATAACTGGATTCATTCTGTAGCAGGTTCCAGAGCCGCAATCGCCTCAAAGGCCTCAAGAGTTCGATCAATTTGCTCTTGAGAGTGTGCTGCCGACATCTGCACACGCAGCCGGGCCTTCCCTTCCGG
The DNA here is from genome assembly GCA_016764875.1 of Gammaproteobacteria bacterium. Classification (GTDB taxonomy): domain Bacteria; phylum Pseudomonadota; class Gammaproteobacteria; order Pseudomonadales; family Pseudohongiellaceae; genus NORP240. Next base: position 8,210 of record JAESQX010000102.1, read on the forward strand.
AACCACTGGATAGCCAAATCCCACCACGAATATACCCATGTTCAACAAACGCTCTGACATGCGTATCGCCCGTGCCGTATCTCCGATCATAATGGCTATAATGCCGGTTGGAGAATCCATGATGTCATAGCCGAGGTTTCCTAACCCTGCTCGCATGAGGCTTACATTGTGATGAAGTCGAGCAACTCGCTCGGGTTCCTGTTGCAAGATTTCCAACGCGGCCAGCGCGGCACATGCCGTAGGAGGTGCCATCGCATTGGAGAACAGGTGTGGTCGGCTGCGCTGCACTAGGTAGTCCACCAGATCCTGTGAGCCCGCCACGAAACCACCGTTGCCACCGCCAAGGGCTTTGCCGAAAGTACTGGTGATAATATCCACGCCAGCCGGCGCCGCGCAGGCTAAACCGTAATGCTCGTGGCTTCCTCGGCCATGCTCCCCGAGCACGCCAGTGCCGTGCGAGTCATCCACCACCAGCGTCGCGCCATGATGACCGCAGAGTTCTGCCATTTCCGGCAACCAGGCCACATCTCCCTCCATGCTGAATACCCCATCGGTGATTACTATCTTCACCGGTGCGTCTGCCGCATCTGCCAACTCGACCTGCAGGGCGGCCATGTCGCTATGTGCATATACCTTGCGACTTGCATGGGATAGTCGGCTCGCGTCTATGATGCTGGCGTGGTTGGATTCGTCAGAGATGATCACATCCCCTTTCTGCATCAGTGCCGGCAGCAGCCCTTCGTTAGCGTTCCAGCAGCTGCTGTAAGTCAGGGCGGCCTCTGTTCCGATGAACTCCGTCACCCGCGCTTCCAGCATCTCGTGGCATTCAAACGTACCGCAGATAAAGCGCACGCTGGAAGTTCCCGCTCCGTATTTTTTGAGACCATCCCGAGCCGCTTCCAGCACCTTTGGATGGTTGGCTAGGCCCAGATAATTATTGGAGCAGAACACCAGCACTTCACCGACGCCAACTATATGGGTCTGCGTATCCATAGGTGCCGTGATGTGGCGCAGCCGCTTGTAGGTGCCTGCATTGTGCAA
>JAESQX010000103.1 GCA_016764875.1 Gammaproteobacteria bacterium
AATACAACGGCTGGTATGTATCGATGGTATGTAAATTTCCCACGACTTATCACCGAAGCATTACAAAAGCATAGTATTGACCATTTTGTAGGGTATAAATCTTATGCTCCAAATTCCGGAATACTAGAAAGAGATCAACTTATAGTACACGATGAAACTGATGTTTCAGATTTGTCACGATTATCTGCAATTTTGGAACCCATTCTGAACGACTATCAAAAAGTCATCATTCATACTCATTCATATCCATTCGGGGCGACTAAGTTTCGACGTCTGGTGAATAAGTATCCTTCGTGGACTTGGTGGGCCACCATGCATACTACTCCTCGCCCGGGTAATAAAGTTACTCGAGCAATGCGAGGGTTAATGCAAAGAGCACACATTATCTATCCCGACAGAATTTTTGGTTGTTCTGAAACTTCCACTACTCAATTGAAGACGTTATAGCCACCATTACGGATTGGCACTTTAATTAACGGTCTTTTATTCGCAGAAGATCTGGAAAGGTTTGAGTCGCGAATTGATCCTTGCACTGCCATATTCGTTGCCCGACTTGTTAAAGGAAAAGGCATTTGGTTAGCACTAGAGGCCGCTAAAATTATTGCTCGGCATGAACCGAAGTTCAGGCTTATCGTGGTTGGAAATGGAATTGAACTTACCAAAGCTAAGAGTTGGGTGGCTGCAAATGGACTAACTGAATCAATCAAATTTGCCGGTTACCAAGCTGATGTTACGCCGTATTACGAAGAAGCAGATTTCGTATGGATACCAACAGATCCGAAAATTATGCGCGAAGGAATGCCTTTAGTTGCGCTTGAAGCTCAGGCTCATGCACTGCCATCACTTTTTTCTAATAGCGGAGGCCTGCCAGAAACACAGATCGAAGGAGAGACTGGAATTTGTATAGATCCGTATACTCCCGAAAAACTTGTGTCGATATCTACTTCATTAATGAATGATACTCAGAAGTATAATTTTATGAGGGAGAAAATTCGCGACCATCGAAAAGTATGGTCAATAGATAAAATGATACAAGCGTATACGGAATCCTATGTGAGGGAGTTAATGCTGTCTACCTAGGTCGTGGAAAAGACGAGAAGCCCTTGATGGATTACAATTGCGAGAAGTAGAATGTGCGTCGTCAAAGATAGTTGGACGCATTGCGGCCTGATTTAAGAGGCGGTTTAGCTCATCAGGTTGTGTATTAGTTGTCGATCATAGTGGTCTTTCCGTCGCAGGGCGATGGTGTTTTGTCTAATCTGCTCGCGTTGGGTCAATATTGCTTCCCCTCGCCCATAGTACACATCCGCAGGTGTTAAATTGTCCAGCGACTCATGGTAGCGCTCATGGTTGTAGTAGCTCACAAAACCATAAAGGCGTTCTTGAAATTCGCTGGGCAGATAATAATGATTCAGTAGAATCTGACTCTTCATCGAGCGATGCCATCGTTCAATCTTACCCTGTGTTTGCGGGTGGTAGGGCCTGCCTCGCGTATGCGTCATGCCGTTGTCTGCAAGATAATCCGCAAGTTCACCTGAGATATAACATAGCCCATTGTCATTAAGCCAACGTGGCCGGTGCTGTACCTTCACTTCATTCAAGCCAGTAAAGCTCAACGCATCGTCCAGAGTATCTGATACATCGGTGGCACTCATGTGGGTACACAAGCGGCAGGCTACGATAAAGTGTGAGTAATCATCTAATACGGTTGATAGGTAAAGTTTTAAAATCAGTGGGTGCTCGTGTCCAATATGCCACCCACCACCAATCCCACCTTAGAGCCCGCTGAATGCTGCATCTGAAGGAATATTCTCAACCAATAGGTTAATGTTGAAATAAGTAAATAATTTGATTATTCTGCTGCTAGACATCAGTCACGGTCGTAGTGGTAATGTCTGAACAAAAAACTCTGCCTGACACTTATCCCATATTATCAATGAAGGAGTGTTTGTATCGTTATGAAAAAGAAAATGCTTTATACCGCGATCACCTCAATCCTATTCACCACCTCAATTGGCACATCATTTGCCCAAAGTACTGACCCACTAATTGAAGAAATTACCGTAACCGGGTCTCGTGTTCCCGGCCGCTCGGCAGAGGATCTTCCTGTCCCGGTGGATGTGTTGACTTCAGAAGCCCTGTCACGAACAGGCCACACCGAAGTGGGCCGAATGCTTCAATCTATTGCACCTTCTTTTAACTTTTCAAGCTCATCCATCAGTGATGGTACTGATGCGCTGAGACCGGCGACACTTCGAGGTCTGGGTCCCGACCAGACACTGGTGCTAATCAATGGTAAACGTCGCCATCAGTCATCACTAATCCATAACAACACGTCAGTAGGAAGGGGTACTGCCGGTGTGGACATGAATGCGATACCCGCTGCGGCAATAAAGCGAATCGAAGTGCTTCGAGATGGTGCAGCAGCTCAATATGGTTCAGATGCCATCGCCGGCGTCATTAACATTGTGCTCAATGACAACCGCGATTCAGGAAACATATCAATATCCAGCGGCGAGTACACCGAAGGAGATGGCCAGACTACTGATATTAGCCTCAGTAAAGGGTTTGCCTTAGGCGACACTGGTTTTCTGAATTTGACCCTTAATCATAGAGATAGAGATTCCACCAACCGCGCGGGTGTGCATGGAGAGTGTCTATACTCCGGTTGTGTAAGACAGCTCGATTCCGGTGGTAACCCTACTGTCGACCCTTTCGGCAATGAAATCTTAATTGCCACTGACCCTAGAGAAGCGACTGCGAATCGGAATACTTTCCGCATTGGAGATGCTGACTCTGAACAACTTGCAATGTCTCTCAATACAGGATTTCAACTAGGAGATGGCGAAGTCTATGGATTCGTTAACTATTCCAGTAGAGACAATCAATCTGGCGCTTTCTTTCGTCATCCTGGCAATACTAGTGGCAACGCTCCACTATCTGATGGTGAGGCTACTATTATTGACGGTTTCCTACCTAAGATAAACAGTGAAATAGATGATCTCTCCTTCAATATTGGCTATGAGGTCGAGTTCAACAATGGTGCTACATTAGATATCTCCTATACAGACGGGGAGAATACTATCGATTTTGCGACGAGTGATTCATTGAACTCCTCGTTTGCAAATGAATTATTAATGGGTAGAGGGTTGTCTGATACTGACATTCGAAGTTCAGTACCTCGCTCAGCATTCGCTTATGGCCTTGAGCTGGGATTGGAAACTCTTAATCTCGATTACACGCAAAATTTCAATCAATTATTTGTTGCCATCGGAGCAGAGATTAGAACCGATGAATATAAAATAGTCCCTGGTGAAGAATATGCCTATCGCGACTATGACACTGCGAACGGCGTGAGCTTATACGCCTCAGATCGTCAGGGTGGAATTCAGGGGTTTCCCGGCATAGGACCAGATTCTGCTGTAGACGAAAGTAGAGATGTATTTTCCTTCTATGTGGATACGGAATACTCGGTAAATGAAAATCTACTGGTTAGCGGAGCTGTTCGCTATGATGACTATGATGGGTTTGGTGATACAACCAATTTGAAGTTAGCGGCTAATTGGAGTCTGACTGATACATTTCGCATACGCGGTGCGGTAAGTACCGGTTTTCGTGCCCCGTCAATGCAGCAATTGTATTTCAACAACATCAGCACTCAGTTTGATGGCGCTGGTAACGTGCAGGTTGTAGGTACCTTTCGCAATGACAGCTCTGTTGCCCAGGCAATTGGGATACCTTCTCTAAAAGAGGAAGAGTCTGATAATCTTAGTGCCGGGTTTATCTTCAACCCCAACAACCCTTTTAGTCTAACTGTAGATTTCTATACTATCGATATTGAGGATCGCATAGTAATCAGCAATAAGTTACGGCCCTCAGATGACCCTGTGAGCCCAACCACTGGCCCATTAGCTTCAGCGCTCATTGCGGCTGGAGCCGGGAGAGCACAGTTCTTTCTAAATGGAGCTAACACTGAAACTAAAGGAGTGGACATTGTTGCAATTTACTCCGAAATCGAGCTATTTAATGGCAACCTCGACTTAACCTTTGCAGCTAATTTCACCGAGACCGATGTCACCGACTTGTTTACCAACCAAGCAGGCGCTTTGGCACAAGTTGACCCCTCAGTGGTTTTTAGCGCACAGGATGTTTCGATCATAGAGGAGTGGCAGCCAAAGGATAGAATAAACCTAACAGGAAATTATTCGTCAGGAAATTGGTTAGCTAGTCTTTCTGTTAATCGATACGGGGAATACACCACTACTGAAAGTTCAGGCAGGCAAACCTTCGATGCTCAGTGGCTTACAGATGCCAAGGTTAGTTATTTATTCGATAACGGCTTAAAAGCATTTATTTCTGGTAACAATATCTTTGATGTCACGCCGGACAGAAACCTTTTCGGTCAATCTTGAGCAGCAACAATAGTTGATGGGTCAGGCAATCTGATCGTAAGCAGCCCCGGCGTTTTCGACTTTTCGCGTCGATCAGCACCGTTTGGTTTTAATGGCGCTTATTTCTCTTTGGGAATTAGTTACGACCTTTAAAAGCATCAATGGGGTCAGACTCGATTGATGTGAGCCGGGGTTGGTGGGAAATAACAAAGCGAGAATGCCGGGTGATCATTTATTACTCGCAGGCGGTTAATTGCCATATAGGCTTTAGCAAAATCAATCGAGTCTGACCCTGAGATATCCCCACAAATTCTATTCGCATAGTATACCGTCCATATAAGGCTTTATGTTATTCAATGCATTTTCGATAGCTCGTTTGGGTAGTCGAAAATGTTTCTGAGCAATGAGCAATCGAGCCAGAAAAATAGCCGAGTATGATTCCCGCTTACTCGATGAATTTACTCTTATTTGTTTTGCTTTGTCTGTTGCTCTTCCTGCCATGCCAACACACCAAAGCACGAAGATTGCTAATGCAGCCAATAGACATAAAATGGATCGACGTTTCTGATTCACTCGCCTATTCTGGGATAATCCCAATCCATAACTCACTGCTTTAGAATCACGAAAGCCTTCTTCAATTTGCATCCGGGTACGGTATATTTTTACCACCTGCTTTGAGCTGCGTTGATACAAAGACAATGAGGCAACTAGCAACCAGGGTTCCTTTTCTCGATTTGCGTGCGATTTATGTTGTTTGGATAGACGCTCATTGCCAGCCAAAGTAAGTAACTTTCGGCTCTTCTTTGATTGCCGAACCAATACAATAAAAGCGGCAAACGAATTCCTTTGCGTCCATCTAACCTGACCTAAATGCTTGGCCACTTTAGTGGCTCTACTATAGAGCGATTTGGCGCCAAACCACTGGCTTCCTTCTGTTTGCCAACTGAGAAAATCCTGTCCTCGAATACGCCCAACCCAATGCCATTTCAAAGTGCCTTCAATATAGCGGTAAAAAGGAGTTTTAAAACCAGAGTCGGCCACCACAATAGGGCGACATGCATCTGGAACCATCATGGCAAGCTGATCTAAAAACCGGTGTTGAACTTTTCTGTTGGCCAGCTTAGATCGTGGGTGTATCTCTTCATACAAAGTAAGTGAACGACCTCCAACAGGTATCGCTGCTCGCAGTAATTGCCAGCTTTGATCTGCGCACAACGGGGACCAATCAATCGCAATAATGGGCTCCGGCAAACCGACTAAAAGCTGTTGAGCTAAGGCACTATAAATCTGATGGCGCTCTTGAAAAAGAAAGTCATTCGATAGCAGTCGATCCATCCTTTTGATCTTGTGTTTGTCATAGGCAGAGCCAGCTAGGCGGCGACCCAGTGAGGTCACGGAGGCTTGAGCACCTTCAGTGAGTGCCTGGACTGCGATTAGGCAAGTATTGAGACGAGTTGAATGAATCTCTGAACAGCTTTTACCAATCAACTTATGTAACAATGGCAAGGCATACATGACACTTCTCCTCAGATTTGGCGATCTATTGGAGAGTTTTATCGTGTCATGTATGCTCTTTATTGAATTAACTCTATGAATTTACTATTTATTTTCTGGGGATATCTCAGACTCTGACCCCTTTGATAAAAACGGAGTGTCTGGGTTTTTGTTACAGGCTTGCAGTGCTTCCCAGTGAAGAGAAGAACTCGTGACTGGCCTGATTGGCAGGGAAATAAGACTCAATAATTAATTCTTCCATTCCCACATCCAGGGCGGTACCGAACTGGCTCAAAGTTGAGAACATGCGTAGCACCTTGCCGCCTGAGGTAATATCCAAAGTAAGCATTGGAAAATCGGAGGTGTTCGCTTCGGGCTGTTGCCAGTTCACAGGTGGAGCCATGGCTAGCAGCCTGTTATAAAGTTCCACATGGCCGGGTTTCGAATAAGCCAACATTTGTTTGCGCAGGTGACGTAGCAGGTGCGCAGCCACTTGGTTCCAGTTGCTGATCAAGGGTCTGAAGGCGCGATGGTCGAATACCAGCTCGAGCAAGTTATGTGTTTCGCTACCGGTTAGATCGGGCAGCAGTCGGGAAGACATTAACTGCTGGGCCTTATTCATCATGAGGATATTCCAGTTACCATCCATCACCAGAGCAGGATACGGATTCTGTTTTTCCAACATCAAATTCAAGGCAAAACGAATGGGTTCCATTTCCGGACTATTCAGATCCAGGCTTGAGTATACGGCAGTGAAACCGCCAGAATTTAGAAGCAGATTGCTGTCATTAAAAGGTAATCCCATTACGGTTGCCAAACGCAATAACATGTTCCGGCTGGGCTGGCTTCTGCCAGTTTCTATGAAACTGATATGACGGGAAGACACATCGGCCAGTATGCCCAGGTCAAGTTGGGACATATGATGGCGTTTGCGATATTCGCTGAGGAGGGAACCTACTGCGGACATAATTAACTCCCTTATTATTTGCGGCTCTGACTATAAACCGGATAACTTCCAAATTTCTATTACCTTTGAGGTAATTGAATACTGCTATTGGTTGAGTAAAATAACATGCAAATCCTGATAACGGAGTTCAAATATGCGTATTCCAAAAATCCAGACTACTCTATATGCCAATGCCGCTTTTTGCAGTTTAAGCGCTTTACTCATCGTGTTTCTACCCGGGCTTCTGGCTGAATATATCATCAACCTTCCCGCTATGGTGTTCATCCTGCTGGGGGCAGGCTTGCTGGTTTTCGCTCTGGATGTATTTCTGACGGCTCGAAAGACCTCACCTTCAAGGGGCAAGGTACTTTATATTTTCTTTGCGGATATATCCTGGTTGCTTATGACCCCCGTGGTTATGATTATGCTGTCAGATCGGATTACCAGCCTTGGTAATATTCTATTAGTGGATATAGCGCTTGTTGTTGCGGCTTTTGCTGCATTTGAATGGGCAGAAATCAGTAAAATGAGGCTGAATTCCGAGTAACTGCAAGTTGAAACGGGCTAAATGATGCGCTTGTCCTGTAGTTCGGCGATTTCCTCTCTTGAGTAGCCCAACTCCAGCATGATTTGTTCAGTGTGTTCTCCCAGGGTTGGTGCTCGCCGGTGTATTTCACCGGGTGTAAGGGAGAGTTCTACCGGCGTCTTCATTACTGGAGCCGGTGTCTGCATGCCGGGATATTCAACCTCCTTGAATAAGCCCTTGGCTTTGATGTGAGGGTCTTGTAGAACCTGCTGCGGCGATAACACCGGTCCGGCCGGAATCCTCGCTTCCTCCATAGCGGTGAGTACCTCTTCAATTGTTCTTTCGGCGCACCACTTGAACAGGCGTTCACTAATGATGTGGCCGTGATCACCACGGCTGATATCGGTTGCAAAACGCGGATCGTCCAGCCAGCTCGGTTCGCCCATCAGTTCTACCCAGCGTTTGAATAAAGGGCCGCCTATAGACTGTATTAATACCCAGCCATCAAGGGTTTTATAAGTATCCGCAGGCCCGGAAGTCTGGGATCTGTTCAGGGTTGCCACCCGATTACGCTGGATAACGGCCTGTTCGATAATCGTGCCGTTCATCATCGTGAGGGCCGTATTAAACAGAGAGCCTTCTACTATTTGTCCCTTACCTGTTTTCTGGTGTTCATACAGTGCGGCAAGTGTGCCAAAAGCGCTCAGGCTGGCCGTTCCGTAATCTATAAAAGGAGCGTAGGCTTTAACCGGTTGCTCTGGTGTGCCCGATAAATACATATTGCCGGACATGGCCTGGCCAAGCCCATCGAATCCAACCCGGTTGCTATAGGGCCCACCGGTTCCGAATGCTGAAATCATGGTTAATATAATGTCTGGTTTGACCGCTTTCAAGCTGTCGTAATCCAGCCTCATGGCTTTCAGGGTATCCGGTGGCAGGTTGGCCACTACCACATCGGCGCTGGCGACCAGCTTTTTTACAATTTCCCTACCCTCGGGCTTCATGGGGTTCAAAGTCATACCCAATTTATTGCGACCCATTTGCATAAATAGGGCACCGTCACCGGTATCGCTGATGGGGGAGAGGTAGCGGTCCTCGCTGCCATCGAGTTTCTCTATTCTTATAACCTCAGCACCCATATCACCCAGTAATGTGGCGCAGAAAGGGCCGGCAATGTAGCGGCCGAAATCCAGCACGCGAATACCATCAAGTACCTTATTCATAAAATTGTTACCTTTGAATTGTGCGGGAAAGCTCTTATAAATACCGGGTAAAATACGTAACCATTTGATATATATGATAAATATATGAAGCAAACAGTCTTCGTAGATTCCTCGAAAATGCCGACGGGTTCACGAACCTGGCTGAATCAATCTTGCATAATGATGTCCAGACAAAAGGTGCTTAGAACGGCTGCAAAAAGATAATTGTACAAGAACCAGAATCAGGAAAATCCAAAAAATGAATGACATAGTCACTAAAGGGGTTCATCCCCAGGCACTAATGGAATTACAGGCCATACTGAAGAAGCCCTACCAGGATGTTTGCACAGTTTGTGATGGCAGTGGCGTGAATTCAAAAGGTAGCTCTTGCCTCAAGTGTAAAGGTTCCGGTCATCGATTATTGCGTTTAATGTAAAGCATCCCTGACTAATTTCTCTGTTTCGGCTTTTTGTGGGTATGTTATCAGGCACACTCGCCTGAGCCTTTCCTTGCAAAAACCGTATCGTCTGTAATAATCCCTTCAAGTTCAGTTTAATTTCAGTGACCGTCAGGCATTGCAGTGAATACTGCAATAGTTGTCGGGCTGTTAACCTCCTGGTAAGGATCTACGCATGAATACCTCGTTTAAATCGATTTTTGTTTCCACCGTGTTTTTACTGTTTCTACTTCCATCTGTGGGGATCGCTCAGCACGAGCCAGTCTATACATTTGATCCTGACAAGAGTCAGGGTGGCTCAGGGAAATTTTATCTTGACCGGGAAATATCCCACGTTATGGGTCACCAGGGAGCCCAGTGGCTGGAGAGGCCGGAGCGGATTCAGGAGGAGCAACCGGATCAGGTAGTCGCTAATATGGGGCTGGAGCCTGATCACGTGGTAGCCGATATTGGCGCCGGAACCGGCTACTTTTCTTTTCGCATGGCGAAGCTGGTTCCCCAGGGCAAAGTGATGTCGGTGGATATTCAACCGGAAATGCTGGCTTTGATTGAAGAGCGAAAAAAGAAGGAAGGGGTGACAAATATAGAAGGTGTGCGCGGTGAAATAGACAACCCTAATCTACCCCCCAATTCCATTGACGCCGCATTGATGGTGGATGCCTATCATGAATTTTCCCACCCCTATGAGATGATCAAGGGAATCTACGATGCGCTGAAACTCGGTGGCAAAATATTCCTGTTGGAATACCGGGCGGAAGACCCAACTGTGCCTATTCGGCCACTGCATAAAATGACTCAATCACAGGCCATCAGGGAAATGAGTGTGTTTAACCTGGAATGGACAGAAACGCTGGATTTTCTGCCCTGGCAGCACATGATGGTATTCACTAAAGTAGAATAATAGAAGGTTAACCCTGTTACCTAATCTAATTTATTAACACTTGACTAGAAAGTACCGCGGATTTTGATAGCCAGCTTCAGGCCAGAAGTACTGCAGCTGTCTTCAATTTCGTTGAGTATCCCGGTAGCAATGGTGCCATCGATGAAGCGAGACCGAATGCGGCATCTATTGCCACTGTCCATGGCTTCGAAGCGGTAGGTTAGATCAGCCCATCCTTGTAATTCAAACCAGGCATTGATAAAGCCATCGTCATCAATCTCTTCAATCTTGTCGATATCATAAGAGAAAATATCACGGGAAATGGTTTTCCGGTATCTGAAACCCCAATTCATATTGCGGGAAGGCATGTCGTGCCTGAACCCGAGGTTGAAACGGCCTATGCCTCTACGATTTAGACGTCGTTCACTGCCCAGAAATGGATCGGTGACATTACTGTCTTCGATCTGTAAACCGGCGGTGAGCAACATTTCAGGTTGGTTGATGAAGCCGAGTCTCAAGCTGCTGTCTATGCTTATGCCGTAACGCTCGCCGTCGCCTACATTGCCATTGGCGGACAAAATGTCAGTGTCAGTGGAGACATCAATTTTCTCAATTACATCTTCAAGATCGTGGTAGAAAAGGTTGGCGCTTAAAACCCCGGCATCCTCGGGAAGCCGATATTCCAGATTGGCTTCATAGCGCCAGGATTGTTCCTGGCGTAAATCCGGGTTGCCGGAAATGGAGTCCTGATCATCGTCACTGTCACTGATACTGTCGGTAAAATCAGAGAAGGCGAGCTGAGCCACATCGTTCTCAATACTGGCCCTGAATTGTATAGACGGGGTGATGTCAAACCGATAATCCAGCTTGGGCCTGACAAAATCGAAATCCCGGGATTTGGAAACATCGCCGCTCTGAGTGATCTCACTGGTTTCGTACAGTATGGTGGATTCCAGGCTCATTCGATTATTAATTTGCCAGTTATGAACAGCAAAATACTCATAGCGTATTTCTTCCACAGTCCCATTGGAGTTGGTAACGGGGGACAGGCTACCGAACGCAGGTGATGTGGCATCTCCGGTTAACAATCCAAGCTGCAAAGAGCTGTCGAGGATGGTCTGGGCGCGTTCTACGCCTATCTCGACATTGTGTGCGGCTGCCAGGTCGAATGTGTAAGAGCTTCTGACAATACGTTCACGGTTACGTTCGAAGTTTGCCAGGTAGAGATCCTTGGTAAAATCACCATCGTCGACAATGAATCTTTCCCGGGTACTGTCGTCTTCGGCTTCATTGACTATAAACAGGGTTTTAAAACGGCTGCCATTGTCAAATATGTGCTCGTAGTCACCACCGATCTCCCATGAATCGCTGGTGGAAGGAATATCATCATATTCAACCTGCACCGATGGTGGCTCAAAATTGTGGTCAGTGATGACCCGGTCAGTTTCAACAGGTCTATCCGATTCTTCCCATTGCATGTTGAAATGAGCCGAATCCTGATCGGTAAAATCGTAGCCTAAATTGGCTGTAAGAGAAATGGGCCAGGAATCAATGGTGTCCTCCCGAACGACGGTATCGTTGAGAGTCCCGTCGGCAAAGAAGCTGGTCTCCGAGCCCTCACGAAATTGCCAGCGAGGTTCCCTTTCACCGCTGAGAAAGTAATTGAACGCGCCGTTCTGTCCGGTAAGGGAAGCTTTGGCGCCGGGTTGATAGGTGCCATCATGAAGCCGGTCTGTATTGAGCTCGTAAGCCACGCTGGATCTCGACTCAGCTTCCAGTAAAACGATGTTGATTACCTGATTGCCACCGCGGACGTCCAGATCTCCGGAGGTGCCCCTGATTATCTCGATATACTGAACCTGAGAGGCCGGGATTCGGCTTAACTGATTGTTGCCTTCGTTTCCTTTGCCGGCGACACGTTTGCCGTTAATTAAAACCTGATCGCCCCCTGCGCCAAGGCCACGTCTGTTACGGCCTCCGGAGCTTCCTGGACCACCGGAAGAACCACCGCCGCCCCGGGCCGTGGAAATGCCTGGAATTCGATCCAGCATGTCGTTAACGGAATACGGTTCGTACTGGGAAAAGTAGGATGCCGGGTAGGTCACTGTTGAATTTTCATCAGTAACAGGCTGATCCTGGGCGATGGCATTGCTTGCAATAGCAAAGAGAATTGCCGATGACAGGGCAATAGCCAGTTGTCTTTTTATTGGTGTGGTTGCTGCGCTCATTGGAAACGACTCCGTGTTAATGGCCTTCATCGTCAGTTGCAGGCATTGCTGCCGGCAAGGAGTGAGGGGTTGAAATTTTGCGCATTAGTATGCACGTAAAGCGCCGACAGAAGAACGGATAGCTGGGCGAATATTGTGACATTTTGTAATGGGCCGATGCGTCCATTTTTTGCGCTGGTCAGACGAATTAGGGATAATGCCTTTAGTATCAGCATACGCGCAGTATGATGTCAGGCTCATGCCAATGGGCAGTGCAACGGTCTTCATAAATTGAGGTATTTCTATGCCACGGGAGTCGATGGAAGTCGATGTAGTCATAGTTGGAGCAGGTCCGGCGGGGCTGGCGACAGCCTGCCGTTTGATGCAGTTAGGGAAAGAGGCTGCAAAGGAACTTTCGGTATGTGTGCTGGAGAAGGGCTCCGAGGTTGGTGCACATATTTTGTCGGGAGCCGTGTTCGAACCCTCGACGCCTACTGAACTTTTTCCCGACTGGAAGGAGCGGGGTGCGCCTCTGGAAACGGCGGTAACCGGTGATGACGTATATTACCTGTCCAACGCCAGTTCTTCGTTCAAGTTCCCGAGCTTTCTGGTGCCGCGCACCATGGATAACCACGGCAATTACATTATTTCCCTGGGCAACCTCTGTCGCTGGTTGGCCGAGCAGGCTATGGAACTTGGGGTGGAAGTATTTCCCGGATTTGCCGCGGCAGAAATTCTTTACAATGAAGATGGTAGCGTGAAAGGCGTGGCAACAGGAGACATGGGGATTGATGCCAACGGTGACAAGAAAGACAGTTTCGAACCAGGATTTGAGTTTCATGCCAGATACACGGTTCTGGCGGAAGGATGTCGTGGGCATCTGGGCAAGGAAGTTATAAACAGATTTGCACTGGACAAGGGTTGTGACCCACAACATTACGGAATCGGCATAAAGGAAATCTGGGAAGTCCCAGAGCATAACCACAAGGAAGGGCTGGTAGTGCATACGGCAGGTTATCCCATGACCGGGCCAAGTTTTTCTGCCAGCAGCGGTGGTTTCCTTTACCACACCGGGGGCAATCAGGTCTCGGTAGGATTGATCGTTGATCTCGCTTACAGCAATCCTCACATAAGTCCCTTTGACGAGTTCCAGAAACTTAAACTGCATCCGGTTATCAAACAGTACCTGCACGGTGGGACGCGCATCAGTTACGGTGCCAGGGCCCTTATTAAAGGCGGGTTGAATTCCTTGCCGAAGATGACATTTCCCGGAGGTATGCTGGTGGGCTGCGATGCGGGCACTTTGAATGCGGCCAAAATAAAGGGCAGCCACACCGCCATGAAATCAGGCATGCTGGCGGCCCAGGCCATGTTTACTGAACTGGCCGGAGAAACAAATCAACAGGAACCTGCTGATTTGGGGAAAGGATTCAAGGCTTCAGATCTGTACCGGGAGCTACATGCGTCCCGAAACTTCAGTGCCGGATTTCATAAATTCGGGTTCTGGACCGGCAGCGCACTGGCTTTCATTGAGCAGAATATTTTCCGGGGACGTTTCCCCTTTACTTTCCATGACCGCAGTAAAGACCATTGCCAGCTGA
>JAESQX010000104.1 GCA_016764875.1 Gammaproteobacteria bacterium
AGATAGTAATAACTGCCAGATACATGGTGGACCTGAATTTCTACATTACTAAAATCACGCTGGGCATTAGCCACTCCCATACACAAAAAAAACGCCACCACTGAGAAAATTGCAAAGTGTAATTTGTGCATGCTGGTGTTCATCCGATGTCTTCTCTTTTTTTATCAAATTAATATGTGCAAGACGCCGTATGGTTCGCTACGGCATGATCCGGGTCAGTGAGTCGAAGGAGGCGGCTGTCACACGCGAGAATTTTCCTAAATCATCTGGACGAAGACGGCTATAAAGAATTCCCCGCTGAGAGTGCGTTAAGCTCACACCGACTGACATAGGCAACAAGAACTAAGCCCACGCCGTAGAGTATTATTTTAATGCATGTTCTCCAGGTTGGATATTTCAGCATCCCTGAATCTATAAAGACCCATATCTGGTATATCTTTAGCTTTTTGAAGATATGTTTCACTCAGCGTGAAATCCTGGCGTTCATAATAAAGCTGTGCAAGATTAATATATGCCTCCCACTCACCGAATTTCGCACCAGTTCTCCGGGACACTTGCAGCGCCTCTTCCAAATCACTAATAGCTGCCTGAAAATCATTAACCTTAATATGCAATTTAGCCCGAGCATTTAGTCCGGTAGGCAAATAAAGCAACTCGTCGGCTGCTTTGAACAAATCAACTTGCTTATTCAAATAAATCTTTGCATTAACATGATCACCCAATTCTAAAAATATTAACCCGAGAACCTGGATATCACTGGCAAGTAATGAAGTGGTATCCACGGCTACTTGCCACGATTTCTCTTTTCGCCAGGCAAATGTTTTTAATGATCGCTGCAGTGCCTCTTGACACGACCCTGTATCCAGCAAATATTTGCAGTAATACGAACTAACCGTAGGAAATGACACCGGGGAGTCTGGTTTACTTTGAATAAGAATTGATTCAGCCTGCTCGAATAAGGTTTTAGCTTTTTCGTCTTGCCCGGTCAGGTGTAACGTATAAGCTTTGAAACTGGAAGATATCGCTCCTATCACTGAATTATTGGTATTCGAAACACAGTCCTCCATATCATCAATTAGCGTCATAGCTTCACTTAGTTTTCCGGCAGCTATTAACATAGATGCGAGTGGCGCCGCCGTATTAATTGCTTCGACCCACATCTCATTTTCTAAAAACCAGGCGATACTAATAGACGAAGAAGCAATTGCATCATGTATCTTTCCCAAATATATTAGATTGGCTGACGCGCAGGATAAAAGATAAAATCTAGCGCTTTCATGCAACTCTTTGACTGGTTCCGTCCACTCTTGTTTAAAAAATGCCCTTATACATGCTTGATCAGCATGATGGGAACCTTCCGTAGACATTGAAAACTGCCGTTTCTTTATCTTCTCAAAATACAACTGAAAAGCTTCCTCATACAATCCCGCCTGAGTACCATGAATAACCGCTCTGAACAAGGGTTCCAGTTCAGCCATATTGGATGGGTTCGATACCGCTTGCTCCTGTAAATACTCGAATATTAATTCATGGCCTTCAGCCCACATATTTTTTCGCTCTGAGACCAGATAATCCGCTAAATAGTCTCTCACCAGGGGGTGACAATCCAGGACAGTTTGATCATTTTTTTGATATACCGAAATCAAATTGGCCTCACTAAGCTTATCTACAGCATAGCTCCACTGAGCAAATCCAAGGTCACACAGTTCGCTGGTAAGATGCTCAATAGCCGTTTTCTGTGTTGCAAGAAATTTAATATCTTCCAGCCTCACAGCTCGGTCAAACAAACCAATCATCAGCAACAGTGCACATTCGGGCTTGCCCTCGAACCAATCCAGGTAGTTTCGCATCAAATTCCTGGCATGAGCACCCATAGACTGTTCGTCCAGTAACGATTTGATTTTTTTATAATCCTTTATTTCCCCCTGGTGAACTACGGACAGGTAGCCACCCAGCAATGATAAACTTAGCGGATGCCCGGAGTACTCTTTAACCGCCTGTAGATGGTCGTCATCACTGCCGTGAGTTCCCATGCTTTTCAGCAGCTTTATGCTTGCTGAAGTTGATAAAGGGCGAAGGTGAATTGATTCCACTCGACCATCATCAAATGCATTCATATCCGATACACCCAGCCTCGAGGTGATTACACATAAGCCATTGTTGTCCGAAGCAAGCTCTCTAATTAACAGGGCGACAGCGGGGTTTTCAACCTGCCCCGCTTTTGGCCCAGGAGGATACTGCATCGGTTCTAACCCATCGAGGATTAGCAATGTCCTGGAGCTTTTAATCAAGTCGGCAAGGCGAGTGGCCTTTGCCCAAGGCGTTCCTTCCGAAGGTTTTTGATCCCCAAACCAGTCCAACGCGTGCTCAATAAAATAGTCCCCAGAAGACTTGATATCTGCCGAACTTCCTTGCCAGTAAAAAGACCAGGCATAAACTTGATTAGCTCCTCTATAATTTTCCTGATCCAACCTAGATAGCCAGCTGTTAATTAATGAGCTTTTCCCAACTCCCCCAAACGCTATCATCTGCAAGACATTAACGTTATCGTCTTGCCAGGCATCATCAAGCTGATCAAGCTCCGTTTTCCGTCCGTATATTTTAGAAGTTGTTATTGGCAGCAAGGAAAGTGATATTTTTTCAGGTCGTCGAGTTTCATCGAGGCCTTCGGTCTCTACTTTTTCACGCAACTTTGACTCGAAGTCTTCAAACGAAAGCGTAAACCAATATGCAACAATATTAAATATTGCTGTCACTTTATCCAGCTGCGAATGGGGAATACAATTACCCGCCGTTGTTTCTGTACCCCGCCCCCATTTACTTACTGTCTGCCGGGAACAACCTAAAGCCTTGGCCAGATCGGCATGGGATTTTATAGAAGGATTAATGCGTAGAGAGTAAAGCAAGTAAAGCTTACGAGATAATTGGGGATGTTTTTCCATATCGGCTGCCCGGATCCATTGGTTTAGTCATGCCACTGCTAATTACTTTTTATATCGCCAACTACAAAGCCCTAAGTTCGACTGAATCCGAAAGCTGCAATTTCCGGGGCTTATGTCATGAGACTTACATATCCCCTGAGTGTATTCCAGCTTGATTCCATATGGCAGCCCTGACAACAATACGAAGAAATCAGGTTCCAGAATATTATCTACCTGCACTCTAGTATAATGCAACATTCCAAGATTTCCACTCGCATTGCATTGTTGGTGCCAGGAATCCGGGTAATACGTATTCTTTTAGCGCAATCGAACAATTTATAAAGTTTACGTATTGCTCGGCGCATTTATGCTCGTAGCACCTTAATTTTTATCCCCTGCCTAGAGAGATTACTGCATGATTTTCTTTGCGTAGATTTAATTCCACTTATCTACGCACTTCTTTCCTAATGGTGAGAGTTTTTTTTAGCAAGCGGCCAAGTAACCTCGGATACCAGCCGCCCATACTTGATTCGCAAAGTTCCATATCAGTTCACATTACGAAACATACTCACTGCGTTCAATGCCGCGGGTTTTAACTCGCTCCCGTCTTCCCGAGCATATTGAGCTACTGTTTCTTTCATCGAACGCGTCCAGAATTTATTGACATGAATCGCCACGCATTGGGCCTCATCTTCGTCTGCGATCAGCACATTATCTGCAATCTGGTTTAGCATTTTAATCAAGTGTTCCAATTCTATGCTCGACATTATCTGCAATCCTTCTGGACGCTGGCTAACCTAAAAACGGCTTGCCGCATCAATCAAAATAGACGATCAGCATTCGTATAGCACACATGGCGATCGTGACGGGCAAATCCAACCAATGTTATATCCGTCCGAATTGCAATATCTATTGCCATAGAAGTAGGTGCGGACATAGCAACGACGAACCCAAAATTTGCCATTGCCGACTTTTGCAAGATCTCATAACTGGCACGACTGGATATCAACAAAAAACCCTTCTCCCCTCGCTCCAACTGACTGGTGAGATGGAGTTTACCGATCAACTTGTCCAGCGCATTGTGCCTTCCTATATCTTCGCAGACCTGCACAATACTCCCCGCAGTATCGCACCAGGCCGCACCGTGGAATGCTCCGGTCAAAGCTTGCAAGACCTGATGATCAGCAAGAGATCGAGTGGCTTGATCAATGGCGTTATGGGATAAAAAAAAGTCAGATACGACTTTTTTAACGGGCGGACGAATCTGCTGTAGCGACTCAGCACCACAAATTCCACAACCGGTGCGGCCTAACAGGCTGCGTCTTCTCTCCTTTAATCTTGCAAAACACTGATTCGAAATAGTCAGTGAAACCTCGATACCTTGGTCCAACCTTTTGGTGGTTATCTCGTAAATCTCATCGGCGCTGCTCACTATACCTTCGCTCAAACTGAAGCCTAGCGCAAACTCTTCCAGTTCAATCGGGCTTACCATCATCACCGCGTGAGACACTTCGTTGTAAACCAAAGCCACCGCCGTTTCTATTGTAAGCAAATCTTTAGTTTCTATTTTAGGGTTTTTATCCCAAACTTCTACGGGTCGTTCAATAACGGCCTCATGAGCCTGGTCAACAATATCCCCAAGACTCGGAGGCTGCGATGCACATTCGGTCGACTTCTGACTCATAAAAATCTCCAATTTACGATTCCGCTTCGT
This sequence comes from Gammaproteobacteria bacterium, assembly GCA_016764875.1. GTDB lineage: Bacteria > Pseudomonadota > Gammaproteobacteria > Pseudomonadales > Pseudohongiellaceae > NORP240. The sequence goes on from JAESQX010000104.1 coordinate 4,636, forward strand.
TGACATGCAGGATCTGCTGCTCGGAGAAAAGTGCTCGTTTAGACTGCCAGTTCGATCGCTGCGCTGCCCTTCCGACTTGAACCGCTGTCACTTTGTATTCCGGACAGTTAGTGGCCCAGTCAGAATTGTCTGTAGTTATAACATTGGCACCGGATTCGGGGTGATGAAAAGTGGTATAGACAACTCCGGGCTGAACACGATCAGTAATTTCAGCTCGCAATGCGGTTTGCCCCACACGACTGGACACCTGCACCAGATCACCATCATTGACCCCACGATCCTGAGCATCGTGTGGATGAATCTCCAGTACATCTTCAACATGCCACTGAATATTTTCAGTTCGGCGGGTCTGTGCACCGACATTATACTGGGACAATATTCGCCCTGTGGTAAGTAACAATGGATATCGTTTTGTTACTTTTTCGTCTGTAGCCACATATTCTGTTACTGCAAAGAAACCATCGCCCCGCACGAACTCATCAACGTGCATGATAGGTGTCCCGTCTGGCGCCTCATCGTTACATGGCCACTGTATTGATCCTTTCTCTTCCAGCAATTCAAAACTGACTCCTTTAAAGGTTGGCGTAAGTTCTGCAATTTCATCCATTATTTCAGATGGGCTCTCGTAATTCATTTCATAACCAAGGGCATTGGCCAGGGCCACCGTAGCTTCCCAGTCTGCCTTCCCACCCAGGGGGGCCATTACTTTGCGTACCCGCGAAATTCTTCTCTCGGCATTGGTGAAGGTGCCATCTTTTTCCAAAAATGATGCTCCTGGTAGAAATACATGCGCAAATTTTGCGGTCTCATTAAAAAATATGTCTTGCACAATCAAACACTCCAGATTCCGTAAAGCCTCTTCTACATGCTGAGTGTCAGGGTCTGATTGAGCAATATCTTCACCTTGGCAATACAGACCTTTAAAATTGCCCGATATAGCCGCATCAAACATATTGGGAATTCGTAACCCCGGCTCATTATCAATGGTCACACCCCAGTGTTCTTCGAAGGGTTTACGCACACTGTCGATAGAAACATGCCTGTAACCTGGCAACTCATGGGGGAAAGAACCCATATCACAGGAGCCCTGCACGTTATTCTGCCCTCGCAAGGGATTTACGCCGACTCCTTCCCGGCCTATATTTCCCGTTAGCATTGCCAGGTTGGCGATGCACATAACAGCCGTTGAGCCCTGACTGTGTTCAGTAACTCCCAGGCCATAATAAATCGCTGCATTTTTCGCTGTTGCAAAAAGTCTCGCGGCTGCGGCTATTTCATTCGCCACGATACCGGTCACCGCCGCCATGGCATCGGGGGAGTTTCGCGGCTCCGAAATAAATTTTCTCCAGCGTTCGAAAGCCGGCTGTTCGCAACGGTTAGCAACAAACTCTCCATCCTCAAGTCCTTCGCTAACAATAACGTGTGCCATGGCGTTCAGCAGAGCCACATTGGTGCCCGGCAATAAATTCAGGTGATAATCACTTTCCACATGGGGACTTCTTACAAGATCGATACGACGAGGGTCCGCTACAATGAGCTTCGCTCCTCGCAACAAACGCTGCTTCATCTGTGCAGCAAACACAGGATGAGCGTCTGTTGGATTAGCCCCGATAACCATAATCACATCAGCTTTTTCAACTGAATCAAAAGTTTGAGTTCCGGCGGATTCTCCCAGGGTGGTTTTCAATCCGTATCCGGTAGGAGAATGACAAACCCGGGCACAGGTATCTACATTGTTGTTTCCAAATGCTGCGCGAACCAGCTTCTGTACCAGATAGGTTTCTTCATTAGTACAGCGTGAAGAAGTGATACCACCTACGCTATTTCGGCCGTATTGCTTCTGAATATCACGAATACGTGTTGCGGCAAAAGTTACCGCCTCATTCCAGCCAACTTGTCGCCAGGGGTCATCGATACTATTGCGGATCATCGGGCTGGTCACCCGATCACTGTGGGTTGCGTAGGCAAAGGCAAACCTGCCCTTAACACAGGAATGGCCATGATTGGCTTTACCCCCTTTAAAGGGCACCATACGAACCAACTGATCTCCCTTTAATTCCGCTTTAAACGAACATCCCACTCCACAGTAGGCACAAGTCGTCACTACACTATGCTCGGGCAAGCCCTGATCAATAACGGAGTTTTCCATTAAAGAAGCCGTGGGGCATGCCTGCACACAAGCGCCACATGCCACACATTCTGAGCCCATAAATTTTTCATTCTGACCCGCCACTATTTTTGACTCGAAACCTCTCCCATCAACAGTCAATGCGTAAGTACCCTGCACTTCTTCACAAGCACGGACACAGCGAGAACAAACAATACATTTGCCAGGATCAAAGGTGAAATATGAGTGGCTGGTATCTTTTTCAACATTGAGATGATTTTCACCTTCGAATCCATATCGAACTTCACGCAGACCGACTTCGCCTGCTACATCCTGTAATTCGCAATCGCCATTTGCCGCACAGGTTAAACAGTCGAGCGGATGATCAGAAATATACAATTCCATCACGTTACGACGCAGCACCGCTATCTGATCTGTCTGAGTGCGCACCACCAGACCTTCTTCCACAGTAGTAGTGCATGAAGCAGAAAAACCCTTGCGGCCCTCGATTTCCACCAAACAAAGTCGGCAGGAGCCAAATGCCTGTATAGAGTCGGTAGCACAAAGTTTAGGCACGTTAATATTAATCAGGGCAGCCGCACGCATAATCGATGTCCCTCGCGGCACACTCACCTGCTGAGCATCAATTGTTAAGCCAACAAAGATGGTGGATCGTTCGTCATCTATACGTACAGCTGGTGTGCCGTAATCCTTCTCAGGATCAATTGTTGAATTTATACCTGCTGCATTTTTGGGATCATATGTTTTCAACATGACGGCCTCGGCTAGGAACCTGAAGAAGACCCGAAGTCTTCGGCAAAATGAAGTAAGGCACTTTTCACCGGGAATGGAGTCATCCCGCCCATTGCACACAGTGAACCATCAATCATCGTCGCGCAAAGTTCTTCCAGCAAATTTGTATTGCTCTCCCTATTGTCACCACTACATATTTTATCGATGACTTCAACACCACGCACGGCACCGATACGACAGGGAGTACATTTTCCACAAGATTCGATGGAACAAAACTCCATAGAGAAACGTGCCTGCTCACTCATGTTTACGCTCTTGTCAAACGCAACTATACCACCATGACCAAGCATGGCATCGATATCAGAAAAAGCCTCGTAAGTCAGAGGAGTATCCCATTGGGTCTGAGGCAAGTAGGCTCCAAGGGGACCTCCAACCTGAACCGCTCTCATTGGCTCGCCTGTGCGTGTACCTCCACCAAAATCATTAAGCAAGGTATTCAATGTCGACCCGAATGCTAACTCAACCAATCCGGAATACTTGATATTACCCGACAGTTGAAAGGGCAGTGTGCCTCGAGAACGACCCTCACCATAACTTTCATAGTACTCAGCTCCCCTGGCAAGAATTACAGGTATTGATGCCAACGAGATCACATTATTAATTACCGTAGGTTGCCCGAACAATCCTTTAATAGCTGGCAAGGGAGGTTTAGGCCGTACTTCCCCTCGCTTACCTTCCAGACTTTCCAGCAACGATGTTTCTTCACCACATATGTAGGCACCGGCCCCTAACCGCACTTCCAAATCAAAACACCTGTCGCTACCGGCAATAGCATTGCCCAAATAACCCGTTTCATATGCCAATTCAATTGCTCGATTAAGTATCTCATGGGCCAGCGGGTATTCTTCACGCAAATAGATGTAACCCGTTGTTGCCCCCACTCCTAGGCCCGCAATAATCATTCCCTCTATCAAGCAGAACGGGTCACTCTCCATAAGCATGCGGTCAGAGTAGGTGCCAGAATCGCCCTCATCAGCATTGCAAACGATGTATTTCTGGGTGGCTGGAATATCCAGTACTGTTTGCCATTTGATTCCAGTTGGAAATCCAGCGCCCCCGCGTCCCCGTAACCCGGACTGGGTAACGCAGGTAACTACTTCCTGAGCAGTCATTTCCAGAGCTTTCTCCAAGCCTGTAAATCCATCCCACTGCCGATAATCCTTTACTGAGCCGGGATCAACAACCCCAACCCTGGCAAAACTCAGCCTTTGTTGTTTTTCCAGGAAAGGAATTTTTTCAGTCAGCCCAAGGAGCAGTGGATGATGCACTTGTTTATTAAAATTACTTTCCCAACATCTACTCGCGATGAATTCATCAACATCGCCGGGCCTCACCGGACCATAAGCGACCCTTCCCTGTTCGGTTTCCAGTTCGATCATGGGTTCAAGCCAGTACAATCCGCGAGAACCATTGCGCACAATTTTAAGGGGTAGGTTCTCTTTCTCTATAGCTTGATGGAACTTGACGGCAACCAGTTCAGAACCCAGGGAACAGGCCGTGGTATCCCGTGGAATAAAAAGTCTTGTAACAGACGAGCTCACTTAACCTCCACAGCACTTGAGGCCAGATCCGCAACTATACTATCGAATTTTTCAGTATCGACATGGCTATAGATAGTATCCCCGACCCGCACCGATGGTGAGCAGGCGCAGTTACCCAGGCAATACACTGCAGCAGTGTAATTTCACCATCGGCGGTTGTTTGATAAAAATCGACTTTCAGTGATTGCTTCGCGTGTGCTTCCAGAACCCGGCTACCCATAGCCTGACATGACTCCGCCCGACAAATTTGCAACGTATTGCGGCCTGGGGGTGAAGAACGAAAGTAATGGTAGAAACTCACTACACCGTGAACTTCAGCACGCGACAGGTTTAACGCCTTTGCAATAGCTGGGACTGCTTCCGGTGGAACATACCCCAATTCATTTTGAATACTATGCAGGATAGGCAACAACGCTCCTGGTGTGCCTTGAAGTTCTGCGAGAATGTTTTCCACTACCTCACGGTATCTAGGTAGAGAATTTCCTGGCGCACTCATATAATCTTGCTCTTTTTAGTATCAGCTCTAGTCAAATCAGGTATAGAAGAGTAAAGGCTATACGAAGTGAAGTCTATGCTCTGTCTCCTGCACGAACCCCGCTTGACGCTAGGAATTTGGCAGGTGAATTATGTCAATCCCCATCACCTACAGCACATTTTCGGGCCTAGTTTTTTGTTATATCCAATAAAAAACCCCCGGTCAAATCTGGCCGAGGGTTTTTTATTTAGATGCCTGACAATGACCTACTCTCACATGGGGAGACCCCACACTACCATCGGC
>JAESQX010000105.1 GCA_016764875.1 Gammaproteobacteria bacterium
AGAAGCCCTTAATATATTGTCTGGATTCAAATAGGCACGTCTCACGCCTTCATTAACCATGTCGGCGATACTCAGCTCACCTTGCCACTGCACGTCCATACCAATCTTCATAAATACCGTAACAATTCCAGTATCCTGACAGATAGGCCGCTTACCTTCGGCGCACATGCGAGAATTGATTAAAATTTGCGCCATGGCATCTTTCGCCGCCACGGACTCCTCTTTCAGATAGGCCTCGTGTATCGCCTTGATGAAATCCAGTGGGTGATAATAGGAAATATACTGCAGGGCATCTGCAACACTTTGAATCAGGTCTTCTTGACGAATAGCAGTCATGTCAGTTCCTTGGGGCTATGACAAACAGGAATGATTCTGATTTTAACACGGACAGGCCGGCCACAAGGAGCCGAGGCAAAAATTAATAAACACAGAATCAGCTAAAGACTGGCTTTCAGCAACAACTTATGGCTCTATTTAGAAAAGTCTTTTCGCCAACTAATTCAGTAAGGATGACCCCAATGACACCATCCCAAGATCCCGATGTAAACTACTCTATCGACGCCGCCGTTTTTATTCTCCAGATCAACCGTCCGGAGAAAAAAAATGCACTGACCCCACCCATGTACCGCGCCCTGGCTGATGGTATTTGCCAGGCAGACACTGGTGATTCCATCAAGGTAATACTCATTACCGGTACCGACGATTGTTTCACCAGCGGTAATGATGTAAGCGTTTTCGTATCTCCCCAGGATCCAACCAGTGACAGACCCTCCCGGGCATTTATGACCGCAATCTCCCAGGCACAAAAACCGGTGATAGCGGCAATTAGTGGTGTGGCAATCGGCATAGGCACCACAATGCTTGCCCACTGCGATCTTGTCTACGCCTCCGAAGAGTGCTTCTTGCAGATGCCTTTTTCGCGCCTGGGCATCTGTCCCGAACTTGCTTCAAGCTTACTGTTTCCACAATTCATGGGGCATCAGCGCGCCGCTGAATTATTGCTGTTGGGTGATCGTTTTTCCGCAGAGAAAGCCCGTGAATACGGGCTGGTTAATGAAGTGCTACCTCAAACAGAATACTTCTCCTTCGCCATGGAAAAGGCCAGAGAACTGGCCGCTTTGCCAGGCGAATCAATTAAGATCACCAAGGGCCTGATGAAACGAGCGTTAAAAAATGAGATACCTGGCACCATGGATCTGGAGCTGAAAGAATTCAGCAAACTTCTGCAATCCCCAGAAGCCCAGAAAATCATGCAGACATTTTTGAATCGAAATAATTCTGGGTAAAGATAACCGCTTACAGATGCTCCATCAGATAATCTTTAGCCGCGTTAATCTTCTTGGCCAAATAATCAGTACCACCACGGTCAGGGTGCATTTTCTGCATCAGCTTGCGGTGTGCCGTGTTTACTTCTTGTTTGGTTACCGTACCGGAAAGGCCGAGAATTTCCAGCGCCAGGTCCTTGCTCATTGCAGACTCTTCCGTGGGCCCGGTTTGTTCGGTTTCGCCTTGAGCCTGTTCGCGCCACTGTGGGTGCATGCGGTCCAGATAGGCTTCCAGCACCTGAAGTGAATCATGATCTGGTCGACACTCTTCCGCCAACTGCAATATCTGGGCAAGTAACAGCGTTGACAGGCGCCTGCCTTCAAACATACCTTTAGTAACGGAGCCATCCATATCTCCCGTGCTGTGTTGTAATTCCATCGCCAGATATTCCGTGCGAATAACCGAGGCCTGGTTTTCAGATTTACGTGACCTGTTTGCATGAACATGCGACCTGCTCTTCAGCATCTGCCACAGTGGTAGAAGCCGCATTGCCGTTGGCAACATACGCAGCATAAATGTAAGGGCGACACCGATGGGTGCAACAATAAAATGAATGGGCAATCTGCCCATACCTATCAGAACAACAATTGCAGTGAGTATGACTCCCACAATAAGAAGCAGATTAGCTTGTTTTCGAGTCAGGGAATATTTACTGGAAACCGAGTTAAGCCCCCAGAAAACCAGAAACAGAATTGCAACCAGGGCAAAAACTCTAAAAATCATGGTTACCTGATCCGGGCAAGGCTATTTCAGCTGTTGGCCCAGAAGTTTTACGCACTGGTGGGATGTTTTACTGAAATCCTCCAGCGCTTTCAAACCTCCGGTCGCGTAGACAGCCACTGCTCGCAACAGGTCTCTTAACTGTTGTGCACTGGAGGCATCAAACTGACTGTAGGCTCCTCCGGACAATCTCGCCATTTCCACAAATGTTTGCCTGGCCAGAGGGTCACCTCCTTCCTGAAAGATAAATAACGGGACATTGAGCAAGCCTAATTTTCCCGCCAACTGACACAATACATCCATGCTTTCTTCCATGGCATCACCAATAAAAATAACCCCTCGGATCTTTTCCTCACTGTTCTGTTTGATCACGTGACGTAGCAGCCGTTCCATCTGAGTCATGCCTGCCTGACAGGTAATGCCGGACATCTGCCTGAGCAGATTATCCGCATCGGTGTGCCATTGGCTACTATAGAATTCTCCCAGGCCACGAAAATAGCAAAGCTGGACCTGTAATCCACCCAGCGCTTGCGCGCCAACAAACATTTCACTTTGTAATTTACTGGCCTGATCCCAGGTGTACTGACGGCTGGCCGTAGCGTCCAGAGCAAACAGCAATCTTGCCTCATTGCCAGTAGTAGCGGGCAATTTTGGCATGGTAGAAACCTTGTTCAGAAACTGCTGAACTGCGGCATTTTTCGACACCACTGAACCGGTTGATCTGGTGTTGGTGGCTTGTCTGGAAGCTTTGCGAAACAGGTCTTTCATGGTCGTTGCTCAATACCCACGGCTTGCTTCAAATAAGCATAGCCCATGTCTGGATGCGTTGGGAACCTCTGATCAACAAGCCGCGGCGGCCACACTGGGTTCGGCAAACTGCAGTTCCGCCAACCTGGCATAGAGATCGCACTCGTGCAGCAACTCCTTATGGGATCCCTGGGCGATGAGCCGGCCTGAATCCAGCACGGCTATCCTGTCTGCGTTTATTACCGTGGCCAGGCGATGTGCAATAACCAGCGACGTTCTATTAGCCATCAATTTTTCCAATGCCATCTGCACCTGGCGCTCACTTTCTGCATCCAGGGCACTGGTGGCTTCATCCAGAAGCAGAATTTCCGGGTCTTTCAATATTGCCCTGGCAATGGCGATGCGCTGTTTCTGACCACCGGAGAGCCGAATACCGGATTCACCGAGGTAGCTGTCGTAGCCCTGGGGCAATTTTTCGATAAATTCACTGGCATAGGCGGCTTTGGCTGCACTGTAAACTTCCTCATCGGTAGCCTCTGGCCTGCCATAACGAATATTTTCCCACACATTGCCGGTGAACATTGTGGGTTGCTGCGACACTATGGCGATGTGGCTGCGTAGCTCCTGTGGGGCCAGTTCTTTTATATCAATGCCATCCAGACTCTAGCTCCCCGACTGAGGATCGTAAAAACGAAGCACCAGATCAAACAAGGTAGATTTTCCAGCGCCGGACGGGCCAACCAGGGCCAGGTTCTCCCCTGGCTGTATGGTCAATGTCACATCATCGAGAGCTGGAGTGTCCGGCCTGGAGGGATAGCAAAATCTTAATTTATTTATTCTTAACAACCCCCTGAATTTACCATTGAAGTGCTGAGGATTTTCAGGCGCCATTATTTCATTATCGGCTTCCAGCAATTCCATCAAGCGCTCCAGGGCACCCGCCGCTCTTTGCAGTTCACTGATCACCCGACTGATAGCACCAACCGCCGAAGCCACCGTAACGGCGTAGGCCACGAAGGCGGTTAATTCACCCGGCGACATGTTGCCATTGATAACATCCTGACCACCTACCCATATCATTAAGGCCAGGGCAGCGAATACCAGGGTCATAACAATGGTGATAAGAAAGGCGCGCATTTTTATGCGGTCCAGGGCAACCATGAAAGCGGTTTCCACATGACTGGAAAACTTCTTGTCGTCATGACCCTGGTGGTTGTATGCCTGCACCGTTTTGATTTGCTGGATACTCTCCCCTACATAGGCGCCTACATTGGCTATTTCATCCTGGCTACTTCGGGAAAGGTGTCTTACCTTGCGCCCGAAAAACATAATAGGGCCAACTACCAGCGGGATGCAGATCATAACAACGCTGGTCAGTTTGGGGTTGGTGATAAATAGAAATATCGTCCCTCCCACCAGCATCAGGAAATTACGCAGTGCTATTGATGCAGAGGACCCAATCACCGACTGAATAAGTGTGGTGTCAGTGGTATGCGGGACTGAATTTCGCCGCTGAGATTATCCTCAAAGTATCCCGGGTGCAGCTGAATAATATGGGAGTACACAGCTTTCCTGATATCGGCGGTAACCCGCTCGCCCAACCACGATACCCAGTAGAATCGGGCAAAGGTACCGATGGCTTGTAATACCGCCACAACCACAAAACCGAGTATGGCCCAATTGAGCGACTCAGTTGAACCTGCCACGAAACCGGAATCGACAATTATGCGAACGAACTGAATCAATCCCAGGGTTAAACCAGCGGTGAATACCAGCGCCACGGCGGCTATCAGGATCTGCTTCTTGTAGGGTTTTAGAAAAACAAAGGCTTTGCGTAGGAGTGTTGCACTGGAATCTTGCATGGTGGCAATGTAACAACAAACACCGCAAAAGCAAGCTATTGATCCATGTTGCCTTTGCAGGTCATTCGTATGTGTTCTGCCGGAAGCGCTAACTGCTCTAGCAAGTATTTTTTGAACGAGGGCTTATAGGGTTGTAACTCCGCCGCTTTCGCCATACATAGCAGCCAGGCGTCGCGCTCCAACTCTCCGATTGCCAGATGCCTGTGAGCTTTTGGGATACTGACCGGGCCGAATTTTTCCACGTAGCGCCTGGGGCCACCCAGCCAATAACACAGAAAATGAGTTAATTTATCATCGATGAGCGATAAATCTTCCGCATGCATCGAACGAATGTTTTGTGCTTCGGGTAACTCATCCATAAACCGGTAGAAGCATCTGACCAACGCTTGAATACCTTCAAATTCACCGGCCGCTCTGAAT
>JAESQX010000106.1 GCA_016764875.1 Gammaproteobacteria bacterium
ACCTGTAATTTGAGACCGATGCTGTTTGATTGCAAATCATCAGCCTGCCCTTCACAGCGATGCAACAGCACCTCCAGTTCCAGGGACTGATCGTACACGGCTACTTCAGGAGTTCCCCCAATTATGGATGGAGGGGGAAATTTAACTGTGTCCATACGCCAGTGGCTTTCATCATCCGCCACAGATATGTCCAGCGGCACACGCTCCAACTCACGGCTTTGGCCAGCGCTAAGATGAAAACCGGGCGCCAGGGTCAACGCTATTGTAATAGTCACCGGCTTGCCTTCCGCCCTTGTCTGGGACAATTTTTCCCGTTGCAGCTGAACCCGAAGCTGCCCCTCCCCGGCATACTGGATCAGATTAATGCCGCCGGAACGATGATGATCAACTGCCCGAATAAGGGACGTGTGACCGGCAGGGTGTTGAACCAGGTCGGCACTCACGGCATTCAGGCAAGTCCGAATTTTCTCCTGGTAAAAAAACGGCCTGTCATCGCTTTGATGCTCGATCAGAGTGACACGCTTTGCCAACGCTACCAGACAATCCAGGGCAACAGCGTAAGCTGAAATCGTCGCTGTATCGCTTGCACTACTGGATCTTGCCAACATGGGCCCCTGCTCCAACTCCTGGCTCAGAAAAAAACCGCCTGACTTATCATTCCAGAACAAATCAATGGTTTGAGACATAAGCGTAGCCGCTTTATTTAAATAGCTCCTTTTTTGTGTCACATCAAACAGGGCAATCAACGCTTCACACAAATTGGCATAGTCTTCTAGCTGGGCCGGTATGGAAACCACACCATTCAGGTAAATTCGACGTAAGGTGTCATGGCCCGCGAAGTTATTGTCCCAGATAAAATTCACGGCTTTTTCGGCCGCCTCAAGATAAGCGGATTCATGCAGCATTTGCCCCGCCCAGGCCAAGCTGGTAGCCATTGCTGCGGCCCAGGCAACAATCAATTTGTCATCTCTTAGCGGAGCAATTCGAAGCTCTCTCGCCTTGCGCAACTTAAGCAGCATCTTATCGAGTTCAGCTTCAAACTGGTCAAGGGCTTTACCATCGGCAAATGCTTTCATGGCGCCCGAAAGGGCCAGAATATTTGCCCCCTCAAAGTTTCCTGTCTCGCTCAGGTCATACAGGCGCCGGCATAAAGCCATTTCCTCCCCCGAGAGTAGTTTCTCTAGTTCATCAATTGACCATATAAAGTAGAGACCTTCCTGGTCTTCGCTGTCTGCGTCCATTGCCGAGTAAAATCCGCCCTGCGGACTCGTCATTTCACGTAATACAAAATCGAGAGTCTGGCGGATTATTCGAAGAAAAAACCTGTCCCCTGTCAACCGCCAGGCAAGTAGATAGGCGCGACTGAGTTGTGACTGGTTATAAAGCATTTTTTCAAAATGAGGCACCAGCCAGTGGACATCGGTACTGTAACGGTGGAAACCGCCGGCTACCTGGTCGTAAATTCCTCCCCGGCCCATGGCTTCCAGGGCTCGGACAGAGAACTCCAGCTTCGCCTGGTCTCGGCTTCGCGTTGCGCCTTCCAGGAAATATAGAAGCAGCGGTTCCTGGGGGAACTTTGGCGCCCCGGCCAGTCCGCCGAATGTTTTATCCTGCCGTTTCAGCATCTCATCAGCGAGCACTGCCACCTGCTCCATATCCAAAGACAGGATTTCTTTTTTACTCTGTAGTACTTGCTCAATGGTCTGGCTAACCCTGATAGCACTTTGTTCAAGTTCTTCGCGCTTTTCCTGCCATAACGACGCAATCTGGGAGAGCAAGGCGGCAAACTGCGCTGGTGGAAAATATGTCCCACTGAAGAAAGGTTTCCCATCAGAAAATAAAAAGTTAGACATGGGCCAGCCACCCTGGCCCGACATGATTTGCACCCCTGTCATATAAATTTCATCGATATCCGGATACTGTTCCCGATCCAGCTTGATGCTTATGAAATGTTGATTGAGAATCTTCGCCATTTCAACATCATCAAAACTCTCTCCTTCCATTACATGGCACCAGTGGCAGGTGGAATAACCTATGGAAAGAAATACCGGTTTATTATCACGAAGGGCGGTAGCGAAGGCCTCTTCACCCCATGCGTACCAGTTCACGGGGTTGTGAGCGTGTTGCAATAAATAGGGGGAATCTTCGAGAATGAGGCGATTGATGAAAAGCGTTTTACCATCGGCGTCTTTATGCCGGGTGCGCTTTTCATAGGAAGCGGATTTTTCCGTCTCAACCTGCCTGAGGGTTTTTTCCAATTGCACCTGCACACTTACTCTTGTGCCGGCCACCTATAAAAGCCTGCTTAAATCATCGTGAAAATAGGGGCGGTTGCGCTCATTAAGACAGGTAGTGGTTATAGTGGCTTTAACCACAGGCTCTGCACCGGGGCATAGCGAAATTTCCTGGTCAAACGCCAGCTTGAGCCTGGATGCCATGCGAGTTCTGACCGTTACCGTAAATGAATCACCACTTCTGAGTGACCTGAGATAATCAATCTCTGCCCGAATCACCACTACAATAATCCCACGCTTGGTGAGGTCAGCAAAATCCAACCCTCGACTGCGCAGATAACCATGCCTGGCCCACTCAAGATAGTTTTGAAAAACCGCATTATTCACTATCCCCTGCATGTCGCACTCATAGTCACGAACATTCATGGTTATACTGAACACGCTATCGCTATTGGCTGAGTTCAATTAGCACCTCTGTCGGCCTTGTTTAGCCAGAATATTCCCAGGGGAATTCTGATTACCCTCAGAGTAATCAGTAATGCAAAATGCAAATAATCTACCATAAAGTGCGGCTACATGATCGCCCTGTGACGAGGAACCACACGCCAGCAAAAAAACACTTGCTGGCATGTTAAAAAACCCCGAATATAGCTCTTTGCGGTCAATCCAAAGCATAAATATGTAAACACTCACTATCACATAAATTACCTTAAAACAGGCTCTATAATCATGATTCTATACTATGCGCCCTTTACCTGTGCCGTCGCTGCTCATATTGCTCTTGAAGAGGCAGGGGCTGACTACGAAGCCCGGCGAATTGATTTTTCGAAGACTGAGCAACGCTCGGAAGACTACCTGAAAGTCAATCCCAAGGGGCGCGTTCCAGCCCTGGTGACAGATCGGGGTATTATCACCGAATTACCCGCGATCCTGGCCTATATCGCGCAAACGTTTCCCGCCGCAAAACTGGCGCCGGTAGACGACTTTTTCGAATTCGCCCGGGTCCAGGCCTTCAATAACTACCTGTGTGCCACCGTGCATGTCGCCCATGCTCACAAGCTACGCGGCAGCAGATGGACAGATGATCCGGCCGCCATTGAGTCCCTGAAAGCGAAAGTACCCGAAACCATGTCGGAGTGCTTTGCATTGATTGAAAACGAAATGTTCACCGGACCATGGGTAATGGGAGAAGACTATTCAATCTGCGACATTTATCTGTTTACCTTGTGCCAGTGGCTCAATTTTGACGACGTAGATATCAACATCTTCCCCAAGGTGGCAGACCACAACCGGCGGATGCTGCAAAACCCTTCAGTACAGAAGGTATTGGCTGCCCACGCCACCTGAATCCTGGCCTCTGGCTACGGCTGCTATGGCATATCCGGCGCCCGTTGAACCAACTCTACATTAGCTCCATTTGGCCCCGCCACATAGAAAAACTCTATCATACCGTTGGGCAACTCCATCTCCCTTGGTTGCCGTGTAACCTCTACACCTTTGCCCTGCAAACTGGCCATGGTGGAAGCAACTTCAGGTGCACGCCAGCCAATATGATCGATGGTTCCTTCGGTGCTGGGAAAGGTTTCCCCGCGAGATACCAGCAACCAGACGTTCCCGGGATACAATAGTCCCGGCAGACGGCCTTTCATGTTTTTGCTGACACCACCAAAGGTTTCCTTGTACCAGGCCAGTGCTTCAACCGGATCGGGAGCGCGTAAATGAATATGGTGCAAACCCAGATGTTGTGGTTCTTCCACCAACTCCAGCCTGGTTCCCCATGGATCCACTGCAAAACCCAGCTTGAAAAGGCCGGGAACATCCCGTATTTCACCTTCCAGTGTGGCACCGGCGACTTCAATTTTATTCAGGGTTGCCTGCAAATCCGTAAATGAAAATCCCAGGTGGTCCACGACACTGCCAGCACTGGGCTTTCGGGTATTGCCCCGATCCGGGATCCACATAATTCGCGTAGTGCCGAACAACAGCCGGTCATCCCGACCATCAACAAACTCGCCACCGATATTGTCCTGGTACCACTGAGCCGCAACCTGCGGGTTCGGTACCACCATATGAATATGGTCATACATCAGGGTTTCAGTTTGAGCCGCTGCATAACTGCCAGTTAATACGAGCAAGAACAGGGGAATTCGAATCAATCGGGTGACATTTGTAGAAACCATAAAACACTCCTGAAAACCGCTGAGGAAAATAATCACCAGCAGAGGTAATTGTAATTTTTTTATAGGGGACCAATTTTAATACCCCTTATTGGAATAAGTGTCAATAAAACACATCGGGAGAAATAACAAAGTAGCTAGGAACCTTGGATTAATTATATGATTAGCGATTCTGAATCCTACAAAATCAATCGACAAGGCGAAGCGATGAGCACTTCTAACCCTATAAGCCGAAACAGTTTTTTGGCCGTTGCGGCCATTATCACCTCAGCCTGCTCCCCGATGATAAGTGAGGAAGCAACCAGTGCCGACTGGCCAATGTATCGTGGCAACCTGGCTGGAACTGGCTTCTCACCACTTTCCCAGATTAACCCGGACAATGTGGCGGACTTGACAGTTGCCTGGAGTTATTCGCTACAAGGCAGCGCCACTTCCACCCGAAATACACGGGGACCAAACTCCCAGGCTACCCCCATTGTTGTGAATGATGTCATGTACCTGCCCGCCGCAGACCGAGTGGTTGCCCTTGACCCGGTGAGCGGCAACGAATTGTGGCGACGTACTGTTGGAGATGGAACCCCCTCCCGACGAGGGGTAGCTTACTGGGCTGGTGACGATCAGAATTCCCCGCGCATACTGTTTACCTCAGGACGTCTATTGCATGCCCTTGATGCAAAAACCGGCGTGCCAGTGCCAGGCTTCGGCAATGCCGGGGTCATAGACATGGTTATCCCTTATAATTCGGTGCCCCTGGTCTATGAAAATAACGTAGTGGTTGGAGCCAACACTCCCCGGGGTTCCTCCGGTGGTATTGGCAATGCCCGTGCCTTTGATGCTGTAACGGGCGCCAAAGTCTGGGAATTTAATTCAGTACCGCAACCGGGTGAAATCGGTCACGACACCTGGGAAGGTGATAGCTGGGTTGGACGCCTGGGAGCCAATGCCTGGCCTTTTTACTTCACCGCCGATGAACAGCGAGGCCTGCTCTATATCCCCCTGGCGTCACCGATTCCCTTTGGCTACGGCGGTGATCGTGGCGGTTCCAATTTGTTCGCCAACTCCATTGTGGCGGTGGACATACGCAGCGGCGAATATGTCTGGCATTTTCAAACCATTCATCATGACCTGTGGGATCATGATCCCCCGGCACCTCCTGCGCTGTTCGATATACCGGCACCGGCCGGGCCGATCCCGGCGCTGGGTGTAACCACCAAATCCGGTTACCTGTATATTTTGAATCGTGAAACCGGGGAGCCAATTTACGGTGTGGAAGAACGAGAGGTTCCACAAAGTGATGTCCCCGGTGAACAGACCTACCCTACCCAGCCGATTCCGCTGAAACCCCCGGCCATTGCCCGCGTCACCTATGATCCGGCTGACCTGGTAACAGCCAGCGATACCTCCCCCGAACACGCGGCGGCCTGTGAACAATTAGTGGCGGAAAGCGGCGACATTATTAACCGTGGCCCTTTTACTCCCTGGGCGTATCGCCCGACACCTGAGCGCGGATCAACTACCTTGTTATTTCCCGGGCTTACCGGTGGCCCCAACTGGGGTGGCGTGGCCTTCGATCCCAATTCTGGCTATGCCTTTGTTTTCTCAGCAGATATTGGCACCTTCGGCTGGGTGGAAGATGCCGAGAAAGATGCAGCACTGCCCTATGAACGAAAAAGCCCCCGCCCCAGAAACTTTGATGTAGCCATTGGCGAGCAACGCCTGCCCTGTCAAAAGCCACCCTGGGGCCAACTGACTGCCGTGGACACCACCTCGGGCGATATAGTCTGGCGGCAAACCATTGGCATTAGTGAATCCCTGCCTGATGGAAAACAGCACACGGGCCGCCCCGGGCGAGCGGCTGCGCTGGTTACATCAAGCGGCCTGTTGTTTATAGCCGCCACCGATGACAATCGGATTCGGGCCTTGGATGCCGTGACAGGACAAGAACTGTGGGTAAGTAGTTTGAACGGCCGGGGTAACGCCAATCCCATGACCTATTCGGGCATTGATGACAAACAATACCTGGTGATTTCTGCCACCGATGAAGTGGTGGCCTACAAATTGCCCTGACGATCCCAGCTGCACCCTGAACTCGCCGTTTAGCTAAGGTGACGGCTAGCTAAATAGAGTCTCTTAAAGCAGGTGATCCAGGATCAGGTTCGTTGAATCGATTATTCTTTGATCCCGGGGACGCAGGTCTGGCTCAAACACCTGACCAGTCAGAATCTGCAGTCCCTGTATGTAACGCACCGCGATTTCGTTTGACTGCTCCGGGGTGAACTGCTGGTTCGCCTCCTTCACCATGCCACGGGCAAATTCCTTGGAAAAAGACACCGGTTTGCCATTAATGGTCAGGGGCTGGCCGTTTTCATCCATTTTCCAGAAGCGCGAGGAATCCATGGTATACAGCTCATCCGCCGCCACTATTCTGCCTTCGGCATTTATGCCGTGCTCGGTTTTAGTGTCCACCAGAATCATGCCCTTGGCCGCCAGGTATTGGGAAATCATGCCAAAAGCCATCAGGGATGCGTTGCGAATCTGGTTGTACTGAGCCTGGGTGCAAATGCCATTGTCAAACAGGTAGGAAGGGTCAATGGTGCGATCCACCTTGTCCTTGGTGCTGGGTGTATCCATCAGATAAGGCAATACGCCATTGGCCCCAATCTGGTCAACCTGAATTTCATGCCCGGCATAGGACAGAATCGTCTCGCCCTCCTCTTTTGCCTTAAGCCAATGCTGATACAAAGACGTAGAGGTACTGCTTTGCGCCATATAAAGTCGTAATACATTTTCCAGAGCAACCAGTTGCAGGTTTTCGGCTGGAATCACCGTTGAGCTTGGCAGCAAACCTGGGACCTTAAACTGGGAAGTTCCCAGCACCGGCTCAACAAGCTGCAACATGTGATCATGGTTACTGGCCAATACCTGGTCTTTAAAAGGAATAGCGCCACGATTAACATCGTGGGTGGAGATACGATTGTTGCGATACATCATTCTCAGCGGCTGGCCCGAACCACTAATCAGGTGGTCTGCAAACACCGAATCGGAAACTTTTCCTTCCAACACCGTACATCCGGCAAGACGGGGCACATCCCCATCGGTAATTATCTGTTGAATCGAGCGTCCTTCATGAACGCGAGTGCCGTACTGCGAGACCAGGTCTCGTATTTCATTTTCATTAAGCATGCTGGGCTGACTATTCCGCTAAAAAGTAGTTAAAAGACGACAGGGTTGTGATGATCGAAGATGGCAAGAATAGAGTAAAGCAGGCGGGACTACAATATGCGCAAACGGAGATAAAAGTGTTCCGAGCTTGCCTGTTTTTTAAAAGTTCTCAGCAAGTAATTAGTGAAAGCTCAGGCCATCCTGGGTTATGTTATAAACTTGCAAATCCAACAAGAGCATCAAAGAAATGCCCATTAGCAAACAAGCTCTGCTCCTCACCCTGTTACTAATCGCCCCCTCCCTGGCTCTGGCTGCCGAAGACGGGCTGGATGACTCGACTCTCACTTATCCAGCGGCCTATTTCGACCAGTTTTCGCCTGTATCCGTCAACGACATGTTGAACCAGATACCCGGCATAGAACGGGTCCTGGATGCCAATCTGGGGACGCTCCAGAACATCAATGCCAACGACAGGGGGCTGGGTGCCAGTTCTCCCATACTTATTGATGGCAAGCGTATGGCTGGAAAAGCTAACGAGGCAGAGGCTCAATTAAACCGAATTGCAGCGGCCGAAGTGGACTATATTGAAATTATACGAGGCACTTCCAGTAATCTGGATGTTCAGAATGCCGGGTTGATGGTTAACATTGTACTTAAGCAGGCCCAGTCACGATCCACCATCGCTTTCGAGGGAGGAGTACAACATTACCATGATGGCAATGTGGAGCCAGAGGGATCTCTGTC
>JAESQX010000107.1 GCA_016764875.1 Gammaproteobacteria bacterium
AAATTTGCGCCATTTTGTTGGCTAGCTTATTGGAGCGTCTGGTTTTCAGTTAAGCAGCATGTTTAGTGTGCTGCAGGTGCCTCAGTTTCATTGCCACTTATGGTTTTCCCCGCACGTGCAGAGAGGACAAATGGGGGAGCACTTCAAATATTTTGAAACAAAATGCCAGCTATGGTTGCATTAAGCTTTTTCATATTCTTATCCAATACTATTGGAAGCCAATTCTTTAGGTGCCTCAGGTGTGTTGTCATCGGGAAAAGGGCTTATGACGTGCAACGTTTCTTGACAATTTTGGCGGTTTTAACAATAGCGGGCGTTGTCTCGTTTTGCGCAGCCCCTGTTGATCTGGCGAAGGCACCAGTGGCTGAAAACGGAGTATTGGACCTTCGAAACTGGAATTTTGAAGGAGATAATGACTCGGTTCCGCTGGACGGCACTTGGCGGTTCGCCTGGCAGTACTTTTTGGCACCAGCTGAAGGAACCAACCCAAATGCCATTGGAACAATACAGGTCCCTCAAAGTTGGCGCGGCCAAGCTTTTGGCAACGAGCAATCCGACGGTCGTGGCTATGGCACATATCAATTGTGCATATTGTTACCGGAAAAGCACCCACCACTTGCTTTGCAGACTTCCGCAATAGGCTCAGCGGCTACAATTTTTGTCAATGGGGAATGCGTAGAACAGATAGGTCGTCCCGGTTCTAGCGAAAACCTCGAGCATTCTCTTTTCGCCGTTGGTGTCATTGTCATTCCGCCATCAAGCGCGAACGCAGATGTGCTCGATATAACAATTCATGTTTCCAATTTTGTTCACGCAAGAGGCGGCATTGTTTCTAGCATCTATCTCAGAAGCGCCGAGAGTGCGCTGTTTGATTACAGCTTCCGCCGAATGGTTATGTATTCGATGATTGGGGGAATGATCCTACTAGGGCTTCAATCCTTCCTGGCCTTTTTCTCAGGCCGGAACACATATTCATTGCTGTATTTTTCAATTTTTCTTGGCATTACCGCCCTCTACATTGCTGCACACAATAATGCTCTAGCCATATTTTTCCCGACCTCGTCGGGTAAGACTTGGCTTCGAATTGAATATTTTGGGCTAATAACGGGTCCTGTTGCAGCAATCTTCTACTTTGATGGTGTTTTTCCAGGTGCCTTCAAAAAGCTCATCCGATACGCCGTATCATCTTATGCAGTAGTAGGCGTGATCCTTCTGGCAATTTTGAGCACATATCAATTCACATCACTTCTTGTCAGCTTCCAGGTCGCGCTATTGCTGATTGTCATCACCGGTATTGTTGGACTTGTAATTGCAAGGGCGAGGAAGCTAGATGATGCTGGTTTCGCGCTTTGTGGCATATTGATTTCTTTTGCTGCAATGAGCGGGGGTATATATTGGCAACATGTTACCGGCGCACCTTTTTGGCTTGCAACATATGTAGCCTTCGGCGCAATTATTTTGATGCAAGCCTTGATATTGGGACGCCAGAGCTTCCGTGCAAAGCAGTATGCCGAAACTCTAAGTAGACGACTTCAGCGCATAAATGACACGCTGGAACGTCGAGTAGATGTTCGTACTCAAAGCCTCAACAAAGCATTGGTAGTTGCAGAAGTAGCCAATCGTGCAAAGTCCGAGTTTCTCGCGACAATGAGCCACGAAATCAGAACGCCAATGAATGGTGTCTTGGGAATGCTTCAACTTCTTTTGAAAACAAAGATGGATGCTGTTCAAACAGACTATGCACAGACTGCATTTCTTTCGGCTGAAAATTTGCTGTTGTTACTGAACAATATCCTGGACATTTCGAAGGCTGAATCTGGAAATTTGGAGATTGAACTAACGTCGCTGGTCCCCGCTCAAATTGCTCGGAATGCAACAAACCTGTTTTCGGGCCTCGCAATCCAAAAGGGCTTGGAGTTGAACTGCACAGTCGCTCCTTCTGTACCCGGAAAAGTCGAAGGAGACCCTGCCCGCCTCCAACAAATCTTGTGCAACCTAATTGGAAACGCCATCAAGTTTACGCAGGCCGGACGGATAGATGTCAGGCTCCTGTACAATGGAGTGGCGGATAATGGATGCTTACGCTTTGAAATAGAAGACACAGGAATTGGCGTACCAGAGGAGGTTCGGGAAACGAAATTTGAGCAGTTCGTCCAGGCCGACTCGTCGACAACCAGGCGATTTGGCGGCACCGGTCTAGGCCTATCTATTTGCAAGGGTCTGGTCGAGGCAATGGGAGGAACAATCGGTGTTGATAGCGGCACCGCACAAGGTAGCCAATTCTGGTTTGAGGTTCCAACACGCACCATTTGTGACGATGCAGTGTCTGAGCCACCAGAACATACAAATCAGCCAAAAGGAAAAAACGGATCATCCAAACGGCTGCATATCCTGGCCGCAGAAGACGACCCCATCAATCAAAAGCTGATTGAAGCGCTGATTTCAGCTGCTGGCCATTCCATTAAAGTCGTATGTGACGGATACGACGCAATTGAAGCCTTGCAATCACAGCCCTTTGACCTGGTTCTCATGGACGCACAAATGCCTGGTCTGGATGGCATCGCTGCAACCAAGGCCATCAGATCATTGGATGAGCCGATTTCTAGCATTCCAATTATCGCGCTTACGGCCAATGCTATGACCGGAGATCGTGATAAATATCTTGCCGCTGGTATGACTGATTTCATCTCTAAGCCGATTGACAGTAAAACGCTTTACGAAACCATTGAGCGCGTGACGCATACAACTGAATGTCAAATCGACAGCAGTGTAATGCCGATAAATTCCAGCTCCAGAACGGCTTAAAAGACCAACTCGTTTAGCCGAGGCCACCAGATTGTAGATATGTCGTTGCTCGCGGAACAATTTCCCTAACCTTCCAGGATTGGGGTGAAGGAGATGTTCACGATCCGGTGGTGCCACCGCTGTAAAATCGAGCAGTAGTCTCTGCTGAGACACTTTGACCCGATGTTAGATTTTCTCTATGAGCCGACAATTGGGCATTCTCTAATACTAGAGACTTTCCAATATTCCCCTTTTTACGTAGTGTAAAACAATTGTTTCGCATCAAGATGGTCCCCTTAACCCGTGCCCTATTGAGGATTGTATGAAGCTATCAGAACAGGCAACCCAACACATTTCTCAGCGAGAGAAGGAGGAACAACACAACGCATTCAACAAGTCAGCAAACACTAGAAAGCGCGTTGTTTATTGGATTGGTTTTTTGGAAGGAACACTCGCTTCAAACCGCATCGAGTTCGGTGAGAAGAATGCATTGCAAGCGGAAGCGAGCAAATTTGCTGAATTTTTCGACGACCCTGATGCATCCGATCTAGCTGAAGACATTCAATCTCGGTGTTTCTCGTCTGAACTCAATATGATGGATCAGCTAGGCCAAATAATTGACGAAAAACGCAAACAGATTTCATCAGAAGTTTCATATACGGAAGCAGACGAAATGAATGAGTTTCTCGGTTTCTGCGCTGGTATCATCTGCGACGGCCAAATTTTGCCATCTGAAGCCACCTCAATTCTACATCGTTTTCAACAATCGGACTTGCTGATGAACGCACCCCCTTTTAAGGATGTGCATCGTGCAGTAGAGGCTGCGATGGCCGACGGCGTCCTAACCACAGTTGAAACTGACGAGATCCAAGAATGGATTTCCCGGCTGGTAGGAGATGGCTTTATCGACACCGGATTACCAAATATCGGCTCGGTAGCTCAGTTAGATGAGCCGATAATTGATCCAAAGTCAGTGCAACTACTTGGATCCTCATTCGTACTGACCGGTCCTATGAAAATAGGCACGCGAGCATTCATCGTTGCCGAGCTTGAACGCTTGGGCGGAATTTTCCAGGAGCGAACTACAAAAAGCACCACTTACGTTGTAATTTCTTCGGTGGCTTCGAGGCATTGGAGGACAACTCATTTCGGTACAAAAATTGAGCGAGCGCGTGAGCTCATCGACCAAGGAAGTGCTCTTCAGTTCGTGACAGAGGATGCTTTACAAAATGCGATAAAACTCGCTGATGATCTGATTTAGGCGGTCCACCGTCGCCTATAGGAGAGAGAACCTTCACAATTGCAATCCTTGACCGCAACACTCCCAAAACCCAGCGGAAACAAAAACCTCTAACATATTCAGAACCGCAATCGGCACAAAGCACGTAAATCTGACGGTTAACTGCTCTGAATGTGCACTAGAGCACACTCGGTTGTTCTATTCGTCTTGTCCGACGTCAAGGTTTAGGTCTTGCCAAG
>JAESQX010000108.1 GCA_016764875.1 Gammaproteobacteria bacterium
TCGGCTACGCTGTTAATATTTTTTACCCGATGCTCACCCAGCCGCGCCTGTAGCTGCTCCATGAACTGATTAAGCTTGTTACTCTGCTGATACGTTGATGGTGCTTTCCCCTTCACTGGTAGTTCATTGCTGTGGCCCATAAAGGCATCAAATTTTTTAACTTCAACTTTTATGGCGATAACCGGAGCTGGAATAGTGAGACTGCCAAGGTGGGTTTCCAGCAGCAGCATCAGGTGTTCCCGTGAGCGGCTGGGCTGGCGCAGGCCCAGTTTGATCTCGGTATCACTTTGTTGCTCGTGCACAAGCGATAGCAGCAGCTGGCTGGTACTGAGATCACGGTGCCGCAGAAAATCACCAAGCTGGGCGATGATTTCGTCCACTACCGGCAGTAATAGACCAAGGTCTTCTACTTCGCAGGGCAGCTCATAACAGCTGTTGAAGGAAGGAGGGGGCTGATAATAGCGCAGCGGTTCGGGTGTTTTGCCAAGGGCCCTGTTCAAGCGGTTGATAAAGTCACTGCCGAAACGTTTTCTCAGACCGTCGTCAGGCAGACGCCAGATGTCTCTTAAATAGCGAACGCCCATATTATGCAGGCGCCTGTCTTGTTCCCGGTTCAGTTCCAGTACTTCCGTTGGCAAGGAGCCCAGGGCAGAACGCAGGTTGCTCTATTGATACACCAGCTTATTGTGACCACCGCGGGCCAGTAGCAGACTGCCGGTAACTGTAGGGCTGGCCGCGTAAAGGAAGTTGCCGGGCAATTGCCAGGAGTGCAATTGTTCGGCAACCAGGGGTTTGAGCTTATTGTGTACGGCATCAATGCCACCGAAGTATCTCAGGCTGCTGCGTATCTCAAGCACCAGGGACAGGGAATGAAAACTGACGCTGGCACTGAAGTCGTAGGCCAGGGCCGCCAGCTCTTTCAGGTACTTTTCCTGCTGTGCGTCAGATAATTTGCTCAGTTGAGGGAAATACAGGGCATACCAGAGGTGACGTTTCTGTGGTTTTCTGCGGCCACCGGTGGCAGCGGGTGGGGGATTACCTGCTTTCACCGGCAGGCTGATAACTTTACCCCGGGAGCTGGCAGTTACAGATGGCAGAGGGAGCTGGACTGTGTTTTTCGGCTCTTCCATGATTCGCCTTATCCTTGGGGTTGTAAGCTGTGTTGGTGCAGATTTAATCGGGTGGACAGTGGGCGAAAGTTACCCCGGGCCTTGATGACAGTTATCTCGCTGGCTATGGTGCCTGCACGGGCTGTGCAGTTTGTCTGATTATGGGGGGCTACAGGGGAACTTCCCTTTATTTTCAGGGTTAAAGAGGAATGTGAGTGCTTACTAATATTGTGCTGAAAAAGTACTCCAAGGGTTTGCCCCGCCTTGGCAGCCAGTTGCAAACGGCGCATTACCCTGGGGGGCAACCATCGCTGCCAGGCCAGTACCAGGCCTCAGCTTTCGGTTTGCAGGGCTTTTTCCATACTCCACAGCGCATCCCGACAAGCCGTATCCAGCCTGACTACCAGTACCTGATCGGTGTTAATGCCCGCCTGAACCAGGGCAGGGGCATAAAGCAGGTAAGGGGGTGAGATCCACAAGATCCATTTACCCTCGGCCACCACCGTTCGCATCAGGGGAACCAGTAATTGCAATTCACCCATACCCCAGTGGGGACTGATGATCTCCACCATGGCATTTCGAGGCCAGCCACGGCCGGGCAGGATGTCATCAAGGGCGGGGTAGCCTGTGGGCTGGCCATAATCGCCTTGGCCAGCCATGTCACATCCACGCCAGAGTGCGGGGTTACGGGATAGCAGTTCATCAAGGCTCATTGTCATCGGACTTGTTATGTTAGTTACACTCAGGGTGATTGCAGGAATACTACTGTAATAATATACAGTAGTACAGTGGGAATTTTTTCAGGTAACAGGCAGGGGTAATTAATTTAAAGTTTACGAGGTGATACTACACAAGAGCTCTGTAATGTATTGATTTTTAGGCAATATTAAAGATTTGTTGCAAATAGCCGTTAAAATCAGAGTCACCAATGCCACAAGGATGACGGGGGAAGGGACGGCATGTTTGGAGCAAAAATAAATTGTCTGGAGAGATGGAAATGCGAAAAAGACCGGATATGATTATGGTGGTATTTACCTTGTTTATATTTGGCATTCTTGCCAGCAGCGTGGCACAAAGCGCCCTCTTCTAAAAAATCAAGCCAACAGTCAGTGGGGGTAATAAATCTCCCTGTCACTGACAATCCTGCTCATAGGTACATCCCATGTATTAATGGGGATGCTGTCGGCTTTCTGGCATTGATGAGCCAGGCCCACCAGTTTCGGCTTGTTATAGCCGGTTCGAGCCCCGTAGGCAAAGGTGCGGTCGTAAAAACCCTTACCCATTCCCAGTCGATTGCAGTGCTCATCAAAGCCCACCAGGGGTACGAATACGAGATTTATCGAGCGCGGCGAAACGAAATGTCGAGCCGGGGCGACGGGTTCCAGAATGCCCCATTGATTGGGCTGTAAGGAATCTCCTTCTACGAACGGCGCGAAACAGACACGACCCGGATGACGGGGACTCAGCACGGGCAGCAAACATTGCTTGCCCATTTCGAGGGCCTTAAACAGTATCGGCAGGGGGTCAATTTCGCCATCGCTGGCAAAATAAAAACCGATACGCCTGGCCTTGATGAAAAAACGCTGGTTTATGACTTGATGATACAGTCGCCTGGCCGCGTGGTGTTGTTCAGCACTGGATAAGGCGTGACGCTTGCTCCGCAGATCCTTGCGTAAACTGGCGCGGTCAGGTTTATTCATAAGCGTAAACAGGGAAGGATTTTCTCGGGATCAGGTAAGCAACAAGTTCCCCAAAACACCGCTACCAAAATTGCCCTGAACCGAAAGGTTCAGGTGGTGGCTCCCGCGATGAATAAGGCTTTCCGGCTAGCGGACATGCACAACAACATCTAACGAGTTGCCTCCGGGGTTACAGGTATCGGCTCAAGAACACGTTTGATTGGCAAATGTTCCAGGAAACTCTGTTGCCAAGTATATAACCCGGCAATGCCAGACACCAGTTTAAGCTGTAGTTCACAGCGGTTATAAAATTAATGGGAGGGTTCCTGAAGTCAGGACTCGCAGGATGAGCGATATAGAGTAACTAAATTTCCAGCTGCCGGCTTTTTTCCAGGGCCAGCTCTATCTTATCTTCCAGTTTCTTGACCTGCTGGGCAGTGACATGTCGGGATTCATTGATCAGGCGGTTTTTCTTCAGCATGTCGTGGGTAATGTTCAGGGCCGCTATTACGGCGATTTTTTCACCACCATGAATATGGCCTCGTTCCTTGATTTTACGCATGTTTTCATCCAGATAACGGGCTGATTTCATCAGTGCTTCCTGGTCGGAAGGCGGACAGTTGATCTGGTATTCCTTGTCGAGGATTTTGACTTGTACAGATGTGCTGGTTTCGGACATTAGGCCTGACTCTGGGTTAACACCTTATTGGAGGTATATTACCCTTTTTTTTAATTTTTTTATAAGAGTTACTGCAGTTCTTCCATTGCTTTCAGTTTGGCCAGAATGGACTCCAGGTGGGTCTTGGTAGTCTTATTCTTTTCCATTAATTGCCTGCGCTCGGCATGCCAGCTTTCCTGGCCTGCTTTAAGCAATTGATTTTCCTGCTTCATATCGCCGCAGAGTGAAATCAGGGTTTCTACTTTATCGTCCAGGGACTGAAATCTTTCTTCGCTCATAACTATTGTTCACACAATTTCGGGTTAGTATTTCCTAATACCAGCAGCATCCTACCGGAATTAGTTTAGGAGTTACTTTAATTGCGTCATCACTATAGGGCGGCTGTGAGAACGGGTCAATGACCTAATTCGCAAAAATAAGACCTGATCACAGTAGACCTGCATTAATGTAATGAATATGCTTATCCGTTCAACCGCTTACTGAGGTTTTTAGCCTGCCATGACTAGTGATTTTCGTGAAATGAAGCGTCGCCGCAAGGAGTTGATGGCCCATATGGAGCCCAATAGCATTGCCTTGCTGGCTTCGGCCTCTCCCAAAATGCGCAATAACGACGCCGAATATCAATATCGGCAAAACAGTGATTTTTACTATTTAACCGGATTTACCGAGAAACAGGCGGTGCTGGCGTTGATTCCTGGACGTAAACACGGCGAAGTGGTGCTATTTTGCCAGGAAAAAGACAAGCTGAAGGAATTGTGGACCGGCATCCTGATGGGACCCGAAGTGGCCCGGGAGGAGTTACTGATAGATGATGCTTTTCCTATAACGGATATCAATGACATTATGCCGGGGCTTATCGAGGGCAGAGAACGGGTTTACTACGCCATGGGCAAGGATTCCCAATTTGACCAGCAGGTAATGGACTGGGTAAAAGTGGTAAGAAGCCACACCGGGAAGGGCGTACATCCCCCGGGAGAATTTCTGGTGCTGGATCATTTGCTCCACGAGCAACGCCTGATCAAAAGTAGTAAAGAAATAAAATTAATGCAAAAAGCGGCCGGGATATCGGCCGAGGCTCACAAGCGAGCTATGGCGATTTGCAAGCCCGGCATTATGGAGTATCAACTGGAAGCAGAGATGCTGCATGAATTTTACCGAAGCGGTAGCCGGGCACCGGCATATAACTCTATAGTGGCATCGGGAGATAATGCCTGCATTCTTCATTATGACGTCAATGATGCTGAAGTAGCCGATGGTGACCTGGTGTTGATAGATGCAGGTTGTGAGTTTGCTTACTATGCCTCGGATGTAACCCGCACCTTTCCAGCTAACGGAACGTTCAGTCCTGAACAGAAAGCCATCTACGAAATAGTATTAAAAGCAAACCTGGCGGCCATTGACGTAGTGCGTCCTGGGGTTGCCTGGGATGAACCTCATAATATTACGGTAAAGATCATTACTTCAGGTCTGATCAAATTGGGCATAATAAAAGGTTCGTTGGCTCAGGCCATCAAGAAAGAAACCTACAAGGACTTTTATATGCACAAGGCAGGTCACTGGCTTGGGCTGGATGTCCATGACGTTGGTGATTACCGAATTGATGATAAGTGGCGTCTGCTGGAACCTGGCATGGTGACCACAATTGAACCGGGTATATATATAGCACCGGATAACCGGAAAGTTGCCAGTAAATGGCGTGGAATCGGGGTGCGGATTGAAGATGATGTACTGGTGACCAGAACTGATCCGAAAGTTTTGAGCAAGGGTGTACCAAAAGAAATAAAGGAAATCGAATCTCTCATGACGCAGACAACACACTGAACGGGCGTTATTCATGCTGATTCAACAACCCCGTGCGAACTATGACATCGTGGTGATTGGTGCCGGAATGGTAGGCGCCAGTTTTGCGTTAGCCTTACAGAAAAAGCTGGCTGAGACTCCGGTATCTCTGCTGATTGTTGAAGCCATGAAAGTTGGCGGTGCCGGCCAGAGTACTTCTCCAAGCTTCGATGATCGATCCACTGCCCTGTCCTATGGCAGCAGCAAAATTTTACAGGAAGCAGGTATCTGGGAAAATCTGGCGGAGCAGGTCACAGCAATAAAGAATATCCACGTTTCTGATCGAGGGCATTTTGGATCAGCCAGACTCAACAATGAGAAACAGCAGGTAGATGCCCTGGGTTACGTGGTGGAAAACCGCTGTCTGGGTGAGGTGTTAAACGAATCTCTTCAGCAGATGGTGGAAATCGATTTTCTCTGCCCGGCCAGTATAGAGTTGATTAAACCGACCGCCGAAGGAATGCAATTAAAAATAGCGTCTGATAATGAGAAGGAATTTTCCATAGCTGCCGCTCTGGTTGTGTTGGCAGACGGGGGCAGGTCTCCCATTTGTGGGCAGCTTGGTATAGATATCGACACAGAGCAATATCAACAAAAAGCAATAATCAGCAATGTGGCATTCCAAAAACCACACCGGAACATAGCGTTTGAAAGATTTACTGAAACTGGCCCGTTGGCAATTTTACCTCTGCCTGAACTGGCAGGTGAAAACCGGGGCGCACTGGTGTGGACAGTTAATGAAGCCGATGCCGAAGCCCTGATGAATTTGTCGGAGCAGGAAATATTGCCGGTGCTACAGGAACGTTTCGGTTATCGGCTCGGTCGAATTACCCGAATTGGTAAGCGGATTTGTTATCCCCTGAGCCTGGCTGTTGCCCGTGAGCAGATTAGACCCGGTCTGGTTCTGCTGGGTAATGTAGCCCATACTTTGCACCCGGTTGCGGGGCAGGGGTTTAACCTTGCCCTGCGCGACGCTGAATCCCTGGCGGATGTACTGGCCCACTCTCATGATAACGGACAGTCGCTTGGCTCCATGGAAGTGTTACAACATTTTTTGCAGCAACAAAGCGGCGATCAGGCCCGCACTATTGGTTTTTCCCATTACATGACACGCCTGTTTTCCAATGATCGCCGTGCGCTGGTCTGGGCGAGGAAATTTGGCCTGGCATCAATTGACATGTTGCCCGGGGTGAAAAGAAGCTTCGCCAGGGCTGCCATGGGTATTGCAGATAAATAAACCGGGTGCGATCTACAGCTTGTAGTATGGCAATGCTACGGATTTATTGTGGCTCTGATGGATTCAATTCGATCTCGATTCACGCCCATATCGCCATAGCCCACACGGGAAGCTGACCTTACATGGGTTACCCCTGTTGCAGGGTCGAACAGGAACTCCACGTCATCGACAAACCCCATTAGCGTGCTGGTAAATTCAGCGTACAGGTAGTTGGATTCAGCCCTCACAATATTGGCGCCGCTCATGCCCAGCAGGGTTCGCTGTATATCGGCCAGAGTGGCGTTGATAGGTTCGATGTGGTGACTTTCCCTGGTCTCGAAACTGCAAACACAATTGGGTGAATCGGGGCAGTTCGCCAGACGTCCGTCAAGAATACCGATACCCTGCGGAGGTTCACCCGCGCAGGCCGAAAATAAGGGAAGGCAGGCTAGGGCAAGTCGTTTCAACATAGGAAGCTCCGGTTTAAATAACAGTCATGCCGAGCCATTCGGCAATCAGTGCAGGTTTGTCTTCGTCTTCGATTTCTACGGTAACATTGTGTTTAATCAGGTAGTGCCGAGGCTTTCTTTCTTTTGCCTCCACCGGGGTAAAACGAGCGCGTATTCTTGTACCCGCCCTCACCGGGGAAATAAAGCGAACCTTATCAAGACCATAATTAATGGCCATAACCGGGTCTTTCAATTTAATACCGCCGCCACTGCTACTGAGTGTACTTAGCAGGGATAGGGTGAGGAAGCCGTGGGCAATGGTACCACCGAAAGGGGTTTGGGCAGCCCTTTCCTCATCTATGTGAATGTATTGGAAATCGTTGGTTGCTTCGGCGAATTTGTTAATTCTTTCCTGGTCAATTTTAATCCAGTCGCTGACGCCCACTTCCTTACCAATATAACTATCAAGTTCCGCCGGACTGATTTCGTTGGACATTATTATTTCTCTTGCCTGGTGGCCGGGTTTAATTTGAAGCTGATTTTAAGGCACGTTAGAGATGGAGGACCAGTTTGCGTTAATTTTCTTTCACAGTCTAGGGACTCAATGAGTAACACGGTGATTAATCGGCGAGAGCACTTTCATGGTTTTCACCCATGGCGAAAGATATATAGCGCGAATCATTAATGGTTTTAACGGCACCACGGCCTATAATACCCAGCCATGACAAGTACAGACACAGATTTTGATATAACCATTGTTGGTGGGGGTATGGTGGGAGCCACTTTGGCTTGTGCCCTGGCGGATACCGGATTGCAGATTGCCTTGCTTGACGGCGTTAAATTTGATGCCGGCAAGATTCCATTCAGCAAAGCGGAGCTGACTTTTGATCCCCGTGTCAGTGCAATTTCTCCCGCCTCCCGGCAGTGGCTGGAGCAAACAGGGGCATGGCAGGAAATAGCCGCTTCCAGAGTTTCTCCCTATACCGGTATGCAAGTCTGGGATGCGGATGGAACCGGATCAATCCAATTTTCCGCGAAGGAAATCAATGAATCCCAGCTGGGATTTATTACCGAGAATTCGGTGATTCTTAAAAGTGTTTATAACCGACTTGATCAATTACCTCAGGTAAAGGTAATGGCGCCGTCTCGTGTCGAGAATATCGAAAGGTATATGGAATCAGGTCACAGCCGAATGAAAATTACCACCGAAGACGGTAATTCATATTCGACCACGGTGCTCATTGGTGCTGATGGATCCAATTCCAAAATTCGTCAACTGGCCGATTTTGAAGTCAAGGAATGGGATTATCAACATCAGGCTATTGTCACTACGGTACGTACTGAAATTCCTCACCGGGCTATTGCCCTGCAACGGTTTATGGACACTGGCCCGCTGGCTTTTTTGCCCCTGCTGGATAATTCGCCGGGCGACGATCAGCATTTTTGTTCCATAGTCTGGTCCCTGGTGCCGGAGCGGGCGGAGCAATTGATGGCGATGACAGACGAGGAATTTGCGGCGGCGCTGGGAGGCAGTATTGAACACAAATTAGGCCATATTGAATGGGTAGACAAACGTTTCGCCTTTCCTTTAAAACAACGCCATGCTGTTGAATACGTGCAGGAAAATATCGCGCTGGTGGGGGATGCGGCTCATACCATTCATCCGCTGGCTGGGCAGGGTGTCAATCTTGGATTTCTGGATGCGAAAGCACTGTCAGCTGAAATTCACAGCGCCTTGAAGCGAAAACGTCCCCTTGATGAGTTCGCGATTCTGCGTCGCTATCAGCGTCAACGTATTGGTCACAATCTGGGCATGATGTGGCTGATGGAAGGGTTCAAACATTTATTTGCAGAGCAGGCTCTGCCGGTGCGCTGGTTACGTAATGCTGGAATGAGTGGCGTTGATCGTACAGGGATTGTTAAGAACCAGTTGATGCGACAGGCTATGGGAGCACCCTAGTCTTATTTAAAATATTTTATTTTAATAAGACTAACTATCTGGATCGCCATAAAAATATTCTGCCTACGGTATTCTGCACTCAAAATTCTCAGCTTCGTCAATGCTACCGGTACCATCATAGGCCGCGACTTCAGGAAAAGGGCATAACGGACGACTGCGATCTACTTCGCCATCTGTTCGGTGGACTGCGATTATGCTGTCCGGGGCTATGCCCTGTTCCACCCAGGCTTCCAGCGCGGAAAGCGAATCAAAACTGTTTGGCCCGGGACCGCGGGCACAATGAGCCATTCCCGGTGCCATGAACAGGCGATAGGAATCGTGAATGGCGCTCCGCCCACCCAGTTCATCTGTCACCCGTTGGTAATATTGCGTAGTGTTGGAAGGAGAGATTTGTGGATCAACCCAGCCGTGATATTGAATCAGCTTGCCCCCTCTATCAAAGAATGGCTGAAGATTGGGATTCAGGGCATTAAGGCTGTCGTTGTCAGTTTGTTCCGCCTTGACGATGTCTCTTTCAAAATCAAATCGATCTACTTTCCAGTCAGGATCAGCATGTACTAGATATCTGAACTGATCCAGAGCGCTGGCTCGTGCCGAGGCGGTCCAGCCCAAATCGGTCCAGCCAGGCTCGCTACCAGGTAAAAGTCCTGTTATGGCGCGCCCGGATGCAGGGTTCACCGGCGATGCATAGAGCATTCTGACGGTATTTACCTGCGCCTTACTTAGGCAGGATGCTGAACCATCACCACTGTCACATTGCAGTATGGCAGGATCAAAACGGCACTGCTCCGGTTGGCTGATAAGGCCATCCTTCAGGCCGTCAGCACTGTCACAGGCATTGATGGCGGCTTGATAAACCAGCTCTCTCTGGTCTGAGCTCAGCCGGGCGGACTCATCAGCCTCAAGATGCCTGGCTACCCGCAGCGCCCCTGCCGCCCGACCTGTCCAGTCAAGACCTGGAGCACCTGCAACAATGCCGTCGAAGTCATTGGGAAAACGTTGGGCCTCTTTCATACCCTGGCGACCACCAGCAGAACAACCGGTCCAATAAGAGTATTGTGGGCCTCTCTGGTAATAAGCGGCAACTATCTGTTTCGAGGTTTTCGCCATTTCATGCACGGCGCGCCAACCGAAGTCGCTCACTTTTTCTGGATGATCAATGCCGAAACTGGCGGTATTACCACTGTGCCCGGTATCAGTTGAACTGGTGGCATAACCTCGGCCAAGCGGATAAATCATGGCGGAATGGCGAACGTTGCCGGTGAAAGCACCATTGCCAACCGCCAGGTACTTTCCATTCCACCCAGCAACAGGCAGCCACAATTCCATGTTTATATCGGAGTCGTCACTGGGTGTCAGGCTGATTTTTAATCGGCAGAAGGCAGGCAGGCCTCGATAACGATCGCGACGACTGGCATTCGGTTTGGGCGATGGTGGATTAAACTTCCCGGCTTCCACTACTTCGGCTGCCCTGATAGTTACATTGGATAAATTCAGGGAGGTAAGATTCAGGCAGGCTTGTTGTGTTTTTTCTGCTGCCATTGCGACGGAACTGCCAGCTAGCAGAGAAATAATCAAGGGAATTTTTATAATAGAACGTAGGGTTGTATATTTTGTCATAGCATTTTCACTTGCTAAGGCTGGGCTGCCTGTTTCTCCAGATTTCTGGCAATTCTCAGAATATTTGCCAACGCGTAATTGCCTTCATGGCAGGCGAATTCATAAAGCGGCTGATCGCCTCGAAACATGGGAAAAGCAACTGACCAGGGTTCCACCCAGGTAGAAGGGTCTTTTACGGTAAATTCATATTGTAAGGTATTGTCGGCAATTCGGGTAAACCGCTCTGTCAGATGTAGATTCTCGCTGGCTCCTCTGAAAGAGGCCTTGGCAGAAAAATTAGTTGATTCAACCACCAATGTATCGCCCTCCCAGTGTCCGCGAGGATCACCGTGCCATTGTCTGATAGTTGAAGGAATATGCGGACGACCGTCCATGGGTACAACACGCACATCGTGAATCATCTCATTGATAATAATTACCGTGGCTGGCGTTTGCAAAATCAGAATATTGTTGTTGTACGCCTGGGGCAACAATCCACCGGGGATACCCCAGGTTATACATCGCTCAGACAAGCCTCGATCCAACCAGCTATCGGCCCGGCCACGGATTTTGGCCCGCGTCGCTCTCTTTTCAGTGGCCGCCGGGGTGTAAGTCGGTATCCGGCCATCGGGTGGGTCTACGATCAGCGATGATTGACCGGTGGGTAATACTTCCTTGCCATAATCCAGGTCGTCAGGGTCATGAACCGTAATCCCTACCCTGCCATAGTCAAGTGGTCTACCGTCCGGTCGTGCCGCACTGGCTTTCTCATAAGCCAGTATTTCCTCCGCCGTGAGGATTGGCTTACCGACGAATTGAGCCGGTCGTTGCAAGGGAGTTATTGTCCGTCGATCCCAGACCCCCTGGAGATTCGGATCTCCCCACGGAGTCAGCGTACTTTCAGATTGACTGCCGGCAGAACTTATTGACTGAGCAGTCCCGGTTATCGGCAATATGGCCAAGATCAAAATCGCGGTAACAACTAATCGATTCAGTCGTTTTTGCATTTCCCTGTGTCCACTGTCAATTGATGTGATCTGAGTATAAATCAGAAAGTCACTAAAGGTATGTAAAATATGGATCTATAGAAATAATTCCCTGTTTCGGAAACACGAAATATCATATTCCAAGATACGGGACCCCTTCTTCTATTTTTTTTCAGACTGAATAGCATCAAGACAATCCATTCCAATTCAAGCAGCTGCGGAATAAGCGGCTAATTACAAATATAAGGGGTCAGAGTAAATATACAGTTGTTTACTCTATTCCCTTTTATTCGCCGGCGTTTCAGGCTGCCCAATAATACATGCTTGTTTTCTTATTCAAAATTCGTAACTCAAAACTTTCTGTACAACGGGTGCCCGCCAGGCCATAACAAACATGCAGGGGCATCAAATGCTCCTCGGTTGGATGGCAAAAGCGGGCGAACGGGGCCTTTTCCCACTGGATGAGTTTTTGCACCCGCTCTTCTTCGTCAATATCCGGGATGGAACAGCAGTTCAATAACCACTGTTCGAAAGATTCATTCATTGTTTTTAATTCACTGGTATCCGGCGCGAAAAAAGAGCCCATGTTGTGGAAGGACAGCCCGGAACCGATGAGCAGGGTATTTTCATGATCCAGGTCGCGAAGAGTCTGACCTATTTTAATGTGTTCAGCAGGATCAAGATGGTTCACAAGAGACAACTGTACACAGGGGATATCAGCATTGGGATACATTATTTTTAGCGGCACAAACATGCCGTGATCGAATCCTCGCTGATCATCAAGTTTGCTTGCAATATTGGCATTTTCCAATAGGTTGTGGATCTTGTCGGCTAGTAACGGTTCGCCCGGGCAGGGATAGCTGATATTGTAAGATTCTTCGGGAAATCCGTAATAATCGTAGATGAGAGCAGGGTTTGCTCCGGAAGTAATAGTGGGTAGATTTTCTTCCCAATGCGCACTCACTATAATGATGGAAGATGGTTTTTTTATCTTGGCCGTAATTTTCTGCAAACAGGCGATCATCTGCGTGTGTCCTTCATCGCCAAGCAGCGGTAAAGGGCCTCCACCATGAGACAAATAGAGGGCTTGTGGCTTAATTTTCATCAGGATCAAGGTGCTCGCTATAATCGACAACGATTAACAAATTTACAGTATTGGCCTGTAGTAAGGAATAGGGGATGTAAATTCGGTTTCAGAGCCAGTACGTTTTATCCCATCACCGCTTTACCGGGTGAAGATGAATATCCAGCCAGTGGGTTCTAACCATAGAGCGCTTAACTCGGCCTCTGGAGGGATTGATGTTGAACCGTGATTCAACTATGGTACGTGGCTGATTTTATGGCAATTTCACGGACAAATCGAACAAGGGGGCAGGTTGATGAGAAGGGCCGGCATATTTGGATGCACAATGAAGTGCTTATTAACCCTCAGCGGACTGGCCCTGTCCGGACCACTGCTGGTGGCACAGGAATCTGAATCCCGAATTGTGTCACCAACCACCACAGCTAATCCCCTCAGTATCGCTCCCCAAATCGACGGCGAAGTTCTCGCAGACGATGCCTGGTCCCAAGTTAAACCCACCAGTGGATTCTGGCAGATAACTCCCGATGAAGGTCGCCGGGCCACCCAACGAACCGAAGTATTCATCGGGTTCACCGATACGGCACTTTATATTGGTGTGGTGGCCTATGACGATAACCCCTCTGGCATTATTGTGGCAGATAGCCGCCGTGATTCCTCGCTTAATGAAACCGACAGTTTCCAGGTAATTATCGATGGCCTTAACGACAGGCAGAATGGATTCGTCTTTGGCACCAACCCGGCCGGCATCGAATACGACGCCCAGGTGACTAACGAGGGCTCCGGTGGTTTTCGGGGTGGTAGCGGGGGATTCAATCTGAACTGGGATACCACCTGGGAAGTCAGCGCCAGGATCTCCGACATTGGTTGGAGCGCCGAGATGGAAATTCCATTCAGTGCACTGCGCTATGGCTCTGACGACATTCAAACCTGGGGAATTAATTTTCAACGCAATATCCGTCGCAACAACGAAGTAGCATTCTGGGCTCCCCTTGATCGGCAGTACAACATAAATCGTGTTTCGGAAGCCGGCTATGTTGAAGGGATACGCATTCCTGATCAGCGAAATCTGCAGATAACTCCCTATGCCTTGAACAGCGTATCCCGAGGCGGCAGCTTACCCAGCGGTTCCCACTCGAACGAGGAATATGGTTTCGATCTTAAATATTCTGTCACTCCTTCGCTGATACTCGATGCTACCTACAATACCGACTTTGCCCAGGTTGAAGTGGACGAGTTGCAGGTAAACCTGGATAGATTCAGCCTTTTCTTTCCTGAAAAGAGACCATTTTTTCTGGAGAACGCCGGGCAGTTCGCTGTGGGTAATCCCCGTGAGGTTGAACTATTTTTCAGCCGGCGAATTGGCGTGGGGGCCGGTGGTACTCAGCTACCTATCGAAGGTGGTGCAAGGCTGACGGGTAAGATTGGCAAAAATACCAATATCGGTCTATTGCAAATGCGATCGGAAGCCGTTTCCGGTGTTGCTTCCCAGAATGATTTTTCCATTGTAAGGGTTAATCAGGAATTCGGTAATCGATCATCCGTCGGCGTTATGTATGTTGAACGCGATGGCGACGGCAGCGTGCTTAATAATTCCAGCGACGACTACAATCGCACCTACGCGGTGGATGGACGTTGGGGAATTGGTGACACCACGCTCATATCAGGTTTCGCCGCCAGAACGGATACGCCGGGGGTTAACAGCAGGGATGGTTCACTGGCGGTAAACGCCGACTTCAACACGCCCGCATGGTCGATAGATGGTGGCTATGCCCAGGTAGGAGAGAACTTCAATCCCGAAGTGGGTTTTCTCTCCAGAAGTGGCTACCGCAAAATAGATTTCGGAGTCCGCTATCATTATCGGCCCGATGACCTGTGGGGCTTGCTTGAACTGCGGCCTCATTTTAGTTATCGCGGTTTCTGGGATTTCGATGGCAATCAGGAAACCGGCTACCTGCACGTGGATAATCACTGGGAGTTTCGCAGCGGTTTTGAGTTTCACACCGGGGTGAACTTTACCCAGGAAGGGGTAATGGAGCCCTTTGAGATTGTCAGTGGAGTTACCGTACCCGTTGGAGAATACAGGCACGAAGAAGGGCAGTTGGTGGTTATGACAAACCAGGGGGCGCCACTCAGTATAAATGTTCGAAGTCATTTCGGTGGCTTCTTCGGCGGCGATAGAGTTACTTTTGAACCAACGGTTCGTTATCGAATCGGTGAAAAATTCAGCACTGAATTAACCTGGATTCACAGCGACATCGATCTGCCGGTTCCCGGCGGCGATTTTGAAGTGGACGTAGCTCGCTTACGACTTTCCTACTCTTTTACCCCCAGCATCTCCTTGCAAACACTGGTGCAATACAATAAGCGCGAAGACGTAATTGCCACCAATATCCGATTTGCCTGGCTGCAATCTGCCAATGCCGGTTTATATCTTGTGTACAATGAAATTGATGAGAGCGGGGTTGGTGCGCCCCGTAGCAATGCCAGACAATTTATCCTCAAGTACAGTCGCATAATTAATATCTTCAATTAGTAGATAATAGAAATGGGGCAAATCGGGGTAAGGTTCAGTTTCAATACCTTCTTAAATATAATTCCAACAGGCCGGGCCAGAACCACAATTTAGCCCGAGAGGCTATTAATCTTGATTTGATTTATCCTGGTTAGACTACTAACCTAGGTTCGACCACGTTAGCCCATTTTATGTGGAGATTATTATGTTGCCGACAACTCTCTGGCGTACCCCAATTCTGATTGGATTATTGATAGTTGGAATGCTCAGCACGAAATTGGCCGTGGCGGAGGAAACCATGGCATCGGCCGCGGCTGATTTTCTAGCAGCGTTGTCTGTCGATAGCCAGGGGCAGGCGACATTTTCATTTGACTCCGATGAGCGAGTGAACTGGCACTTTCTACCAAACGAGATGTTTCAACGTGGTGGGATTTCTCTCAAACAGTTGTCAGAGCCACAACGAGAGAAGGCACACACTTTGTTGAGCACGGGCCTGAGTCAAAGTGGTTATATCGCCGCTACTGCTATTATTCAATTAGAACGGGTCCTGAATGAACTTGAGTCCGGAGGTCGATTTGCACGTGATCATGAAGACTATTCAATTACCCTATTTGGTACTCCCGAAGTGGATGGAACCTGGGGCTGGCGTTTTGAAGGTCATCACCTTTCGCTTCACTTTACAGTAGTAGCCGGCCAGGTAACGGTGAGTACGCCGAGCTTCTTCGGTTCGAATCCGGCTGAAGTTCGAGAAGGCGCACAAACCCCTCAGCAACAAGGGCAACGGGTACTCGCTCCGAGGGAGGATAAAGCCAGGGCCCTGGTTACATCATTAAGTGAATCCCAAAGAGTCAGGGCTATAACCAGCGATACAGTACCAAGAGACATCGTCACCGGTAACCAGTACCCGATTGATCCACTGGATCCCATAGGGATTAAAGCAGCGGATATGAGCACTGCGCAGCAATCCCTGCTACAAGAACTCATCACCGCCTACACGGCTTCGATGTCAGCCGATATCGCCGTCAGACGCTGGGAGAAAATTCAACAGGACGGCTTTGATAACATAAATTTTGCCTGGTCAGGATCAGTTGAGCTGGGTATGCCACACTATTATCGCGTGCAGGGATTGTCGTTTTTAATTGAATACGACAATGTGCAAAACGGCGCAAATCATATCCATTCGGTATGGCGAGATTTTGCCGGTGACTTTGGTCGTGATGTGCTGCGTGAGCATTACGATTCAGTGCCACACTAGCCACAAAGTGGACGGCAAAGTCGATATGTAAAACAGGGACATTCACCAAACAAAACTAGTGGCCACTGCCCAGGGCACATGACTTTGTTCACAAGGGCGTTCCCCCGATCTCAAGTAATTACCGCCGCTATCAGGCACCGGTAACCCTTACAATTAATAACAAATTGAAGGGGTCATCTACGCTACAATTAGCGTATATTAACGGGCATTTTTGAATGCGAACATTTTGAATGTTAGCTCAGTGCGGCTATTGATCATGTAAAGAATTTTGGTGAGCACTATCTATCAAAGACATAGGACAAAACAATGAGAAGGGTTCCACAACCGCTGAAACTACCACTATTTTTGCTGTCGCTTACGATGTGCATTTCCCCCACCGCTTTTTCCCAGAACGCTTCCGAGGATGAGTCCACCATTGTGTACCCTGCGGCCTACTTTGCCGAATATGCTCCGGTTACGGCTCAGGATATGTTGGACCGGATACCCGGCCTGGTTAGATCCAGTGGCGGCAGTGGTGTTACCGGTGGTGCTCGCGGAGGCACATCTCGTGGTGGAGGTGGAGCTGGTGGCAGGCGAGGCCTTGGTGACGGAGCCGGGATTAACCAGGTTCTGATTAATGGCAAACGTACAGCCGGCAAGACCAATCAGGCCAGCAGTCAGCTGGACCGAATTGCCGCAGAGTTGGTGGACTATGTGGAAATCATCCGTGGCACATCGGCCGATCTTGATGTTCGCGGTAGTGGCCAGGTGGTTAACGTGGTGCTGTTAGAAGAAATATCCACCAGCAGTCTTTCCTACCAGGCGGAAATGGCTCGATATTGGGATCATGATGCGCAACCAGGTGGGTCTCTTTCCTATAGCGGAGAGATAGGTAATCTGGATTTTTTATTCAGTGCCCAGGCAACACCCCGCCATGAATTCAGACTTAGAAAGGAAGAGAGTGTATTGGGAGATTTCTCTCCAAATGATGCGGTCAGGGAAGAGAAAACGCGCGATCAGACCGATTATGAATATTCCTTGAATCTGAACTATCTGGTCAATGAACAAAGCAGTGTTCGCTTTAATGCGCTTTACGGACTGAATGATTCCGAGACCGATGTGGGACGCTGGACTGTTGATCTGAAAACCTCGCCACGCCGGGTTGTGCAGGAGCGGGAAGATAATGATAGTGACAGGGACAACTGGGAAATCGGAGGCGATTACGAGTACAACTTTGCCAATGGCAATCGATTCAAGATTCTTTTTATTAACAATGAAAGCAACGATGATAGCCTTCGAGAACGCTATGAAGTGTTTGATGGCGGAGATGAAAATAAGAACCTGTTCCTCCATAACGTTACCAGAGATCAGGAACGCATAGTTCGCGGCTCATACACTATGGAGCCGCTCGAAAGGCAGAGTCTTGAAGTAGGTGTTGAGCGTGCGCAAACAATTCTGAATTCAAAATTAAGTTTAGCTATCGAATCATCGACCGGTTCACCATCGCAGGATTTCGGTGGGCTGGTGCCGATTACAAATTCTAGTTCCAGAGTGGAAGAAATTCGCCTGGAGCCTTTCCTTGTTCATAATTGGCAATTCAACCCGCGCATGAGTCTGGAAAGCACTTTGAAATACGAAAGCTCGGAAATCGAACAAAGCGGAGACGTTTTCAACAAGCGGGATTTTGATTTTCTTAAACCTAAATTGGATTATCGCTTCAATATCACTCCGGCACTTCAGCTTCGAGGCACCCTGGAAAAAACTGTATCCCAGTTAAGTTTCAGGGATTTTGTTGCAGCTTCCGACTTTAATGACAATGACTCCAATGTCCTCGCAGGCAATTCGCAGTTGCGACAGGAAGAAGCCTGGCAGTTCGACTTGAATCTTGAATATAGATTACCCAATGATGTGGGTGTAGTTGATACCAGTATTTTTTATCATGACCTGGAAAATGTTATTGATCGAATCGATGTGTCGCCATCCCCTGACGAATTGGAGTCAGCTAACGGAAACATTGGTGATGGTGAACGCTATGGCTTCAGGGCGAATGCCAGTATTCGTATGGGGATGATTAACCTGCCCAACGTATTGTTCAATACCCGCTTTTTTGTACAGGATTCACAGGTTACTGATCCGTTTCTGGGTATAGACCGCCGAACCAGAGAATACGTGCGTGGCACCTTGTTTCTGGGATTTCGTCACGACGTAACACGCTATAACATGAATTACGGTCTGGGCTGGAATAACCGCTTCGAAAGTAATCGCAAGACCTATGATCTTGAAGACATCGAACTTACCGCCGGTGACCCACGCTGGAATGCTTTCGTGGAGGTTATCGCTTTTAATGATATTACCTTCCGTCTTAGCGGCCTACTTATTCCCGCTATTGACTGCCGGGAACGACAGCGCTTTGTCGGGGCTATCAGCCGCGAGATACTGGAGGAAATCGAGGATTCCTGTGATACCAATGGCAGAACTATTACGCTGCGGATAAACGGTACGTTTTAACAGGAATTTCGGGTTCTAAATGGTTTGGTTGGCCGCAACCCTTCAGTAAAGTCGCAATGGACGGCGAGGCCGATAACTCTTATTATTCCTCCACTTACCATAATGCTTAAGGATACCCCTATGAGTCTGCGTATCATCAGTGCTTCTTTTATCGCCGTTTGTAGCTTGTTTGTATTTGCCGGGTCAGCAGTCGCTGCCTGCGAACCTGACGGCGAAGTTCAGTTTGTTTGTGGGCCGATCAGCCCCGAGGATCTTCTCGTGATTCCCGATACTCCCTGGGTGGTGACCTCGGGATACGAGGCAGAAGGCTACTTGTATCTGGTCGATACGCGGGATCATAGCTATAGAGAAGTGTTTCCTGTTGCCAGCGCAAAAGCAGAGCCTGATACCAGTACCTACGGCGCCTGCCGTGATTTGCCCAGTACCCAGTTCCAGGCCCATGGCCTCGGTTTGCGTCCGGGCGCCAATGGTAAACACACGCTGTATGTCGTGGCCCATGGCGGTCGGGAAGCGGTGGAAGTATTCAACCTTGATGCCAGTGGCTCAGTCCCTGAACTGACCTGGATTGGTTGCGTCGAGGCACCGGATGGCGTGAGTCTCAATTCGGTTGCCCCACTGCTGGAGACTGACAATGACTTCATTGCAACCAACCTCAATATTTCCGCCGGTCAGTCCTGGGAGTGGAGTCCTGCAACTGGATGGGCACAAGTACCGGGAAGTGAAATGCCGGGACCAAATGGAATCGTGGTATCCCCCGATGGTCGCTGGCTTTATGTTGGTGGTTGGATGGATGGATCTTTGATGCGTCTGTCGAGAGGTCAGGATCCGGTTCGCAAGGACGTCATCAAGGTGGGGTTTCATGTAGATAACGTGCACTGGGCACCGGATGGTTCATTACTGGTGGCAGGACAATATTTTGAGGATATGGCTTCCGCTGGCAAATGTATGGGCGGAGGTGAATGCGATGGAGTATCGTCTCGCGTGGTAAGGGTTGATCCTGATGAACTCACGATAGAACAAGTAATAGATTATCCTTCGAATGACTTTTTCATTTTTGGAACAGCGGCAATCGAGGTGGGCGAGGAGATATGGTTCGGCGGGATTGCCGGCGGCGATCGTATTGGTCGTTTCCCACTGTAATTTGTCGGAGGGCCTGGTAATTCCAGCAAAGGAACTAACCCGGGGTACCTGATCAACCGCTCATTGGAATGAGCGGTTGATCTTCGAATATTAAGGGCTGTCTATTGTGCGGAATTAGTTTTGAAAACTGTATCGCAAATTCAATTGCAGCATATCGTTGTTGCGGAAATCGTAAAACACGGAATCTTGTTCGGCGTTGTAATCCACCCACAGAAAGCCAAAACTCAGATTGTCAGTCCAGTCGTAATCCAGTGATACCCGGGCGACATGGCCTTGACGGTCAGCAAGTTTGTTCCAGACAGATAAAAATTCCAGTCGTTCATTCCAGCCCGTCCAGTACACCCTGGTGCCCACACTAAGCTGATGCTTCTTAACCTGTAATCCATCATTGTGGTTTCGTGTCTGAATCGAATCAGTCTCAAGGGCGATTATGGTATTACTGAAGCCGTTGTATTCGATGCCAACAACACCAAGTAGCTGATCCTTTTCATCCCAACCATCAATTCGGGAAAAGGACTCAGCGAGATCGGGCATTAGCGGGTTATTAAAATGCATGCCCACTTCGCCAAACAGCAGCCACGATCCACTGGCCCGGTTAGCAGCAACCCCCAGCGCCTGAATTCGTTCCTGAGACAGCTGAAAGATTGGACTGGTTGATCCGGGTCGGCTAATTCCCTTCAGGCCAAGCTGGTTGTTATTGAAGTCGCCAGCTACTATTTGCAGGTCACCGTTTTCAAAATGGGTGGACGCGCGGAAAAAGAACTCCCAGGGATTGTCGGGAGTTTGTCTGTGGATTGCTCCGTTGCCCTGGCGCAAGCGGATAAACTGATCAAACTCGTCCCCGGCGGGGGCCATGTCGTGGAAACCTGCCCGGTAGGTGACCACCCCGTCCAGTACCCAGCCATCGAGGGATACACTCAACAGTGTGGCAGGCACCTGCAGGCGCAGGTCTTCAAGGTCTTGCTGGCCGAAGGTGTATTGGTCTTCGGTATTGATAATATCAGTAACACGAAGGTATTCGGCAAAGCCCCAGGCCAGAATCTGATTACCTGCCTTCAGGTAAATACCGTTGTCGAATTGTTTCTCAATGTAAAAGTCTTTTACTTCAAAGCGATTGCGAAATTCACGGCGTTCGGCCCCGGTGAAAGGGGTGTCATTGTCAATGCGATAGATTTCATCATGGTAGGCCTTGCCACTGAAGCGCAAATTTAAATCGGCTGTGGGTTGCCAGTCGAACTGGGTGAACAAACTGGTTTCCACCCTGCTCAGGCCACGATCATCACGACTGAATAAATTTCCCGGTTGTTCCAGAGAATAATCGACTTTTTCTGTGATCCAGCCAAGTACAGAAAGGGGTGATGATGAATTAGATGAGTTTTCTAGATCAACATTAATAGTGTTGAAAAAATTATTCTGACCATAGCCGGCATTACAAGGGATAAGGATCAGAAAAAAAATTCCGAGGACAGGATTAAATACATGGGAACTCACCGAGGTATTCACAAATTTAGGCTTCCAGTTAATCCAGCCCCCGCTGCATATATTCTGTTGTGAATACGTCATCACTTAGCTGGGTGTTATAAACTACCGCTTCCACCTGTAGAACACTAGCATGCTCCTGACGGTCATTGCGGGTGGTGACAACCTGCAGCCGCTTGACGGTCCAGATGCCATCAATTTCTTCAATTTCGGAAGAATTGAAATATTTTATTCTATTGCCCCTTAACACCCAGGCCTGGCCTCTAACCTGTAAAAAATTGTCTTTACGTATCCAGGTATGGGTTTTTGAATAACCGGTAGCCTCTTCGGCCTTTTTCTTGAATTCGGGTTTTGGGGAAATTTCAATTACCCAGCATTCAAAGCCATCAACCATTTCGCTCTCACTGATAAAGGTATAGTCGTACCATTCGATTTCGAGGCCATTGA
This sequence comes from Gammaproteobacteria bacterium, assembly GCA_016764875.1. Lineage (GTDB taxonomy): Bacteria > Pseudomonadota > Gammaproteobacteria > Pseudomonadales > Pseudohongiellaceae > NORP240. The sequence goes on from JAESQX010000108.1 coordinate 21,921, forward strand.
TGTCAGCATAGGTGAAGTCACTGCCGAGGAAAGAATCCGACGTGTCACTTGAAGCTATGCGTTTGACTCTTTGCAATGAAGGCAAATAAAGCCAGGAATCGTCGTCCGCGTCGGCATCATCCCAATCAAAGTTTAAATAGCCGGTTCCGCGAATATCCGCAGGCGAATCAAACTGGGAAAGGGTCTTGCTATCCTTTCCGTAATCTTTTGAATACATACGCAGTTTGCGCGATCGCTGTCTGTCCCGGCGGTCAATCAACACCAGGGTGTAATCAACTATGGCTGTATCGCCATCGTAACGTTCGTCAGCCTGCTTTATTACCTGTTCCGCGTTTAGCTCTTCAGCTTGAGTTGATGAGATGGAAAACGCCCACAGAAAACAGACAAGTCCGTAGAAAGCGGTGAGTTGAAACTGCGGCCAGCGTTTTGAGTGATGGGTTTGCAAGGTTTATTCTCTACATTTCGGTTCACTAACCAGATTTCCGAAGGCGCTTTAGCTGTAGCGGTCAAATAATTAATCGGAGGCTCTCTAGATATCTGCACCCGCTTGTAATTCTGAACCTGATCTCGTTCAGGCACCGTCTACCAGATAGAGTAAAGCAGGCAATAGTATCAGGTCGCATAATAATGCCAGAAACATGATGGCGGAGCCAAACAGACCAATATAGATAATAGTTGTAAAAGAGGCCAGGGAGAACACACTAAAGCCTAATACCAGTACCAGGGAGCTGAAAACAACGGCGCGGCCGGACTCATTCATGGCTTTACCGATAGCCTCTCTGGTAGCTATACCCTGCTTTTTTGCACTGAGGTAACGACTCATAACATGAATGGAATCATCTACCGCAATACCCATTGTCATGGCACCTATGAGAATAGTACTCAAATCAAGATAAACCCCTGATACTCCGGCGATTGCCCCGGTTAATATAATAGGTAATACACTGGGAACTATTGAAAGAATCCCGTATTTCAACGAACGGAACAGGGCGATGAATAAAATGCTGACGACCAACAGGGCAATACCGAATGAGCGTGACATGCCCTCGGCGGCATAGATATCCTGCGCTGTTTTCAGGATTATGCCGCCGGTTAGCATGGCGTTTAATTCAGGGTAATTGTTTTGCAGATAGTCCTCTATGTATTGCAGTTCCACCTGGGTCTCTGATGCCTTCATATTGATAATGGGGGCAACCAGTCTTAGATAGCGATCGTCAAAATCCTTGATATCTGAAAGATCTTCATTGGTACCGGAACTGCTGTATAAAAGGAGAAACTGGGCGGTCATTTCACGACTGTCCGGTAAGCGATAATAGGCTGGATCATCCTGGTTCAATGCCTGGTTAATCTGTTTCAAATAATCCACCAGAGTATTAACCGGCCCTATTGCTTCCCGCGCCTCAATCCAGGCCTGAAAATCCTCCACCTGCTGCAAAAATGCGGGATTTTTGATGCCATCCACCTCGCCGGAATCAAGAACCACATCCAGTGTCATTACTCCTTTAAAAACATCATCCAGATAGACAATATCCTGGCGCGTCACACTGTTCTTTTTAAAGAAAGTCACATAGTTGGTATCGATCTGAATTTGCGGCAAGGCAAGTAGTGCAAATACGAGGCTCCCGCCACCGACGATAAGAATAATATTTCTGTATTTAAGGGTGAAATCCGGTAGATTGTTGGTCAGGCGGGTTACCATTCCCACGGACAAAACCTTTCTGGTTCGAGCCGGCACCTTGGTGACGAAACTCAACATTGCCGGCAACAAGGACAGCGCCAACAAGAACAATATCAGTGGCCCTATGGCACCCAGAATTGCAAAATCCTTGATTGGGATGATCTTGGTGATAGACAAAGCGTAAAAACCGGCAGAGGTGGTGATTGCTGTAAAAAAAGCTGGCTTCCACAGATGAATGATAGTTTGTCTGGCGGCAACTTTACTGTCATTGCATACACCTAAATAATGATAAAACTCGAGCATAACGTGCACTGTAATTCCCACGCCAATAATGATTAAAGTGGGCAAAAGAGCTTGATCAACAGTGGAATGGGGTGAGCCGATATAGCTTTGAATTTCATTGACACCAAGTACTCCGATCGCGATAACCATACTCGGTAAAACTACGGCTAATACTGACCGAAAACTTATATACAGCATGAGCAGCATCAGCACACCCATTACCGGTATCAACACTACCAGGTCTTCCTGAGCGAGGGTTTCGAATCGTTCGCTAAGTAATGGATAGCCGGAGTAGTGCAGTTTGTAATTTGCTGAACCCAGGTTTTCGTCGGCGATAAATTGATAGAATTCCTGCGCCAGGGCCACCTTGTGTGCGGCCGTATCACGGCGATATTCAACCCGGGCAGTAATTCTTGAATGTTTGAAATCCGGGCTTATCAGGGTGCCAAGGGCTAGTTCTTCTTCCGCTACTATGGCTTTGATTCTCCCCAGTTCTTGTGGATTGTTATCCAGAGAATCTACATCTTCAAGCAGATATTCTGTACTAAGATCATCACCATCCGCACGGGTGTACTGGTAATTACTGAGGGAGCGAACCTGGGTGACAAAGCGGTGAGAATCGAAAAAATTGCTTATAGCGTCAATGGCTTTCAGAGTCTCGGCTTGAAAAATATCATCAGAGTCGGACAGGGATTCTACCCCCACGATGAGGTAATCATAGTCGCCAAATAGATCTATCAAACGATCAAAGTCCACCCTCGTGGGGTCGCCTTCGACAAAATAACGCTCGGTTGTATTATCAAACGGGATTGTACTGCCAGTGAATATCATCACTGGTAATAAAAGAAGGGCGAGAATTATTACAATCAAACGCCGTGAGACTATGAAATTTGCCCAGGATTCTATAAGAGATGTCATCCAGTTTCCCTTGGATACTTATACGTACTTAATACGAGCTTGCAGGCCTCTTGCGCTCCAGCGTAAGTGTAAACCTCTTGCTACAGCGGGTAAAGAATTTGTAACAGAGCCTACCAAAATGATTTATAAAAACATAGAAAAGCTATATATAATAAATTGTTATAGAGTTTTCTTAATGTCAGTCGATAGTATCCGTGGCAGCGATTAATTAGTTACCAGATCTTGGAAGTTAAGATATGACAAATGAGCAACCCTGGCCATTTGACGTGGACATAAGTTCCATGGATACGGGTAGCATCACCAATATTCTTAACGATATAGAGATTCACCTGCCGCTGATGGAATCAGAAGATGATGTCAGCGAGCTCCTTAAAGTTAAGGAGTTGTTTGAAAAAGAATTGATGGTAGCCCATCGATTGCACTAATAATAAGATGACCTTAGTAAGCCTGATGGCCGCGCAGCCCAGCGGCCTTTTTTTTAGCTACTATTGACCCGCACCCTTATTTCTCCCTGATGACCCAACCTCGGTCGCAATACCGTCAGAAAGGTACTTAAGCGACTCAAGATTCAGGGGTTCGAAACCAGCCAGTAATAAATGCGCATTATGCGGTCCCTTTCTGTCGCTTGAAAAATGCTAAAATCCCGTAACGGCATTGGCGTTATAACTCCCGATTTCTCTTTATCAAATTAGTAAACAGGCTCACATTGCAAGAACAGTCCTCTGAAAACCAGGTTTCCAAATATCTATCAGTATTCAAGTACAGCAAGATTGCACTTGAGATCGTCTGGAGTACCAGCGCGGCCCTGACAATTGTTCTGGGGTTGGCAACTCTGATTGCTGGTTTAATGCCCGCAGCCATCGCCTTTGTTGGTCAGTTCATTGTAGATGCTGTTGTTACCGCAGTTCAGCAATCCGGTGACGTACGCGATCAAGCCCGGGCTGAGGTATTATTTTACGTTCTACTGGAGGCCGCTCTGGTGGTGCTGATGACGGCGGCGCAAAAAGTGAATTCCGTATGTCAGTCCATCCTGCGGGTGCTTCTGGGAAACAAGGTTAACGTCATGATTCTGGAAAAAGCCCTGACCCTGGAACTGGCGCATTTCGAAGATTCAGAATATTACGACAAACTGGTGAGGGCGCGGCGGGAGGCATCCAGTCGCCCATTGAGCCTGGTGATAAAGACCTTTGATGTGATGAAGGACTTTATTTCCCTTATTGCTGTGGGTGCCCTGCTGTTTCAATTTTCACCCTATGCCGTATTACTGTTAGGGCTGGCCGGTGTACCCGCCTTCATAGCGGAGGCAAAATTTTCCGGTGAAGCATTCAGGATCTATCGTCGCCGCTCGGCGGAACGGCGTATGCAGATCTACCTGGAAATGGTGCTGACCCGGGAAGACGGGGTAAAAGAAGTCAAGTTGTTACAACTGGGCAATTTATTTCTCAAGCGCTATGTGGATATATTCAAGAACATATATGCTGAAGACAGAAACTTGGTGCTACGGCGGGGTTTCTGGGGATTTGTGCTTGGCTTGTTTGCCAGTGCCGCCTTTTATTTCGCCTATGGCTGGGTGGCTTTCGCCGCCATTGCAGCCACTATTACCATCGGGCAAATGACCATGTATGTTGCTCTATTCAGACAAGGGCAAAATTCCGTCACCAACAGCCTGACTTCCATCAATGGCATGTACGAAGATAATCTCTATTTGTCTAACCTGACTGAGTACCTCTCTCATAAAGTAAGCGAGCCCACTGGCAATAAAATATCAGGCCCGGACCCTGATGATGGGATCCGCTTTGAACATGTAAGTTTTTATTATCCCCGGAGCACAAGGCCGGCTTTGAGTGATATCAATCTCCATATAAAACCCGGAGAAAGTCTGGCTATTGTGGGAGAAAATGGCAGTGGCAAGACTACGTTAATAAAACTGTTAACCCGTCTGTACAGCCCAACCGAGGGCAGCATCTATTTTGAAGGTCTTGATCTTAAAGAGTGGGACCTGGATACTTTGCGACGGAAAACCGGGGTTATTTTTCAGGATTTTGCCCGTTACCAGTTTATGGTGAGTGAAAATATTGGAGTGGGCGATGTTGAAAATATAAATGATGAAGCCAGAATATCAGAAGCGGCCGTCAAGGGGTTGGCCGCCGATTTTATTGATGACTTACCAGGAGGATTTGAAACCCAGCTTGGCACCTGGTTCAAGGATGGCAATGAACTGTCGGGAGGGCAATGGCAAAAAATTGCCCTGTCGCGAGCATTTATGCGCAGCGAGGCCGATGTGCTGATACTGGACGAACCAACAGCTTCAATCGACGCGAAGGCGGAAGCGGAGATCTTCTCCCATTTCCGTGAACTGACAGAGAACCGCATATCCATCATCATCTCACATCGCTTTTCCACCGTAAGAATGGCCGATCATATTATCGTATTGGAAAAAGCAAAAATTACCGAGGAAGGTAGTCACCAGAGCCTGTTAGCCGCCGACGGTCATTATGCAACTCTTTTTAAATTGCAGGCAGCGGGTTACCAGTAACTGTCCAGGTGACAGTTTTCCTAAATTGCTTCGGTCTCATAAATTTCTATGGACATGAGTTTTGTCACTTATTTTATAGTTGGAACCGTGGTCTGCTTCGCCGGCACTTTACCGTTTGGTCCAATCAATCTCGCCGTAGTAAAAGTCACCGTAGACAAAAATCATTTGCGGGGTTTTGAAGTCGCCCTGGCAGCATCAGTAGTAGAGATTTTTCAAGCCCTTATTGCTGTCTGGTTTGGCATGGCGATCAGCCGATTCCTGGATGGCAATACGGTTTTTAAATTTCTGGTTGCTGGGGCCTTCCTGCTTCTTGCCGCCATTATATGGACACGCAAACCCAGCGAGTATAAAGCCGGTGCCGATGATCTGGCTGGCTCGGGAATTAAGACCGGATTATTGGTTGCCATCCTGAACCCCCAGGTGATTCCGTTCTGGATTTTTGCCCTGGCAGCCATAAATCAGTACACAACTTTACATTATGAAGGCGCCAACTTGGCGGGGTTTCTGGCCGGTGTATTTCTGGGCAAGCTGCTTGCCTTGTCGGGATTTGTAGCCGTCAGTCGATACTTGAAGGCCCATTTACAACAAAGCAGCCAGATCGTAAATCGTCTGTTGGCTATAGTTTTGTGTTTTATCGGGGTTACTCAACTGGCGAGGATAGTGTTAGCCTGATTTTAAGGGCTGCCCAGAATAATCAACGTCACTGTTGCTCTCTGCTTCTTTTTATCTAAAGCTTTTTGCCCGCCAGGGTGGGAACCTTGTCGGTGCGCGTCTCCAGTTTCAGAATGCTAATTAAACGAACACTGCCTTCGCTGTGAAGTACCTCGTGTATTTGCGAGACCGCCGAGAGAATGTCATTCAATTCACCCTCGATGTTGGTCCCCGATGCATGTGATTCGATAATAAAGTCATATTCCCGCAGTAGGTCAACGATACGAACAATGTCCTTGCGGACAGAGACTCCGCTACCAATCGGGATGACTTGAAGTTCGGCAGTAGCTTTCATTACTCAACTCCTAAGGTACTGAAACTGATTAGAATCAATTTATTGATTAAATCACAAATTATGTTTGTTGCACATTTGTTGAGGTACCTCATGCTAGGCTATTTGTTGTCGTAAAAAGATGCAATTTTCTTCTGGACAGCCCGAAGCGAATAAGGCTCTTCAGGGGCATGGATTCATAAGGGAGTAAAATTAGACACCCACAATTTCGAGCCAATAAAAACGAAGAGTTAGCTGAATATTCCTGTGAGTGTCCCATTTATCACCATTTATCGTTTCTCCCGCCCGAGGGTTTGATTTCTGCTCACTGAGTTTTTGCATATGGACCAAAAGCAGGCGTTAGCTATCGATTTTGCTGAAACAACTCATCTACCCATTACATCGACTTCAATATTTTATGAACCACGACAGCGGCATAGTGAAGACTCGCATCATCATGATAGTAATTGGGAATAACATGATTTTCATCTGGAACAAAAAAATTTAACCGGCGATAAAGCTCCATAAAAGGGTCAACGAAACGTTCGCCCCTTTTCAAAAATACATACTCTTTGGCATCTGTATGACCATATTTATTGCAATACCTAGCATAACCAGGGATGACTGCTCCAGCGGTTACAAATGAATAATTCAAATCTGTAGTCACGTGAACAATGTTTTTAATCAATAATTCAAAGATGCCTTTGCCTCGATGCATTTTGTCTATGCCTGCTGAAACGATATACAGCGAGTTATAATGATTGGGTTCTTGCATAGGTGGTAAGTATCCTTCACCGGTCACTTCGTTCCATGTGGAAAAGGAACCAGGTTGGTCCATCTTATATACCATTGGGCACGTGGTAAGGGTTCCAACGATAGTGTTGTCTGCTTCAGCAACAATAAATCCGGTTGAGAATTTTTCAAGTCGCGACTCCATTTTTTCTTGTGATGCGCGCTCCTCTTCAGGCCAGCTTTGTTCGACACGCATGATCCCACTAATGTCTTTTTTGTTAGCTTTGCGTACCGTTATCATCAGTCGTTTCCAAATTTATCTAATTTTAAATAGGTTGATTTTAACATTCCGTTAAAAAGTTTTTTATCGGTATGAACCAATCGACGGCGCCATTGCTCGCGACGTCTTAGCTGCTGTAGTACGTCGTAGATATCTGACTTTTTGTAATTGTCAGCCAATTTGACTAAGTCATCTATTAAATGGTCTTCAAGTTCGTGATAACTTCGAAGTCTTCTTATGGGGTCTAGAGAGTCCAGTCTTGGGAAAGATGGGGTTTGGAGATCCAAAATTTCTAGAATCAGCATGGTTTGAAGGCATTTATGACATTTGCCACAGTTGTATCCCCGATCTTGCCAACATACACGAAGGTTATTCAGGGCGTTTGGCCACGTTGTAGCAATCTTTTTTATTTTCTCAAAGCGATGGATGCCGCCATCATAGATGAGCTCTGTACTTTCCGTTGACCACAAGGGGTCGGTTAAAGGATGGCTACCGTCTGGAACAAGCGAGTCAAACGGTTGTGATGCAGGAATGTAATGAATAGGGAAACCGAGATGAAGGGCCATGTAAGCGAGGCCGGAGCCACAATAATGCGCCATCCACTTCAACCCTTTCGGATGGCACCAATCGCGAATATTTGTTTGAATAGGAATCAGTGTTTTGCCGAGTTCTGCGGCCAGTTCTTCGTTTTTTTCTAAAGCTTGTTGATATAGAGGTTGGTTGTCTACCTGAATGTCCACTCCTTGGGCAAAAACAAGGTGAGTGATTTCTTTTTGATGGGAGAGCAAAGTGTAGGCGCCATCAACACCTCCAGAAAAAAAAGAAGCAACTCCGCTTCGATTGGCATCAGTGGTCGTCACCTCAGCATGAATCTCGACCGGTTTTAAATGAGGAAACCAGCATTGATAAATTTGCTGCAATTGCGTAATTCCACGTAGAAGTTTAGGCGATACAGGATAACTGGAAGGAAGCTCGATAGGTTCCCCTGTCTGCATGGCGGGGAGAAGTAGTGCGGCAATGTAAGGATCTCCTCGTTGCTTCGGAACATATTCCGAGGGCACGCGAATCCACAACTCGAAATTTTCAATGAAACAGGAAATCTGAATTTGATTTCCATGAGATTTTATTTCAATTTTGCTAATTTTCATTTCTTAAGAGAGCCGAAAAATTATGTCTGGTGAATCCTCCCGCACAGACTGCCCATGATGGTGGAACCATAATGCGATAATTGCAACTCAATGAGTTTTTTACTCTGTGGAACAGTCTAGCATGGTACTCATTGTCTTTATAAGTACGCTAAAAAGATGGGGCTTTTAAAGGTGTTGAATAAATCTCACACAAAGTTTGTATGCCTGGGAAAAAGAAGCACAAGCCAGGCTTGGCCAATCATAATAAAGGATAGGAGACCCATAAGAATCAACCAATAATGGTTCTTTCTATAGCCTATTTATGATAATTATTCTTACTACAAATATGTGATGGCAGCTATTGGATTGTTAACTGATCCAGCAATAAAGATACAAGCTCCTATCCGATCAACTTGAAGCAACAAAGACGCCTCTGTGCATGGATACATATACTTTCGGTATCAAGTTGGCTACTCTTGCCATGCAGTTTGCTTCCTGTCTCTGCGAGAGGTTTAACTTAGAGTGTCAGCTGATAATAACAATATCACCCCGCCGCAGAATCCTGATCTCCTTGATCCCCAAAAACAGCAGGCGTTACACAAGATAAACCGGGCGCGAAGCCGCTTGATGGTTTGTTTCTGGACCTTGCCGATTTACGTGGTTGCTCTGGTGTTGTTGCTCAATGAGGGGCGCAGCGGGACGGTCTTCATGCTTGTCTACATGGGGGTATACGCGCTGTTTGCTATTGATATGGTGATTCGGGAATGCCCTGGTTGTCGTAACCAGTTTTTCGTAAAAGGCTTTTTTTTGAATTGCTTTACTCGAACCTGCATGCACTGTGGTTTGAGTTGCCGCGATTCCAATCCACCATCAAAACCAGATGCCTAGACAGGCTTTCAGGGAGCTTCTGTCTATACAGATTTACCCTGATTCGGATTATTCACCCCTGCGCATTAACTGGAAAAGCTCCAGTATTCTTGGTGGCTGGCCGGTGCGCAATACTCCCTGTCTGAACACACGTCCCGACAGCCACAGCACGAAGACAATGCTCAATACAAGCACAATTGTAGTGCCTATAACATCAACCATTGGGGGGTTGGCTGCCGCGCGGTTCATCATCAAATAGGGTGTAAAAAGCGGGAACCAGGACATGATTCTGAATACGGTATTATTTGGATCCATCACCACGAAAGGCATTACCGTCAGGGGAATCAGCAACATTATTATCATCGGCATCATTAGTATCTGAGCTTCTTTAATGGTATTGCACAGGCTTCCGATTGCCAGAAATACACCTGAATAGAGTGCGTAACCGGCCAGGGTATAAAATATAAACCAGGGAATTAGCTCGGAGTCAAAAATCACTTCCAGAATCCGGGTAATGGCTTGGGTTTCCGGTGTCTGATAAAAAAGCAGAAACATAACAAGAGTCGATATCCAGACAATTATTGTCGTCAGACTGCTGAGTCCGATGCCCAGTAATTTACCCATCATCAGTTCGCCGGGGGTAACCGAGGCCAACAGCACTTCAATGATACGATTTGATTTTTCTTCAATAGTATTGCTGAGTAAGTACTGCACACTTTGCATCAGCACAATGAACATAAAGTAGACAAAGCCGATGGGGGCAAATTGTTGATAGGCGTCAGCCAGGCTGAAACCTTCTTCTCCTTCACCGGCGGTTGGGTCCAGCCTGCTCAGGGGTAGGCGGGTGCGTTGGATGTTTCTCACTACAGTGGTATCGAACCCATTTTTGACAAATTCATTACGGCGAATCTCGCGGTTGATACTGCGCTCAATGGCATTGGGCAACCGTGTGTCGGTAAGGTTTCGCCCCCAGTACTGAATGCCGATTCGGGGATTGCTGCTCTGCGTAGGCATGGTATTTGGTCTGGTTATATAGTTATCAACATCGGCAGGAATCAGGATCAAGGCGAATACCTCACCTTTCCTTCCGTCCACCAGAATTTCGCGTTCGCCACTAAGATAGGGACGCAATTGCTCAACGATTTCATCGGGGCTGTCACTGTCATTGATACCCTCAGGGAGTGTTGCTGCAATGAACTGCTGAGGGGGATGCACGAACGGCGGCGCGTTTTCCCTGAGGTATGGAGCCGCCATGGTCAATGCGAAATCAAGGCCACCATTGACAATCCACTCATTCAGGGCGCTTACCTCATCAGCCCCCACATCGTCGATCAATTGATCAGCCGCCGAGCTTGTATTGGCAGCGGTGAGTCGCAGATCAGTTTCTTTTCGGTTGTCGAGCAGATAACTAATGAATTCCTGCAGGATCTTGCGCTGAAATTCCAGATCGATCGCGGCCTGAACAGCCTGCTCGTAACGACCGGTTTGATCCACCAGCAGGTAATAGCGGGTAGGGGTCACCTGTGACAGTTTGCTTTGTACAAAGAAAATGCCAATAAAAATTATCGGCACCATGAGTATTCCTGCCCAGAAACTTTTGGTGCGCACGTTCTCCATGTATTCACGCCAGGCGATCAATCGCACAATTCTCATCACAACCTCTGCTCCCAGGCACTATCCCCTACAAGGTGAACAAAAACATCGTGCAGGCTTGGCTCGGCGTATTCAAATCGGCTCAGTGCGATATTGTGATCAAAACAATGTTTTAGAATGTCCTGTGGATGGGTATCCTTCGGGATATGCACCAGGTAACTTGGATCGAGGCCCGGTTCAACCGGCACTTTGCTAACCTCGGTAATATTCTCCAGGGATTGAAGGCTATCTATGCTACCGCGGGTTTCCAGCAGGATTCGCCTTGGAATCAGGCTCTTTGCTTCGGCAACCGTACCATCGAAAATTTTCTGCCCCTTGGCTATCAGTAATATCCGGTCACATAATCTTTCTGCATGTTCCATTATGTGAGTAGAAAAAATAACGGTCTGGCCATTGTCTGCCATATCCCGAATCAAGGTTTCCAGGACCTGCTGGTTAATGGGATCAAGGCCGGAAAAGGGTTCGTCAAGAATTACCAGAGAAGGGTTGTGAGCTATGGTGGATAATACCTGGACTTTTTGTGCCATCCCCTTGGACAGGGTCTCCACCAGGGCATCGGCGAAATCATTTAAATCATATTTTTCCAATAACTCATCAGTACGTGTTTGTGCCGCTTTTTTTGTCATGCCCTTGAGCATGGCGAAATAAGTAATGACGGCATTGACCGCCATTTTTTTATAAAGGCCCTTTTCCTCGGGTAAGTAACCTATTTCGTGGCGTACATCCAGAGCGGAGGAACCCCCCATAATTGAAATAGTTCCGGCACTGGGCTTGATGATATCCAGGATCATTCTGATGGTGGTGGTTTTACCGGCACCATTGGGACCGAGAAAGCCGTATATGGATCCTTTTGGAATTGTCAGACTGATATCTTTAACCGCCGTGAACTTTCCGTAGTTCTTGCGGACGTTCTTCAGCTCAAGTACCTGTTCTTGGGTATGTGTCATCGTAATATGTTAGCGTACTACAGGCTCTGGAACATGAGTAAAAAAGGCACCTGTTCACAAAAACAGCAACCATTTCAAGGGATCTCATATCCCCAGGGTGTGCAGGGGCTAGTGAAAAGCATCCTTAGACAATCCGCCTACGACCTTCTATTCTCCAAGGCGGCCTTCAGCGGGCAGCAGGTCGCTAATAAAAATGAAAACCGGGAGTAAACATGGCTACTGACGCAAACGCCTCATCGGAAACCGTGGATGCCCATACGCAGCAAAGTATGCGCAAGGTAGCCATGACAGCGCTGGCGGGAACCAGCATAGAGTGGTATGACTTTTTCCTCTACGGCACGGCGGCGGCCCTGGTGTTTCCGGGTGCATTTTTCCCGGAAGACATGCCGCCCATGGTTGCCTTGATTGCTTCATTCAGCACCTTTGCCGTGGGGTTCATCGCCAGACCCCTGGGGGGAATCATTTTTGGTCACTTCGGTGACCGGGTTGGCCGCAAGCGTACTCTGGTAGTTGCCCTTATGATGATGGGTGTGGGCACCACGGCGGTGGGTCTGCTGCCTACCTATTCCACTATCGGTGTATTGGCGCCATTGACCCTGGTGTTGTTGCGTTTTATTCAGGGGTTGGCAATCGGAGGTCAATGGGGTGGAGCAATGTTGCTGGTGACGGAAAGTGCACCCGCCGATAAGCGCGGATACTACGGTGCCTTTGCCCAGGCAGGCGCACCGGCTGGCGTAATACTGGCCAACCTGGCATTTCTGTTAATCAGCGGCATTGTATCCGAAGAGGCGTTTCTCAGTTGGGGCTGGCGTATTCCGTTTATTGCCAGCGTCGCGCTGATTGGTATCAGTATGTATGTTCAGATAAATCTGGAAGATACCCCGGCATTCAAGGAGTTGGAAAAGCGTAAGGCTCAACACCCGCCCAGTGGTGAGAGCATTATGCCTCCGGGAGAAGCATTTGAAGCGGTGGTGGCCGAAAAAGTACCAGCCGCCAGCCGTTCTCCGGTACTGGAAGCGCTGCGGCTTTACCCTGGTCGAATCGCCCTGGCGGCGGGGGCTTTCGTCTCCATCCAGGTAACCTTTTATATAATGATTGCCTTTGTAGTAGCTTATGGCAGCAATGAGGCAGGTCTGGGCCTACCACGAAATACCATGCTGTTGGCGGTGTTAATTGCAGCGGGAGTACAGATACCCTTTCAGTTCTGGGCTGCTTCCTACTCCGATCGGCATGGCCGTCGGGGCATTTATCTAGCCGGTGCGGTACTTTCAGGAATCTGGGCTTTCGCCACATTTCCCTTGATTGATACCGGGAATTTTCTGCTGATCGTGATTGGAATTTCCGGTGGTCTGGGATTCCTTGGTATGCAGTATGGACCGCAGGCGGCTTTTTTTACCGAACTGTTCAGTACCCATGTTCGTTATTCCGGTGCTTCGCTGGGATACCAGATAGGGGCGATTTTAGGTGGTGCTTTTGCCCCCACCATTGCGGTACTTTTGTGGACCCAATACGGAATAATTTACGTATCCTGGTACATTGCACTGGCGGCTGTTATTTCCATAATCTCAGTGCTGATGCTGACGGAAACCCACGGCACGGATATTCACGCGGTGGAGAATTAGCGCTTCTTTTTCAATGACACCTGCCATTCGCGGGCTTGATGTAAGCCGTCCCAGACGTTGAGAATTCAGCGGAAGTAGTTATTCAGCTTTCTTTTTATTTGCGGCGAATTTACTATGACTGTTAACCGGTCGTTAAGGATATAGGTGTCAGTCTTTTTGAGTTCCCGGGAACCTCTAATTTAATGCTGTGCTATGAAGAAAACCGCTAAAGTCACTCTCGCCGTTGCAGGTTTATTTTTCACTGTTATCCTGGTGGCAGTAATTGCTGTTGTCACCCTTGATCCCAATGACCATAAGGAATGGATAGCCGAAAAGTTTCAACAACAAACGGGCAGGACACTTTCCTTTGCAGGGGATATTGGCCTTACGCTATATCCCTGGTTCGGTTTGAGTCTTAACCAGGTTTCCATCGGCAACACCGCCGGTTTTGAACAGGAATTCATCTTCTCGGCTGAAAGCCTGGACCTGCGGGTTAAGCTTTTACCTGCGCTGCGCAATCATTTCGAAATTGACACAGTCCAGCTTTACGGTGCCGAGCTTAATCTGACGATTAATGAGGCCGGTGTAGCCAATTGGGTGGACCTGTCATCCGCTCCCGTGGCTCAGGAATCAGGTCCTGGTGATGACGATGCTGGTTTGCCCTTGAGCAATATCGTGTTGGGTGGCGTTGACATACAAAATGCCACTGTCCGGTTTAAGGATCTTAGCAAGGGAACGGCATACAACGTCAGCCATCTTACTTTCACCACGGACGAACTTGTCTATGGTGTGCCCATCGATTTGACTCTCTCTGCTGCAGTAACTTCTACCCGGCCGGAAATCAGTGGGGATTTGGTTCTGGATGGAACGGTAAATTACGACATTGACAATGGCCGTTATCAATTAGCACCATTAAATTTGCAGGTTGAGCTTGCTGGCGACAATATTCCCGGCGGTTCCGCTGAAATCAGTCTGACTACCTCCGTTACTCTGGATTTGGAAAATGACACACTGCGGTTATCTGATCTGGAACTGAATGGTCTGAATACGCGCGTGCTTGCAACCGTTAATGGCCGGAACGTGACCAAAGGTTCTCCTGTTTATACGAGCGACTTTACGTTGTCGGGCCAGGACCTGTCGATTTTGTTTGCGGTGCTGGAAATAGAACCACTGGCCAGCCAGTTGGCAGCGCTCGATGATCGAACTTTTGAACTGGAGACTTCTGTGACCCTGGATGTAGCTCACAATAGTGTAGATGTTTCACGACTGGCAGCGACTCTGTTAGGCGCCAACCTGGAGGGTGCGTTTCAAGCCAGTAACATTGGCAGCGAAAATGCCATTGTGCGAGGCGATTTGAATGCCTCTGGTCCAGACTTGCCCCTGGTGGTGGAGGTGCTGGGGCAGATTAGCGGCGGCAGGGAATCCCGGCTCAGTGAAGCGGGTCGAAGACTGCGCACTATTACAGACAAAGAGTTTTTCGTGAACACCCAATTCGATGCCGATTTGCAGGCTGGTAATGTCATTATTTCCACACTTGATGCGCGCCTGCTGGGGGCCAGCCTTCAGGGCAGGTTGACGGCCAGCGATGTTCAGTCTGATTCCCCACTGGTTGAAGGAGCCCTTAATGCAGAGGGTCCCGACCTTCCGCTGCTGATTCAGACGGCTGGTTGGTTTCAAGGCGGCACTGAATCCACCGTGTTTCAGTACGGCGAGAGGTTTGACGCCATTAGCGACAAGTCGTTTGTTGCCACGGCGGAATTTGATGTGGACCTGCAGCAGGGCAATATTGAGATGCCTGTTTTAACGGGCAGTGCAATGGGGCTTCGGTTTGAAGGAAATATCAGTACCCAAAACATGACGGATCGTAACGGCACTGTTGATGGATCTTTCCACCTGGACGGGAGTAATCTGGCTGAGGTAATGGCCAGCATCTCGCAACAGGAATTGGGGGACGTATTGCAGTCACTGGCAATGGAGATTCAGCTTTCCGGCAGTCGCAACAATCTTGTCATTGATCCCCTGCAGCTGGAACTGATAGTGGCCGCAGAGCGCATTCCCAATTCACCGGTGACGCTTCAGATGAAAGCGGCCACCCGGATCAATATGGACCAGGAAACCCTGACCGTTGATTCCTTTAGTTTGAAAGGTCTTGGTCTGGACGCCACTGGTCGAATCAATGCCAGCGGAATATTCGACACGCCAGCCTTTGACGGTCGGCTTGAACTGGCAAGTTTTAATCCCAGGCAATTGCTACAGCAGCTGAACCAGAGCGTACCGGAGACGGCGGATAACGAGGTGCTGCAGCAATTGGCGCTGAGCACATCATTCGATGGCACCATGGACAGTATTAAGCTCAGTGAACTGGAATTGTTGCTTGATGATTCGATGCTCAGAGGTGAAGTGGCTGTTATCGGGTTTGCTGAACCGGCCGTGGAATTTGATCTGGCGGTTGACCAGTTAAACGTGGACCGTTATCTGCAACCGGATACCACGGAGTCACAATCTGATCCTGCCAGCTCAACAGCTACCCGGATCCCTGTTGATCAGTTACAAAACTTGAATGTGCGGGGACAGCTTAAGATAGGTAGTTTGTCTGTTGCTGATATGGATTTAGCCGATCTGTCTCTGACTTTAAGTGCGGTAAATGGACAGTTAGACCTGGCACCTGTATCCAGCAATCTTTACCAGGGATCCTTTGAAGGTAGTGTCAGGGTGTCAGTAAATGATGGTATCCCCCGTGCGCAGGTGGAAGCAGACCTGCGTCAGATTGACCTGGAACCACTATTACAGGATTTGATGAACGCCACTTACGTCAGTGGCCATGGCAATCTGCAAATTGCCGTTACCGGTCAGGGGGCTGACACGGATGCCATGCTACAAAGCCTCAATGGCACTGGACGTATTGATCTTGAAAACGGCGTGCTTACCGGTGTCGACGTGGCCAATGTGCTGGGGCAGTTGGAAACCATGTTGCGCAGCAGGCAACCCGGGGAGCTGCAGCGCGGTGAGCAAACCGCTTTCGATTCATTTTCCGGTACTCTGGCTATTTCCGACGGCGTGATCAGCACCCGTGATTTACTGATAAAGTCACCCGGCTTTGCGGTTACCGGTCGCGGAACCTTGCTGGATCTGAGTAATGATGCCATTGATTTTTCCATGGTCACCTCGGTGGACAGTTCCACAGCAACACGTGATAGCCAGGAATATGATATCGGGGGTTACGATCTTCCCATTGCCTGTACCGGTACGGTCAGTGAGCCGCGATGTTTGCCAGATGGCAGAGAGATTCTTCGCGGCGTCGTGGTCCGGGAGGTTCAACGGCGTGTGGGAGATATTCTGGAACGAGCCATTGGAATTGAAAAGCCACCGGCCCCGGATGTTGATAATAGTCAGGATCCACAGTCAGAACCGGAACCAGAACCGGAGCCAATAAATCCCAGGGATGAGTTGATTAATCGGGCACTGGACAGGTTGTTCAGGTAAACCGAATCTGTGTCAGGCAACACCCTTTCTGCTTGCAAAATCAGCGGCGTAGGAAGCTCTCTATTTGTTCCGCCACTTTACGGCCTTCATCAATAGCCCTGACCACCAATGACTGGCCGCGGCGGCAGTCCCCCGCTGCAAATACTTTTTCGTGACTGGTAAGGAAGGTCCCATATTCAGCCTTGTAATTGGACCTGGGATCCAGTTTTAGTACCAGAGGGTCACTGACATAGTGCTCCGGCCCCAGAAATCCCATGGAAAGGAGTATCAGATCGGCTTCCCAGAACTGGATGGTGCCGGGAACCTCTTTAAAGCTCTGATCTACCTCTACCGTGTTAATGCCCAGCAATTTGCCATTTTCGTCGGTGACGAATTCCTTTCCGGAAATGGAATAAACTCGCGGGTCAGTATCAAACTTACAGGCCGCTTCTTCATGGCCATAATCTACACGATAGATTGTTGGCCACAATGGCCAGGGATTATTTTCAGCCCGGGTCACTGGAGGTTTGGCCATGATTTCGAAATTCACCAGTGACTTGCAACCGTGACGCAGGGAAGTACCAATACAGTCGGTACCCGTGTCACCACCGCCAATGACAATCACATTCTTGCCTTTGGCACTGATAAAATTGCCGTTTTCCAGATTGGAATCCAACAGGCTTTTGGTATTGGCACGGAGAAAATCCATGGCGAAATGGATACCTTCCAATTCCCGGTTGGGGATCTTTAAATCTCGTGGTGTGGTGGCACCGGTCGCCAACAGCAGGGCATCGGTTTCGTCCAGTAGTTTATTGACGTCAATTCCGTTGGGGCCGGCACTGCCCACATCAGCATTAACCACAAAATTGACTCCTTCCGCTTTCAATAGATTTACGCGTCGCTCTACAACATCTTTCCCCAGTTTCATATTGGGAATACCGTACATCAGCAGTCCGCCTATGCGGTCATCCCGTTCGTAAACAGTAACCTCGTGACCGGTCTGATTCAGTTGGGCGGCAGCGGCAAGGCCTGCTGGGCCGGAGCCAACAATAGCTATCTTTTTTCCGGAGCGAAAAGTGGGGGGGTTAGCTTTTACCCAACCCTCTTCAAAACCTTTATCGATAATCGCGTTCTCGATATTTTTAATGGTAACAGCAGGTTCATTAATACCGAGTACACAGGCACCTTCACAGGGTGCCGGGCACACTCTGCCAGTGAATTCGGGAAAATTATTGGTCTTGTGTAAACGGTCAAGCGCCTCCTTCCACTGACCCTTGTAAACCAGATCGTTCCACTCAGGAATCAGGTTATAAACCGGGCAGCCGTTTACTGACTGGCAGAAAGGTACACCACAGTCCATGCAACGGGCACCCTGAGTGGTCAGATGACCTTCATGGTGATCGGTGTATATTTCATTGTAATCCAGTAATCGCTCGGCGATATCGCGGTACGGTCCCACTTCACGATCGAATTCTTTAAAGCCGGTAGGTTTTCCCATTAATACTTCTCTGCTTGCCTTTGATTCCAGTTCTTGTGGGCTAAAATATCAAGCGGCGCTTGCCGCCGTAGCCAGTTCAGCCAGTACCCGTTTGTAATCGGTGGGCATTACTTTTACGAATTGATGCAGGCTGTCTTCCCAGCAATCAAGTATCCGTTTGGCCACCGGCGATTCGGTATGGGTGTGATGGTTTTCAATCAGGGTTTTCAACTCGGTAATGTCCGTCGCTGCAGTAAGTTTCTCCAGTTCAAAAGAATCCATGTTGCACATTTTGGGAAATTCTCCATCTGGATCCCATACATAAGCTACACCACCGCTCATACCCGCGCCAAAATTGCGTCCGGTTTTACCTAGAACTACAACTCTGCCACCTGTCATGTATTCGCAGCCATGGTCTCCGATGCCTTCAACTACGGCTTTCGCACCGCTGTTTCGAACCGCAAATCTCTCTGCAACGATTCCTCTGATATAGGCTTCACCACCGGTGGCGCCATATAGGATAACGTTACCGGCAATAACATTTTCTTCGGCGACAAAGGTACTGCTTCTGGGCGGATAAAGTATTATCTTGCCGCCCGATAATCCTTTACCGACATAGTCATTGGCATCGCCTTCCACAGTGATGCTAATTCCTTTTGCCAGCCAGGCGCCGAGACTTTGTCCGGCCGAGCCGCAAAGTTTTATATTGATTGTGTCTTCGGGTAGCATATCCGCCCCAAAACGTTTGGCTACTTCGTTGGAAAGCATGGTGCCTACTACGCGGTTTGTATTAATAACCTCGTGTTCAATAAAAACCTTTTCACCGTTTTCCAGAGCTTTTTCAGCCAGCTTTATAAGTTCATTATCTAGGGCTTTATCAAGCCCGTGGTCCTGCTTTATAGTTTGATATACTTCCGTGCCTTCAAAAATTATTTGAGCCGGTTGCAGTAAAGCAGTCAGATCAAGCCCCTTGGCTTTCCAGTGATCAAT
Organism: Gammaproteobacteria bacterium; assembly: GCA_016764875.1. Classification (GTDB taxonomy): domain Bacteria; phylum Pseudomonadota; class Gammaproteobacteria; order Pseudomonadales; family Pseudohongiellaceae; genus NORP240. The sequence continues at coordinate 41,453 of JAESQX010000108.1, forward strand.
GGCAATATTGGTGTCCAGCAGGTCGACTCGACCAATCATTTCATTCACCGTGCGAACGCCAATGCCTGCCATAACTTCACGCATTTCCTCCGCCACCATGAACAGGTAATTGACTACGTGCTCTGGTTTTCCTTTGAATTTTTTGCGTAATTGTGGATCCTGAGTTGCAATACCCACTGGGCAGGTGTTCAGGTGGCATTTGCGCATCATGATACAGCCGAGGGAGATGAGCGGGGCTGTTGCGAATCCGAATTCCTCTGCGCCGAGCAAGGCTGCTATGGCAATATCCCGTCCGGTCTTGAGCTGGCCGTCGGTTTGCAGCACTACTCGTGAGCGCAGGTTATTCATCACCAGAGTCTGATGAGTTTCCGCCACACCCAGTTCCCAGGGCAACCCGGCATGCTTGATAGAAGTGATCGGCGATGCGCCGGTACCGCCATCATGCCCTGCTATCACCAGATGATCAGTTTTTGCCTTGGTTACTCCGGCGGCAATGGTGCCAACACCGATTTCTGAAACCAGCTTCACACTTATCCTTGCGTCGCGGTTGGCGTTTTTAAGGTCATGAATCAGCTGGGCAATATCCTCGATAGAATAAATATCGTGGTGGGGAGGAGGGCTAATCAAACCGACTCCCGGGGTGGAATGCCTGATTCGGGCAATGTTTTCGTCAACCTTACTGCCGGGAAGCTCACCGCCTTCGCCGGGTTTGGCACCCTGGGCAATCTTGATCTGAAGCTCATCGGCATTGCTTAAATACCAGGCAGTGACACCGAACCTGCCGGAAGCTACCTGTTTTATGGCAGACCGCTTGGAGTCTCCGTTGGCTAAAGGAATAAATCTTGCGGGATCTTCTCCGCCTTCCCCGGTATTGGATTTGCCACCCATTCGATTCATGGCTATTGCCAGGGATTCATGACTCTCCGGGGATATGGATCCAAGACTCATGGCACCGGTGGCAAAGCGTTTGACGATTTCGCTGGCCGGTTCCACTTCTTCAATGGCGACAGCATCGTTAACATCGGTTCTGAATTTCAGCAAGCCCCGGATTGTACAATTCCTGGTTGCATGTTCGTTTGCCTGTTGGGCAAAGGTAGCGTAGGCGTCAGTGTTGTTATTGCGGGCGGCAACCTGCAAATTAAAAATAGCGCTCGGATTCCACATGTGGGTCTCGCCACCGCTGCGCCAGTGAATATCTCCGGGATTCGGCAGTATCGGTATTCGATTGGCCGCATTTTTTGGGAAACCAATTTGATGTCGCCGTTCTGTTTCCTCAACCAGAACGTCAAAGCCTATTCCCTGAATAGGGCTTGCGGTCCCCACGAAGCAGCGATCGATAATTTCCTGTGCCAGCCCGACCGCTTCAAATATTTGCGCACCTTTATAGGAATGCAGCGTTGAAATGCCCATCTTGGCCATTACTTTCAGAATTCCCTTGGCAACGCCCTTTTTGTAAGCATTCACCAGAGTATCTTCATCCGGGTAAGAGTCGCCTAACAAGCCATCCTGATTTGCCTTCCATAGTGCTTCAAATGCCAGGTAGGGATTGATTGCGTCGGCACCGTACCCGGCCAACAGGCAGTGATGATGTACTTCTCTTGCCTCACCAGTTTCCACCACGATACCGATGCGTGTTCTTAAATGGCGGCTTACCAGATGATGGTGAACCGCCCCGCAGGCAACCAGTGCGCTGATCCCGATCCGGGTGTCGGAGATGGCCCGGTCAGAGAGGATTATAAAAGCGTAGCCTGCAGCGATGGCGTCAGAGGCCTCTTGGCAGATACCAATCAGTGACTCGTTATAGTGGCTGAGCGCACTTGGGTCATAGGTAATATCAATTACCCTGGAGCGCATGCCCTGGTGGTCCATATATTTAATGTTGGACAGCTGCTTGTTGGAAAGAATCGGGTGCGACAGGCTCAGCCGGTGGGCGTGGGATTCTTTAGTGTCCAGCAGATTACCTTCCGGCCCGATAAAACACTCCAGTGACATAACGACTTCTTCCCTGATGGAGTCGATGGGCGGATTGGTTACCTGGGCAAAAAGTTGCTTGAAGTAGTCATAAATCATGCGTGGTTTGTCGGAAAGGCAGGCCAGAGCAGAATCATTGCCCATTGAACCCAGCGGATCCCTCGCCTCGGTGACCAGCGGTATCAACATGAATTGCATGGTTTCGGTGGTGTATCCGAAGGCCTGCATACGGGGCAGCAGGTTTTCGCAATTCAATGAGTTTGCGGCACTTTCATGCCCCAGGTCTTCGAGGGTTACTTTTTGCTTTGCCAGCCATTCACCGTAGGGTCTTTTATTGGCAATGCCCTGCTTAAGTTCTTCATCCGGGATCAGGCGCCCTTGCTCGAAGTCCAGCAGGAACATTTTACCGGGCTGTAAGCGGCCTTTGAGTTTGACGTTTTCCGGTTCTACATGGATAACCCCTACTTCGGAAGCCATAATACATTTGTCATCATGGGTAATGTAGTAGCGGCTGGGCCTTAAACCATTTCGATCCAACACGGCGCCAATGTATTTACCGTCGGTAAATACGATTGAAGCGGGGCCGTCCCAGGGTTCCATTATGGACGAATGGAACTCATAGAAATCTTTCTTCGCCTGGTCCATGTTGCGATCCGATTGCCAGGCCTCTGGAATCATCATCATTACGGCTTCCTGTAAGGATCGGCCACCGAGAAGTAAAAATTCAAGGACCGTATCAAAGCTACCGGAATCGGAACAGTCGGGTTCGGTAATAGGGAATAAATCCTTCAGCTTGTCCTTGAACAGGTCAGTCTTCAAGGTGCCTTCCCGCGCCACCATCTGATTCAGGTTGCCGCGCAGGGTATTGATTTCACCATTGTGACTCATGAAGCGGTTTGGTTGGGCGCGGTCCCAGGAAGGGAAGGTGTTGGTGCTGAAACGCGAATGCACCATGGCCAGATGTGTTTCGCAACTTGGGTTAGTCAAATCCTTATAAAAGGGGAACAACTGACCCGGTGTAAGCATGCCTTTGTAAACTATTACTTTGGTGGAAAGGCTGCAGGCATACAATTGCTTGGCTTCGACGAGAGACTGGTCACCGCGTAATGCATGGGTAAAGCGTTTACGGATCACGTACAAAATCCGTTCAAATTCCTCTCGGCTAAGTCCCTCGGCAGCGGCTATAAATAATTGCTCAATTTTGGGTTGAGCCATCAAGGCGGCGGGCCCTACGTCAGCGCCATGAGGATCAATGGGTACTTCGCGCCAGCCCAGCAGAGTTTGCCCTTCTTCATCAATGAAGCGGTTGATTGTCTCACGGCACTTTTTACGCTCTTCATCTATCTGTGGCAAAAAGATATTGCCCACTGTATATAGACCCGGCGCAGGAAGTTCCACACCAAGCTCATGCCGGGCCAGCTTCTGGAAAAAGCTATGGGGCAGGGCCATTAAAATTCCAGCGCCGTCACCGGTGTTAGCTTCAAAGCCACAACCGCCGCGGTGGTCCATGCGGGAATTCAGGTGATAGGCATCCAGCATAATCTGGTGAGAAGGATTCCCCTTGATGTTGGCGACAAATCCGACACCGCAGGAATCTTTTTCATTAGCAGGATCGTATAAACCGTTTTTTTGAGGAAACCCGAATTTTGGTGGGATTATGCTATTGCTTTTCATATATCCAGTTGTCTCATGCAAATTGCCGGAACGCTGGCGGGTTTCAACGAACGTTTAGCATACAGATAACTGCTCTTGCACTACTTAGCAAAATCCGATCTGGCTTACTGCAACATTTGTATCGCCGCGAGTCCCCCATGCAACCAAGACTTTGTCTTGCTGCTCCGTGTTTTTTGAGCTGCTGGGGTATCCCGATGTGGCCCGGGGTTTCATTATGTATCCCTTCCCGGAATCAACCGCAATTGACGGTCACCGAAAAGGGCCGAACACAATACCATCGGGAAAATATATGTCAAGTTGAAGAACCAGGCGGGCATTCCCGGTATTAA